>JANMQK010000107.1:0-26539 GCA_031370485.1 Acidobacteriota bacterium | reverse complement strand
GCCTGCTGGCCAAGAAAGCCGGGGCGATCGACCTGGTCCTCGGAGGCCGCGGGGCGATCCAGACGCGCACCGACGATTTTCCCGAGGATTCCATGATCGGACGCACCCGCATCCTCTACATCGGCGACCAGGGGAAGAACCTGGGCGAAGTGCGGATCTTCATCGAGGGGTCGGGACAGGTCGCTTCAACACAGCGCGCGATCGTCGGCCTCACCCGCGACTGGCCCGAGGACGCGACCCTCGCCCGCCTGATGGATACGACCCGGGAGGCCCTGAACGACTACAACAGGTCGCAGGCGCAGGCCGGGAACCCGTTCGCCCCCGCAGGGCCCGGCCCGGCCGGCCAGGCCTTCTACACCGGGTCGGAGCGGTGCGCACCCTGCCACGAGGCCGAGTTCGCGACCTGGTCGCGCACCGGTCACGCGCGCGCCTTCGCGACGCTGGTGAAGTCGAGCCAGGATTTCAATCCCAGGTGCGTCGGCTGCCACACGATCGGCCACGGCCAGCCGCGCGGGTTCGTGGACGCCCACGCGACGCCGACCCTGATCAACGTCGGATGCGAGTCGTGCCACGGGCCGTCGAGCCGGCATCCCGACGTGGATCTCCAGGGATACGGCCGGGCGGACGTCTCGTCGTGCGGGACCTGTCACACGGCCGAGAACAGCCCCGACTACAAGCCCGCCGAGTACATCCCGAAGATCAAGCACTGGAAAGACGCCGCGCAGGCTGCCCGCTGACAGCCGGTTCTCTGCTTGACCCCCCCCGGCGTGGCGTGTAACTTACGCTCCATGGGCACAATCGAGGCTCTTGGCGGCCGGACGCTTGGTCTCGACTACGGCGAACGGCGCATCGGAGTGGCCGTAAGTGATCCGCTCGGCGTCATGGCAAGCGCCGTCCAGACCCTGGAACGTGTCTCCTGGAAGGCCGACCTGAAGCGCATCAGCGACCTAGCGCGGCAGCACGAGGCGCGCCGCATCGTCGTCGGGTTGCCGCTCGAGATGGACGGGACACGGGGTGAAAGGGTGCGGATCGCCGAAGTGTTCATGACGCGGGTCCGGGCAGCCACCGGCCTGCCGGTGGTGCCCTGGGACGAGCGCCTCACCACCGTGCAGGCGGAGAGGTCGCTGCTCGAGGGCGACGTGAGCCGGGCGCGGAGGCGGGAAGTCATCGACCAGGTCGCGGCGGTGATCCTGCTCCAGGCCTATCTCGATTCGCGGCGTCAGGGGAGCGGCACATGATCAAGGATCGCCTGGCACGCCGCCCCTGGCTTGTCGCGCTGGCCGGCGCCGGGATTGTTGTCGGCGTGGTCGCCGCGACGATGGCGATTCGTGTCGCCCTCTGGGTCTCGATCCCCTACCGCGACTACGGAGCCGCCTACGCCATCGTCGAGATCCCGCCCGGCACCGGCGTGACCCGGGCTCTCGATCTGCTTCAGGAGAGGGGGGTCGTGCGCCCGTTTTCCATGGCGTCCGCCTGGCTCAGGCTGACGAACCGGGCCCGGGGCCTGAAGGCCGGCGAGTATGCCTTCAGCCGTCCCATGACCCCGGGGGAAGTCTTCGACAAGATTATCGCGGGCGACGTCTACTATCACAAGGTAACCGTTTTCGAAGGGACGCGCTCGGACGAGATCTTCGCCCAGTTCGCGCGCGCCGGGTTCGGTTCGCAGGACGAGTACCGGGAGCCGTTCGGCGACGTCTCGATGATCGCCGATCTCGACCCCGACGCGGTCGATCTCGAGGGGTACCTGTTCCCGGACACCTACAGCCTGCAGAAAGGCACGCCGCCCCGCGCCATCGTCGCCGTGATGGTGGCCCGCTTCCGCGAGGTGTTCCGGGCGGACTGGGTCCAGCAGGCCCGCGAGCACGGGCTCACCGTCCGTCAGGCGGTGATCCTGGCCTCGCTCATCGAGCGCGAGACCTCCTCGGTGGAGGAAGACCCGATCGTGTCATCTGTGTTCCACAACCGGCTGCGCCGTGGCATGAGGCTGCAGTGCGACCCGACGGTGATCTATGCCCTCGCGATGCGAAACCAATACGACGGCAACATACGCAAGGCCGATCTGGACATCGACTCGCTGTTCAACACGTATCGTTATGGCGGGCTGACCCCGGCACCCATCGGCAACCCGGGGCGGTCGGCGCTTGCCGCGGCGGTGGCCCCGGCCGACACCAACTATCTCTATTTCGTGTCGATGAACACCGGGCGGCATCACTTCTCGGCGACGCTGGAGGAACACAACCGCGCGGTTTGGGAGTATCAGAAAAAGCCGTACCGCATCAAGCAAGCGGCCCGGTGGCGGCGCGCAGGCCGTGGAAATTGATGGCGCGGCGCCGCCCCTGATCATCGAGGCGCTCGGAGATCAGCCCCCGCTCCGTGATCTCTCCGTTGAGGTAGCACTCGAAATGAAACCGGCAGAACCCGTACCGGTAGACGGGGTCCCCGCATCGCTCGACGCCGCCCCAGCTGCTGACAAATCGGCAAGCCTCCATGAAGGCGTTTCTCCTGATTCCGCCCCGGGGCGGTCGCCGTCAGTATCGGCAAGGATGGCGCCGGGGTCAAGGGTCGGAAGCGTGCGCGGCGCGCGGCGGTGAGCGGCGGCATCGGACGACTCGAGGTTATCGGGCTCGTCGTGACCGTTGCCGGGCTGCTCATTACGGGGCGCGCTCTCTGGCGCCTGGCCGGCGCGATCCGCGCCCGGTTCACCTACGGGGCTCCCTATCGCGCGGGGACCGCGAAGTACCGGCTCGTCGCGCTCCTGACCGGGTTGCCCGTGCCGTTCGTGGGCGCAGCCCTGGTGTTCCTCTCGCTGGCCCAGGCCGGATTCCAGCCCAATGACGGGACGATCCGGGTTGGCCGGATCGACGCGCACCGCGCCGGGTGGGGAAAGACGGCCGTTCGTTTCGCACCCGACCCCTCCTACCCGGGCCGCAGGGTGCTGGAAGGGGAAATCTCCGGCGCCCGCTGGGCGGTGGCGGGAGATTTCCTCGACTGGGACCTCGGCGTGAAATGGATTGGTCTCAAGGACGGGCATCGAGTGCGCTACCTGATCGGAGCCGGAGACACCACCGGCACGAGCCGGGAGCCGGCCAGGGACAACCGCGTTCTCGATCCCCTGCCGCCGGCCGCCGCCCGCCTCCTGGCGCTCCGGAGGTTTCTCCCGTTTCTCACGGTACGCACCGAAACCTCTCCCTGGTTCCCCCCCGCCGACCGCCAGGTGATGGTGCTCTACGCCACCGCCCACGGCTACCTCGCCGAATCGGCCTCAGAGAACGAACACCCCAAGCCCGGCGGCCGCTGATTGCGCGCCTAGGGGAAGTAACGGGCCAGGGCGACCTCAGGATCAATGGGCGTATCGGGAATCGTGAGTCCCACCGCGACGATCCGGCCGTCCGATTGGACCGCCAAGGACTGGACGAAGGACGATGCGCCGATCGCAGTCCAGACCTTTCCCTTGTTTCCGAAGGTGAGATCGAGCCTCCCCCAGGGAGAGTATCGAACGAGGGTGAATTGATTCACCTCCGACTTTTTGACGCGTCTAAATGAGTAGCCTCCCGCGACCAGGCGGCCGTCGGCCTGCAGGGCGAGGGCATTCGCGGCGTCGTCGAGTCCGAAGAGATCTGTGACGACTCTGCCGCTTGAGCCGAAACCCGCATCGAGGGTTCCATCAGAATTGTAGCGGGCGAGGGCGAGGTCGCTCGTGTTGATGGTGCCCGTGGATATCGCGCCCGCGACCACCACCTTTCCGTCAGGCTGCAGAACCGAGGAGGTGGCGTTGGAGAGGAATCCCGGGAAATGGGTCGTGACGAGGCCACCGGAACCGAACCCGGTGTCCAGGCTTCCGTCGTTGTTGTAGCGGACCAGCGCAAAATCGTACTGCGTCACGTATGTTCCCACGATCACGATTCGACCGTCCGTCTGTACGAGTACGGAGGCGGCGTTTACGTAGCCGGGCAGTCCGAAAGCGGACCTGACGATTCCGCCGGAACCGAACCCCGGATCGAGGCTCCCGTCCTGCCTGTAGCGGAGAACTCCAAGGTCGAAGGGCGGAGAAGTACGGTACCCGGCCGCCACGATCGAGCCGTCGCTCTGAAGCGCGACAGCGACGGCGGCCTCGAAGTCGTCCGCCAGGCCGGTCGTCGCCATCCCCCCAGTACCGAAGAGAGTGTCGAGGCTCCCATCCGCATTGTATCGGACGATAGAAAAAGCGCTCGAGGCGGTTCCGGCGACCACGATCCTCCCGTCGGGCTGAAGGGCGCCTGCGAAAGCGTAGAAGTTTGCCGGGCCGGGCGCGCCGCGGCCGCCGGAGCCAAATCCGTCGTCGAGAAGACCGTCCGGCGTGTAGCGGAGGACGCATCCCGCACCGACCACGACAATTTTTCCGTCCGGCTGAAGAATGACAGACCTCGTGGGCGAGCCTGTCGGGCAAGCCGTCGTGACGATCCCGCCCGCGCCGAAGCTCCTGTCGATCGCCCCGGGACTTCCTCCTGTAGCTTTCCCTGCACCCGTTACCGGGGCGTGAGGCAGGGACGCAATCGCGGCCTGAGGAAGATCGACCTCATCGCTCGCGGCACCGCGCGCCAGCAGGCCGGTACCGGGTATCGCAAAGAGCATGGCGGCGGTCAAGAGGAGACACCCAGTCCAGGAATTGACTTCTCGCGCGACTCCCTTCCCGTTCGTAATCATGGTCGAGATCTCCCTTGCCCATCAGCCTCAGGCGTCGATTTCATGTTCCCGGGCAAGAGACGCCCGGCCGGTCCTCGTTACACCCTGTGGTGGGTGCGAATGAAGTCAAGCTAGCACGGGAAACCCGCGTGGGTCAATGCCTTCCGCCCCTTGCCTCCCTCCCAGGGGACCGGTGCGGAGGGCGATGCGCACGGCGCGGTGGCAGGCGGTGAGGTCGCGTGGCTGCTTGACACGCCGACCGACCGGCGCTAGGTTATCGCGCCCATGACGAAGGTGGAAATCCTGCCGGACCTTTGGTAGGTTATCAGCCGCTCGATGTGGGCGGGGAGAGTTATCCAGGCCAGGCCATGATTGAAATCCGGAACATCACGAAGGTTTACGGAGAGCGGCGCGCGGTTGACGGCGTCAGCTTCTCGGTCAGCAAAGGGGAGATCCTCGGCTTCCTGGGCCCGAATGGCGCCGGCAAGACCACGACCATGCGCATCCTCACCGGGTTTGTGCCGCCCACCTCTGGAAGCGCGCGGGTCGCCGGCTTCGACGTGCAGGACGATCCGATCGAAGTCAAGAAACGGATCGGCTACCTGCCGGAGCATCCTCCGCTTTATCACGAGATGCTGGTGCGGCCTTTCCTCGATTTCGTGGCGACCATCCGGGGCGTGCCGCGGGCGCAGATCAAGGCCCGTGTCGACCGCGCCCTGGAGCGCTGCGGTCTGACCCCGGTCGCCGGAAGGCTGATCGGGCTCCTGTCGAAGGGGTACCAGCAGCGGGTCGGCCTTGCCCAGGCAATTCTGCACGAGCCGGACGTCCTGATCCTGGACGAGCCGACGGTCGGGCTCGACCCCTCGCAGATCCGGGAGATCCGCGATCTCATCAGGAGCTTCTCCGGCGAGCACACGGTCATCCTCTCGACCCACATCCTCGCCGAGGTCACGATGACCTGCAGCCGCGTCCTGATCATCAACGAGGGGCGGATCGCCGCGGACGAGACCCTGGAAGCCCTCGCGGCCCGCGGTTCCAGGACCCGGCAGGTCGCCGTCCGCCTGGCACGGGCCAAAGACGGTGTCGAGGCGGAGTTCCGCGCGATCACCGGGGTGACTTCGGTGACGCGGTCGGACGGGAAGCCCGGCGCCTACATCATCGAGATCGACGGCGACCGGGATCCGAGCGAAGAGATCGCGGCGCGCGCCGTCGGCCAGGGCTGGGGCCTTGTCGAGATGCGGCCGATCACGCTCAGCCTGGAAGAGATCTTCATCCGCATAATCCGGGGTGAGGCGGCATGAGAAACACCCTGGCCATCGCCTGGCGCGAGATCCGCACCTATTTCAGCTCGCCGCTCGCCTACGTCGTCATCGGCGTGTTCCTGGCCCTCAACGGATACATCTTCTGGGTCTCGCTGTGGCGGTTTTCCGAGATCTGCCTGCGCTACGGGAACAGCCCGTACATATTCCAGCAGCTCAACGTCAACGACATGGTGATCCGCCCGATGTTCGGCAGCATGGGGATCATCTTCCTGCTGATGATCCCGGTGGTGACGATGCGGCTCCTGGCGGAGGAGCGGCGCAGCGGGACGGCGGAGCTGCTCTTCACCTGTCCGGTCACCAGCGGCCAGGTCGTGTTCGGCAAGTACCTGGGGGCCGCGTTCCTCCTGATGGTCATGATCGGGGTCACGCTGAGCTACCCCCTCCTCATCCTGAACAGCGGCGCCCATCCCGACATGAAGCCGACGCTGGTCGGCTATTTCGGGGTGTTCCTGATGGGCCTCTCGTTCCTGGGGATCGGTCTGCTGATCTCCTCGTTGACCGACAACCAGATCGTCGCGGCGGTGGGCGCTTTCGGGGCCTTCCTGATGCTCTGGGTGATCAACTGGGTGGCGGATTCGGCGACGGTCACGCTGGCCGGGGTCATGAACCTCCTGACGGCAGGGCTCTGGGAGAGGCTCCATTTCGGCCTGGGGGGACCAACCCTGGGGGACCTGCTCAACCGGATCTCGATCTTCGAGCACTTCCAGGATTTCCGCAAAGGGCTGCTCGATTCGCAGCACGTCGTCTTCTACGCGAGCGTGATTTTTCTCTCCCTGTTCCTGACACAGCGGGTGGTGGAGTCGCGCCGATGGCGCTGACGGCCGGCCGATGATGAGATTCCTCAAGGGATACAGCACGGGAATCGGAGCGCTCCTGGCGGTGGCCGGCGTGATCCTCTACACCATCGCCCCGGGGCGCAGCGCCCTCTGCCTGGCCGTCGGCGGGGTCGGGCTCCTCCTGCTGGCGGCCGGCATCGCGCTCAACCGCGCACGCCTGATCGCGTTCCTGAAAGGCAAGAGAGCGAAGGCGGCGGGGGCAAGCGCGGGCTACTCGCTCAGCGTCGTGGCCATCCTGATCCTGGTGAACTTCCTGGCCGGCCGCCACAGCGGAAGGCTCGACCTGACCGAGAACAAGGCCTTCTCCCTGAGCGAGCAGACCGTCAAGGTTCTCGAGTCGCTGCCGCGCGATGTGTCGATCACGGCGTTTTACCGCGAGCTCGAGCCGACCCGGCAGAAGCTCGAGGACCTCCTCGCGGAGTACAGGTACCACAGCCCGAAGCTGTCGGTGAAATACGTCGACCCGGACAAGAGCCCCGGCGAGGTCAAGCGCTACGGCATCACCGAGTACGGTACGATCGTCGTCGAGAGCGGCAAGCAGGAAAGCCGGGTGAACACGGCCGACGAAGAGGCCCTCACCAACGCCATCATCAAGGTCACGAAGGATCGCGAGCTCGTTGTCTACGTCACCTCCGGGCACGGCGAGCGGAGCCTCACGGACAAGGAGAGAAACGGCCTGAGCCTCCTCGACGCCGGCCTCGACAAGCAGCACTACACCCGCAAGGTTCTCATACTCAGCCAGGGAGTGCCCGCGGACGCCAGCGTGGTCATGATCCCCGGGCCGCAAAAGCCTTTCCTCGCGGTCGAAAAGCAGATGATCACCGATTACCTCGACCGGGGCGGCCGGCTCTTCCTGATGGAGGACCCCGACACGGACCCCGGGCTGGGCGATTTCATGGCGCCCTACGGGGTCGAGGCCCGCAAGGACATCGTCATCGACAGGGTGTCGCAGATCTTCGGCCAGGACCCGCGGGTCCCGATGGTGCCGCCGGACGGCTACGACGAGACGCACCCGATCACGAAGAACTTCCATTTCCAGACGTTCTTCCCGCTGGCCTCGTCGATCGAGGTCAAGAACCCGGCCCCGGCGGGTGTCACGGTCACCAGCCTGGCGAAGACCTCGAGCATGTCCTGGGGCGAGAAGAACGCCGAGGCCGAGCTGAAGACCGGCCGCATCCGTCTCGACCAGGGCGTCGACACGCCCGGCCCTCTCACCCTCGGGGTGGCCATAGAGAAGAAGCTGGATGGGGCGGAGAAAAACGCGAGCGACACGGACAAGAAGACGCCTCCGAAGGCGGAGACCCGGATCATCCTTTTCGGCAATTCCGCCTTTCTCAGCAACACCTACTTCAACGCCTCGGGGAACGGCGACCTCGGGCTCTCCTGCATAGCATGGCTGGCCGAGCAGGAGGACCTGATCTCCATCCGCCCGAAGTCCACGACCCCGCGGATCGTCATCCTGTCGCCCCAAGAGGTCTTCTATTACTTCTGGACGATCGTCGCCCTTGCGCCGCTGGCCATCGCCGTGGCCGGTGTCGGCATCTGGTGGCGCCGCAGGAAGCTCTGAGCGCTCCGCCCATGAAACGCAACCCCGGTCCGATCGTTTCCGTGGTCCTGCTGGTCGCTCTGGGCGCCTGGGTCTATTTCAGGGAATTTCGCGGGGCGGACGAGCGGCTCAAGTCCGCGCAGGCGCGGGACAGGGTCGTGAGTCTCGATCGCGCGACCGTGAAGGCGATCCGGATCCAGAACGACAAGGGGGCCGTCCGGGTCCAGAAGGACGGGGACGTCTGGTCGATCACGGAACCTCTCGCCGCCCCAGCGGACAAGCAGGCGGTCGACGGGATCCTCGCCTCCATCGAATCGGCCCGCATCGAGCGCCGCCTCGGGGCCGGCGAGAACCGCAAGGATTACCACCTCGACCCCCCGGCGGCGACGGTGACGCTCGAGCCGGCCGCGGGCGCGGGCGCGCAGAGCATCGGCGTGGGGGACAGCAACCCGATCGGCGGGACCTGCTTCGCGCTCCTTCCCGACGGGAAGGAGATCGCCGTCGTCAGCGCCTCAATCGGAGATGTCGCGAAGAAGGCTTTGCTGGACCTCCGCGATAAGACGGTCCTTGCCTTCGACCCGTGGAGGGTCACCAGGGTCCGCGTCGAGCGCGGCAAGGAGGCGCTGCTTCTCCAGAAGCCGGAGGACGGCTGGAAGATCCAGGAGCCGTTCGAAGCCCCCGCCGACGGCCCGGCCGTGAACGACCTCCTGAGCGCGGCCGGGGGGATGAAGGCGGCGAGTTTCGCCGCGGAGAAGGCGTCCGAAACCGATCTGCGCCGCTTCGGCCTCAGCCCGCCGGAGGGCCGCCTCACGATTCTCCAGGAAGGCTGGGACGCCGAGAAGTCGATCCTGGTGGGCCGGGAGACCGCAGGCGGCCGTTACGTCAAGGCCTCGGGGCGCGATGCGGTCATGGTCGTTCCCGCCGATTTCTGGCCCAAGCTCAAGCCGGCGGCCGGGGATCTCAGGCGCAAGGACCTGCTCGGGCTGAGCCAGTACCGGGTTGAGAGCATCACGGCGGGCCGCGCCGGCAAGCCGGCCTTGGTGCTCGCGCGCCAGAAGGACAAGACCTGGAAGGCAAGCGGCCTGTCCGCCGGGACGGTGAAAGCCGATACGGTTGAGGCCTTGCTGCGCACGCTGGCCGAGCTCAAGGCGCAGTCCTTCGACAATCACCCGGCCGAGGCCCTGCGCGCCTCGCTGGCGCGGAGCCCGGCGCTCGACCTGACCCTGCAGCAGGAACCCGACACCGAGGGGGGAGCGACCCGCTCGCAGCACCTCGTCATCGGTCCTCCCGACAAGAAGGGGGTCATCCGCGTGCGCGACATGGCCTGGCGCCCGGTCGCCTCGGCCCCCGCCTCGTCCCTCGAGGCGATCAACAAGGAACTCGACGCGATCATCAAGGAGGCGGGCGCGTCAGCGGGAACCCCTGCGGTGACCGGCGCAGGCGCGCCCGCCGGAGCCGGAGGCGCGCCGCCCGGCGGAAAGCCCTAGGGGCCCGGGCGTTTCTCTTCCGGCCGCACGGGGTTCCGGATTCCATGGAACCGGGGCGCCGGGCCCGTCGTTATAGTGCACGAGGCCCGAGGCTGAGGCAGGGGAGGCGCGGCGATGACCCGTACGGCCACCATCCGAGAGCGGCAGAGCAGAGGAACCATAAGTCTAAGGTTGAAAGGTCCGCTGGTGGCGGGCCCCCGCGGCGAGCGGATTCTCGGCAGGGTGCGCCGGGCCTGCGAACGTGGTGCGAGCGCCCTGGTTATCGATCTCCAGGCCGTTCCGCTAATCGACGGCGGCGGCATCGGCCTGCTCCTCGTCTGCAGGCAGATGGCGCGCCGCCGCGGAATCCAGCTGCGCGTCTCGAAGGCGCGCGGGCTCGTCCGGGCAATGCTACGCCTGAGCGCCCTGCTCGGGCCGCTGCAGACCGGCCGGGAGCCAAGGCCGCTCGACCGCGGCGAGTCCGGTCACGACATCCCCCTGCTTCTTTCCGCCTGAGACCCGCCCCGGGGGGCATCGATGTCCCGCAGGGCCCGCGCCGCACCGGTATCAGAGGGATCGATCCGCAGCACTTCCAGAAGCCCGCGGCGCGCCTCCTCGACGCGTCCCGCCAGGCGGAGCGTCGCGGCGAGGTTGAAACGCGCGTCGAGGTTGAGCGGATCGAGATCGATCGCGGCGCGGTACTGCCTGAGGGCGCCCGCGAGATCGCCCCGGCGTTTGAACACCAGACCGAGGTTCGCGACCGCGGGCGGCAGCCGCGGATCGATCCGCAGCGCCTCCCGGATGCTCCGCTCGGCTGCCTGGAGATCTCCGGCCTGCAGCAACGCCGCGCCGAGGTTGTTATGGGCCGCCGCCAGGCCGGGGTCGCCCTGGACGGCGCGGCTGAACGCGGTTCGCGCCGCGTCGTTCAAGCCGCGGCGCGCGAACAGCCGGCCGAGCGCGTTCCAGGCGGGGGCCAGGCCGGGGTCCGTCCGCACGGCCTCCTCGTAGGCGACGATCGACGCGTCCTCGAGCCCGGCAAGCCCGTACGCCTCGCCAAGGAGAAGATGCGTGCCGGCGCTTTCGGGGCCGTTGGCCGCGGCGCGCGTCAGCGCGCCTACCGCCTCGACATACCTTCCGCCGCGGAGAAACTCGATCCCGGCCGCCAGGAATGGGTCACGCAGGGCATCGAGGTCGGCCTGCCGGAGGCTCTCGGCCACGGCCACGCGTGAATCCCTGCTCCGCCGGCGCTCCGCGAGGGCCGCGGCGAGCGCAGGGTTTTTTTCGAGCGTCCCTTTCCTCAGGATGGAAACAACCGGTTCCCGGTGGCGGTTGAGGGCCGATGTCTGGAGCCGCAGCGTGTCACGGAACAGGGAGAGCGGGGCGCGCCATTCCAGGTAGAGGTCGTCGTCGGTATGGAGCCGGGCGCCCGCCGAGAACGCCGCCAGCCCGCGCGGCCCGGCGACGAAGCGGGAGAGAAAATCCGCCGGCCCCTCGATGCCTCCTCTCGCGAGATCGCGCCAGACCGGGTCGCCCGCCGCGCCCAGCCGCGCAGGGTCGATCCGGAGCGGCCCGTCCCCGCCCAGCAGGAAATAATCGCCGCCGCCGGGGGATTCCTCCCAGAGGGTCGCGTCGGGGAAGACCTCGAGGAATGACCGGACGATGCCGCGCAGGTCCCCGGCGTCGATCCGGTAAGCCTGCACCCACTGGCAGAAAAGCCCGCCGGGACGAAGCCTGCTTTTGACGAGGCGGTAAAACTCCCTGGTGAACAGGTTCGACACGCCCGCGACCCAGGGATTGGAGGGCTGGGAGGTGATCACGTCGAATCGCCCCGGGCTCAGCAGAAGCCGGCTGCGGGCGTCGTCGATCACCAGGTCCAGCCGCGGGTCGTCGAGCGCGCCGCCGTTCACCTCGTCGAACGCTTTCGCGGCCTGCACCACCGCGGGTGCAATCTCGACCGCCTCGATCGAGGCGACCGGGTGCTTCTCGACGCCACCCAGCGTGATGCCGCTCGCCAGGCCGATCACAAGCACCCTGTCTGGATGCGGGTGGGCCAGCAGGGGAAGGTGCGCCGCCAGGATCTGGGTCGCCATGTCGCCGCCCGTGGAAGCCTCGGTCTTGCCGTTGATCTGCAGCGACAGGATGCCGGCCGGGCTGCGGCGGACCGTCACCAGTCCCTCCCCGCGGTCGGCATAAAAGAGGATCTCCCCGCGGCGGCGCACCGCGAGCCGCAGCGGCTCCCGCGCGGCAGCGGCGCGGTAGACCGGCCCGTAGAGAAAACCGCCCCCCGTCATGAGATTCCTGTCCCACCCCGACAGGGCGAGGAGCAGGAGCGGCGCGGCTGCGAGGATCGCCGGCGCAAGCCGCCGGGCGCCCGTGGGGGCAGGCCCCGTGAGCGAACGAGTTGACGCGAGGACCGCGCTCAGCGCCAGTGCCGTTACCGAGGCCAACGCCAGGGTCCGGTTGGTACCGAACGTGGGAATCAGGAGAAACCCGGCGGCGATGTACCCGGTGACCGACCCCCAGGTGGTCGAGGCGTAGATGCGGCCGGCGCTCTCGTGCGGCTCACGACGGCCCCCGGCGGCGAGGATCGCGAGCGCCGGGAATGTCGCTCCCTGCGCCATGGATGGCAGGAGAACGAGCCCCAGCACGATGCCGAATTCGATGAGAAGTGTCGCAATCGGGGCTTTCTCCATCAGGCCCGAAAGCAGGGCGGCCGCGGATGGCAGGGATCCGAGCACGGGGATCAGGAAGAGCGACAGGACACCGAGGATCCACTGCGCGCCGGCCGCCCGGCGGCTCTCGGACACCTTGCGGAGAGGACGCCAGCGGGCGGCGAAAGGGCCGAGCCCGAGCCCGAGGATGTAGGCGGCGAGGGTCAGCCCCAGCGCATAGACGGATGACCCGAACGCCAACGTCATCGCCCGGGTCCAGCCGACCTGGAGCACCGCCCCGGTGGCCCCCGAGAGCGCCGCGATCGCGGCCACGAGGCGCCGCCCCGCGGGGGGAGGGCCGGGCAGCGCCCCGCTTGGGACCGACGCGGCTGAAGGCGTCCCGGGAGGTAAGACAGGCTGGTCCACCCTCCAGGCTCGCACCAGGAAAAAAGCTGCCGTTCCCGCCAGGGCATTCAGTCCGCCGGCTGCCGCGAACGACAGCCGGGTTCCGAGAAACGGGAGGAACGCGAATGAGCCGAGCAGGGCGCCGGCCGCCGCCCCGACGGTGTTGGCGCCGTAAAGGACCGAGACCGCGGCCTGCGCAGGGATCCCTCGATCGGCGGCCTCCCGCACGAGAACAGGAAAGGTCGCTCCCATCGCCACCGTCGGCAGGGCCAGGACCGCCACCGCGAGAAGAAAACGGAGCCCGGCCAGCGTCGTGGCGTGCTGGATCTCCGCGCCAAGGGTCTCGAGCGTCCGGAGAAGCAGGGCCACGACACCCGGGCTGAGAATGGCGTACGCGGCGAGGAGTATCTCGAGCCGGGCGTAGAGCCTCAGAGGAGACCGCGCGCCGGCCGCCAGCCTGGCTGCGATCGACGCCCCCACGCCGAGGCCGCCCAGGAACACCACGAGGACGATCGTCAGCGACTGCAGCGAGCTTCCGAGGATCTGGGACAGTGCGCGCGCCCAGGTCACCTCGAGCGCCAGCCCCGCCGCGCCCGAAACCGCGAAGACGAGAGCGAGCGGGGTCAGGACCCGGTGCGATCGGCTCAACGGCGGATGAAATTGATGCGGACCAGGGTCTCCTCGGGCCAGCGGACCCCGGGGTCTCCGGGGAGGACGAGGGGGTACTCCTGGACCCCGTCGGCGGCGGTCGCGATGAACACCGGCGGGAAATCGGACTGCCCCCCGTACAGCTCCGCGGCCGGCAGCGTTCGCAGCCTGCCGTCACGGTAGGTCACGCGCACCTGCGCTTCGCCCGCGCCCTCCGGGTAGAGAATCTCGATCTGGCGCAATTTGCGGAACTTGACCTTCGACCAGTCCTCGAGCCGGAGACAACGGCACTCGCGCCTTCGATCGGCGACCTCCAGCCGCTGTCCCCCGGGCGCTTCGGCCCGGGGCGCGGCCTTGTGGTAATAGGTTCGCCTGAAATAGGCGAACGCCAGATCGGCCACCTCGATCGATCTCTCGCCCCGAGCCGGCGAGGACAGCACGATCTCGGTGCGCGCCCTCGGAGGGGGCGCTGGAGTCGCCTTCCGCGCGGGGGAGGCGCACGACCCGGCGAGCAGGAGGGTGGGCAGGAGAACGAGCAGGATCGGAGGGAAAGTGCGGTTCACTCTCGGAAGATCTGGATGTTCACGAGCGAGGAATTCAGGACGAAAATCTTCTGATTGTTGTCCTCCGGGTCGGCCGGCAGGACATAGAATCCCCTGCGCCCCGGGTCGTAATCGAGGCTGTAGCCGAAGATCCTCTCGCCGTCGTAGAACTCCAGCATCGTCTTGATGGGCTGGGCGCCCTCGTGCCCGTCGATCGCCAGGACGTCGGGAAATCCGGGCGGGCGTCCCCGGTGCCGATTCTCCCGTCCCCAGGATTTCACGTGGAAGAGGGCCTTGAGATCATCGAGGCGGATCTCCTGGGAGGTAGCCACCTCGCCGTCCCGCCGCACCATGTGGAAGGACTCCCCGGCCGGATCGAAATCGCGCGAGAAGCCCTTGGAGATCTGGCCGTCCTTGAAGTGGGCCACCAGCATGCCGTGATCGTCGCTATTCATTCGGGGGCTTTTTGTGTCCGCGACTCGTTGTGCCGGATGCCCGGAAACCGCCGTCCCGCCCGGGCCGGGCGGGGATCTCAGGCGGCAATCCTACGCAGTTCGCGAGGAGCCGTCAATATCCCAGTTCGGGGAAGAAGTGGTGCAGGATGAGGCGGGCCACGAGCAGAAGGGTGATCGGAATTCCGAGCAGGATGAGAACCTGGACGGCGGCCAGCCATCCCGGAAGCGGGTCGGTGGGGACGAGGCTCGGCTTTGCCGCCGGACCTCTCGACTGGATGGGGCGCTGGAGCCCGCCGGGCCGCGCCATGTCCTGGTTCTTCGCCATCAGTGCTCCGCGAGACCCATGAGAAACGGGGTTCAGGAGGCGGTTTATACCACAGGACGGCGCAATTGTCGCCCCGGACTTGCCTGGGCACCGGGCGGGCGGTTATGTTTATGGCTCCGCGAGGAGCGAGAAAAGGGGTATAGTCGAAGGCCCGGAAGGACACGGAATGACGATCGAAGACACACTGAGGAAGGAGACCATCGGAAGGCTGCCCCGCTCCCATCCCGCCTGCGTTCCCCCGGGGACGAGTGTCGTGGACACGCTGCGGATCATGAAAGACGAAGGGGTGGGCGCCGTCCTTGTCTGCGACGGGACCAGGCTCGTCGGGATCTTCACCGAGCGGGACGTGCTGAACAAGCTGTTCGAGGCCCCCGTGGACGACGCCTCTCCGATCGATCGCCTCATGACCCCGGACCCCCAGGTGCTGAGGCTTGACGACCCGCTCGCGAAGGCGGTCCGGCTGATGACCGAAAAGGGATACCGACATGTTCCCCTGGTGGACGAGAAAGGCGAGCGGGCCGGGATGATCGCGGCCCGGGATATCATCACCTTCATCGCGGAGCACTACCCGGCGGAGGTCGTCAATCTGCCGCCGAGCCCGGAGCAGGAATTCACGACCCCCGAAGGGGGCTGAGCGGGCATAACTGTGCGGGCCTCCGAGGCCCGTCGTGGAGACAAGAAAAGTCGTGAGTACGCAAACAGAGACCCTGCCATCCAAGCCTGTCGTCCGGGAAATCGACGAGGTCGTCATCCGCTTCGTCGGAGACTCCGGAGACGGGATGCAGCTCACCGGAACGCAATTCGCCGACACGACGGCCCTGTTCGGAAACGACCTGGCCACCCTGCCGGACTTCCCCGCGGAGATCCGCGCGCCCGCCGGCACGCTTGCCGGCGTGAGCGGTTATCAGATCAATTTTTCATCGCACGAAATAAGGACGCCGGGCGACCAGCCGAACGTTCTCGTGGCCATGAATCCCGCCGCATTGAGATCCAACGTGGCCGATCTGGAGGAGGGAGGAATCCTCATCCTGGACAGCGACGCCTTCACCGAAGGTAATCTGGGGAAGGCCGGCTACAAGACAAATCCTCTCAAGGACGGAAGTCTGGCGGGATACCGCCTGTTCGACATACCGCTCACGAGCCTCACGCTGAAGGCGGTCGCCGACACGGGCCTCGGCGGGAGGCAGGCGACCCGCTGCAAGAACTTCTTTGCGCTGGGGCTGGTGTTCTGGATGTACGAGCGGCCGGTCGACTACACCCGCGACTGGATCGAGAAGAAATTCAAGAACAATCAGCAGATCGCCCGCGCCAACATCCAGGCGCTGCAGGCCGGGTACAACTACGCCGACACGACCGAGACCTTCACAGAGCACTACCGGGTCCGCAAGGCGCAACTCGAGCCGGGCACCTACCGCAGTATCACCGGCAATGAGGCCACGGCAACCGGCTTCATCACCGCCGCGCTGCTGTGCGGCCGGCCGCTGTTCTACGGCTCCTATCCGATCACCCCGGCGAGCGACATCCTGCACGAGCTGTCCCGCCTGAAGAACTACCCGGTCAAGACCTTCCAGGCCGAGGACGAGATCAGCGCCGTCGGCGCCGCCATCGGCGCGTCCTACGGCGGATCCCTGGGGCTGTGCGGCACGAGCGGCCCCGGGCTGGCTCTCAAGAGCGAAGCGGTCGGGCTCGCCGTCATGACCGAACTCCCCCTCGTGATAGCGAACATCCAGAGGGGCGGGCCGAGCACCGGGCTCCCGACCAAGACCGAGCAGGCGGACCTGCTGCAGGCGATGTTCGGCAGGAACGGCGAATGTCCCGTGGCGGTGGTGGCCCCGGCCACCCCGGCCGACTGCTTCTGGATGGCCATCGAGGCGTTCCGGATTGCCACCCGCTACATGACGCCGGTCATCTACCTCTCGGACGGCTATCTCGGCAACGGGTCCGAACCCTGGAGGATTCCCGGGCCGCAGGCGCTTCCGAAGTTCGAAGTCGCCTTCCGGACCCAGAAGGAAGGATTCCTGCCGTACCAGAGGGACCCGAAGACGCTGGCCCGACCGTGGGCCGTCCCCGGGACACCGGGCCTCGAGCACAGGATCGGGGGCCTCGAGAAGGAAGACGTGACCGGAAACGTGAGCTACGACCCCCTGAACCACGACAAGATGGTCCGCCTGCGCGAGGAGAAAATCGCCCGGATCGCCAACGACATCCCGGAGGTGAAGATCCTCGGGAGGGAGTCCGGCAAGGTCCTCGTCGTCGGGTGGGGAAGCACTTACGGCGCTATCACCTCGGCTGTGGAGAGCATGCAGGGGAGGGGACTTTCGGTGTCGTCGATCCACCTCCGTCACCTCAACCCGTTCCCGCGAAATCTCGGAAGCATCCTGGGCCGGTTCAAGAAGGTGCTGGTCCCCGAGCTCAACCTGGGGCAGCTGCGGCTGCTGATGCGCGCCCGTTACCTGGTGGACGCCATCGGCCTCAACAAGGTCCAGGGGAAGCCATTCAAAGTTTCCGAGATTGTCGAAGCGGTCGAGAAACTTCTGGGAGAAGTGTAACCATGTCGTCCCCCACGGAAGGCGCAGTCCTGCCACCCCCCAAGCTGACGAAGGCCGATTTCAGCAGCGACCAGACGGTCCGCTGGTGCCCGGGCTGCGGGGATTACTCCATCCTGGCGCAGGTCCAGAAGGTGATGCCCAGCCTGGGCATCCCCAAGGAGAACATCGTGTTCATCTCCGGGATCGGCTGCTCGAGCCGTTTCCCGTACTACATGAACACGTACGGGTTCCACAGCATCCACGGGCGGGCCCCGACGCTCGCGAGCGGGCTCAAGATCAGCCGCCCCGAGTTGTCGATCTGGGTGGTGACCGGGGATGGCGATGGGCTGAGTATCGGCGGCAACCACCTGATCCACGCCATGCGGCGGAACCTGGACATCAAAATCCTCCTGTTCAACAACCGGATCTACGGCCTGACCAAGGGGCAATACTCGCCGACGAGCGAGTTCGGCAAGAAGACCAAGTCGAGCCCGTTCGGGACCGCGGAGCAGCCGATCAACCCGCTCGGGGTGGCGCTGGCCTCCGAGTGCACCTTCGTGGCGCGGTCGGTCGACACCGACACGCAGCACCTGACCGCAACGCTCGACCGCGTGGCGCGGCACAAGGGAACGGCGTTCGTCGAGATCTACCAGAACTGCAACATTTTCAACGACGGGGCCTTCGAGGCCTTCACGGCGCGGGACGTGCGCAGCGACCGGATGATCTCGCTCGAGCACGGGAAGCCCCTTATTTTCGGTAAGGAACACGACAAGGGGATCCGCCTGAACGGGCTCCATCCGGAGGTCGTGACCCTCGGCAAGGACGGGATCACCGAAAAGGATCTTCTGGTGCACGACGAGAACGCGACCGAGCCGACGCTGGCCTTCCTTCTGTCGCGGCTGACCTACCCCGATTACCCGGTCCCGGTCGGGGTTTTCTACAACGCGTCCCGCCCCTGCCTGGAGGACGTCGTTGAGAAGCAGGCGGACCAGGCCACCGCGAAGCTCGGGGCCGGCAGCCTCGAGAGGCTGCTCAACTCGGGGGCCACCTGGACGGTGTCCTGATCGGCACCACCGGAGGGGGAGAAGAATGACCTGCCCGGACTGCGGCCACGCCAACATGGACGGCCTCGATGCCTGCGAGCACTGCGGGCAGGACCTGCGATCGATCGACATCCCCCGGCCCACGCACGGCCTGCAGCGCCGCATCATGGAGACCCCGCTCAAGGATCTCGACCCGGCCACGGCGCTCACCGTGGCTCCTTCCGACGCCGTCTTCCAGGTCATCGCAAAGATGAAAGCGCAGCGGCTGGGGAGCGCCCTGGTCGTCGACCGGGGCCGGCTGGTCGGCATCTTCACCGAGCGCGACGCCCTGGAGAAGGTCGCCGGGCGCAGGCTCGATACCAAGAAAATCCCCGTCCGCGACGTCATGACGCCCGACCCGACCGTGATGCGGGAGGACGACACCCTCGCCCGCGCCATGCATCAGATCGCCGTGGCCGGCTACCGGCACCTCCCAGTGGTCGACGAAGGGAAGCCCCTGCGTTTTATCTCGGTGCGGGGAGTCCTGCGCTACCTCAACGACCACGCGCGCTGAGTGTCACGACAGTCGGGGCGGGGAATTCCGGTTCCGAAGAGTTGTTGGTGCCGAAGACAGGACTTGAACCTGCACGCCCTTGCGGGCACTAGACCCTGAATCTAGCGCGTCTGCCAATTCCGCCACTTCGGCACGTCCGGAGCAAGTGTCCGTCCAGGGGCCGATAGCATAGCATGGCCCCCCTGCGGCGCGACCATGCGATCGTCCGCCCGGGATTCGACCGACCGATGGACTCTTGACGGACGGCGAGTGTCGCGGCTACTCTCCGCCGGTGCCGACCATGAATCCGGTCCAGCGGCCCCCGGCCGACATTACTCCCCGTTGACGAACGATCGCGAGGAGAGTCGCATCCGTAAGGCGATCCTCGACACGGTCCGGCGCCCCGGCTACCGCCCCGCCTCGGTCCGCGACCTTCTGGCATTGACGAAGATCAACAAGCGGAGCCGTAACACTTTCAAGCGGGTCCTGCGCTCGCTGGTCAGCGACGAGGAGATCGTCCGGCTCGATCCCAACCGCTACGCGCTCCCCGGCGCGGGGCGGGGGGACGGGGCGCGCCGTCCCGCCGTCAAAGGCCACGCCCCGCGGGGCGTGGGAGTCTCCGCGGCGGGTGGGGGCCGCATGGTCCCCGGCCGCCTACAGAGAAACCCGCGGGGGTTCGGCTTCGTGACGCCGGACGAGGGGGGCCCGGACATTTTCATACCGCCCCCCGCCATGGGCGATCTGATGAACGGCGATCGCGTGCTCGTCCGTATCGTCCGGAGAGAGGCCGGGGGGAAGGCGCAGGGAGTAGTCGAGCGGGTGCTCGAGCGCTCGCGGCGGCGCATCCTGGGGGTCTACCGGTCGCAGGGGGGGCCCGATGGCCCCGGGTACGTCGAGGCGTACGACCGGCTGTTCGAGAGCGGCATCCTGATCCCCGATGGGGAGGTGGGAGGGGCCGTAAACGGCCAGGTGGTCGGCGTCGCGATCACCCGCCCCCCGGAGGAGGGACGGCGCGCGATCGGCAACATCGTCGAGGTCGTGGGGCATCCCGACGATCCCGGGATCGATCTCAGGACGATCATCCGCAAGTACGATCTGCGCGAGGCGTTCCCCCCGGACGTCCTGCACGAGGCGGAGCGTGTCGCCGTCCCCATCCCCGCGGAAGAGATAGCCAAGCGCGAGGACTTCCGCGGGCTGCCGATCGTGACGATCGACGGCGAAACGGCGAAGGACTTCGACGACGCGGTCTACGTCGCGAAACACGCGGACGGCACCTGGGACCTTCATGTGCATATCGCGGACGTGGCCCACTACGTTCGCGCGGGAAGCCCCCTCGATTCCGAAGCCCGCGAGCGGGGTACGAGCGTCTACTTCCCGGGCACGGCGATCCCGATGCTGCCGCACAGCCTCAGCAACGGCATATGCTCGCTCAACCCCGGGGTCGACCGCCTCGTGCAGTCCTGCCTGATGACCCTCGACGGGAAGGGCGCGGTGATTTCCCATCGCTTCGCGCAGGGGGTGATCAAGAGCGCGGCGCGCATGACCTACACGAACGTCGCGAGGATTCTCCGGGACAGCGACCCCGAGCTCATGGGAAAGTACCGGGAACTCGTCCCCGTCTTCCGCCTCATGGAGGAGCTGAGCGGCATCCTGAACAAGGCGCGGACAGGCCGGGGCAGCATCGACTTCGACCTTCCCGAGCCCGAGATCGTCCTGGCCGCGACCGGGGAGATGACCGGCATCGTGGCGCTCGAGCGCAACGTGGCGCACCGATTGATCGAGGAGTTCATGCTGGCGGCGAACGAGACCGTCGCCCGGCACCTGTGGCGGGCCCGCGTGCCGTCGCTCTACCGCATCCACGAGCGTCCCGACCCGCGCCGGCTGGAGGACTTCGACCGCGTGTCCCAGGCGTTCGGCTACCGGCTGCCGCAACCCTTCACGGCGATCGAGCCCGCGGCCTTCCAGGAACTCCTCGACATGGCGAAGGGGAAGCCGGAGGAGCGTTTCCTGTCGCGCCTGATGCTCCGCTCGATGAAGCAGGCCCGTTACTCGGAGAAGAAGGACATCCATTTCGGGCTGGCGAGCCGCTGCTACACGCACTTCACCTCCCCCATCCGCCGCTATCCCGACCTGATCGTCCACCGCGCGCTCAAGGACCTGCTCTCCGGGCGCGCGCTCCCGGACGACGAGCGCGCCGAGGCCGAGGCCACCTTCCCCGAAATCGCGCTCCAGTCGTCGCGGATGGAGCGCAACGCCGACGCCGCCGAAAACGAGCTGGTCGAGTGGAAGAAGATGCGCTTCATGGAGGGGCGGCTCGGCGAGGAGTTCGACGGCCTGATCATCGCCGTCCAGCCGTACGGGTTCTTCGTGGAGCTTCTCGAGTACTACGTGGACGGCATCGTGCGGATCGAGTCCCTCATGGACGATCAATACAAACTGATCGAGCGCAAGCAGCTCTTCAAGGGGGAGAGCACCGGGCGGGTGTTCAAGCTGGGGGACCCGGTGCGGGTCCGGCTTGACCGCGTCAACCATTTCATCCTGCAGCTCGATTTCTCGCTCGCCGGGGAGGCCGGCGCCGTGGGGAAGGGGCGGGCAGTCGGCGCCCGGGCCGTCTCGGGCGGCCACTCCGGCAAGGGCGCAAAGGCCGAAAGGATCGTAGCGACCGGAAAGGCGGCACGGTCTGGCAAAAGCGGCCTGGGCTCGCACGGGCGGGGCGCGGGTGGCCATCGTGCGGGTGGCGGAAGTACGGGCGGCCGCGGCCAGGGCGGCCGACGGGGGCGCCGCCGCGGCGGTCGCGGAAGGTAGGAATTGCCGCGGGGCTACGAATTTTTCGAGCACACGGCCGACATCGGGGCGGTTGTCCGGGGGGCGACCCTGCCGCGCCTGTTCGAGAACGCCGCGCACGCCCTCTTCGATCTGATATGCGGGCGGCGGACCGTCCGTCCGCGCCGACGCCTCGTGGTGCGGGTCGAAGGGGCGGGGCTCGAGGACCTGCTGGTCCGCTGGCTGACGGAGATTCTCTACCTGCACGAGACGAGGGGATGGGTTTTCTCCGCCTGCGAGGTCGAGCGGGTCGACCGGGCGCGCTTCATCGCGAAGGGAGTTGTGAAGGGGGAGCCGATGGACCGCGCGCGCCACCGACCCCGGCGCGAGGTCAAGGCGGTCACCTATCACCAGATCCGGCTGGTCCGGGGGCGCTCCTCCTGGCGCGTGCGCATCATCTTTGATATCTAGTCTGATATCTAGGACAGGAGAATCCGGGCGCTCCAGGCCACCAATGCCGCGGCACCGCCGGCCGCCAGCAGGGCCTCGATGAGCCGCCGCGGGAGGGTGCCGTCGAGCGGCCGCGCCAGCACCGCCTCGCAGCCCATCACCGCCGCGGCCACTCCGAGCGCCGCCAGGACGGGCACCGCCGCGGGGTGCATGCGCAGGCTGGCGAGCCACTGCCCCTGCATGAGAAGGCACACCGACCGGGTCAGACCACATGCAAGGCAGGGGAGACCGGTCAGGCGGTGGAACAGGCAGAGATCGAAAGGCAGGGGGCGTTGCGCCGGCAGGAATGCGGCCGCCACGAAGATCGCGCCGATCAACAGGGCTCCGGCGGCGCGTTCACGGCGCCGCGCCGACGAGTAGGGCGGAATGATGCGGGGAGGCGCGGTATCCAGGGACATGCCCCGGCCTCAAGGCGCGCCAGTCGCCGCCTGCTTCTGCCGCTGCAGGAAGCGATAGGCCAACCCGAAGGCGGTCATGCAGACCGGTATCGCAACAAGCAGACCCACGCACAGCGCCAGAAAACCGATCAGAAGCACCGGGATGCAGGCCAGCGCCAGGAGGAACAGCTTCCAGCGGTACCCCTCCGTCAGAACGGCGCTTCGGTGCATGGCCTCCCAGAATCCGAGCCGGGTCTCGCTGAGCACGGGGAAGGTGAAGGCCCACATCAGGGTCAGGATGATCCCGGGCACGATGAGGAGACAATATCCGAGAATAATCAGAAGGTGTCGGACCAGGGCCGCCAGGAATGCGTCTCCGAACCGGTCGAATCCCTCGAACATCATGCCGACCTTGGGGGCGCGGCCGTCGATCATTCCCAGAATGGCCCTCCAGACCCCGACCAGGATGGCGCCGCCGATGATGAAATGGAGGCACGGGCCCAGGTAGGGCATCCCGAAAAGGGCGGCCATGACGAGGAAGATGGCGGCCAGTGGGAGACAGTTGGGCTTCACGAGGTCCCACGCCTGCTCCAGGAAATCCCACACCCGGAACTGGCTGGACGCGACCGTCGGAGGGGCCCCGGACCGCGACGCGAAGTGCGCCGCCAGCTCGGGGAAGGACGCGGCATCGGCGGCCGTGCCTCCATCCTTGCGCACGGTCGTCGTGGGGACGATGCGCCCCTCCGCGATCCACTGTCCGAGCATCTCGAGCGGGGCCGGGCCGTATTCCCTGCCGTCCGTCCCCGTGACCCAGTACCGATCCGCCATCGGATGGCCCTCCCCGGAAAACCCGCCTGGCGGCCGGGATTATAATTCCATTGCGTGCCGGGGAGACGCCTCTGATGCCCGAAAAATCCCATGTTCCCTGCGAGAGGATCGACGACTGCCGCTACCGGATCCCGCGGCACGATCGAATGCGGGTCCCCGGAATCATCTACGCCGACGACAACCTGATGGAGGGGCTCCGTGACGACCCGTGCCTCCAGCAGGTCAAGAACGTCGCCTGCCTCCCCGGCATCGTGGGCGCGTCCCCGGCGATGCCGGACATTCACTGGGGATACGGCTTCCCGATTGGCGGTGTCGCGGCGTTCGATGCCGAGACGGGGGTCGTCTCCCCCGGCGGCGTGGGATACGACATCAACTGCGGCGTCAGGCTCCTGCGGACGGACCTCGCGTTCGAGGAGGCGGCCCCCCGGATGCGGGATCTCGTCGAGGCGCTCTTCCGAAACATCCCCACCGGCGTCGGGTCGCACCGCAAGGACCTGAAGCTCGATGCCAGGAGCGAGGTGAAGCTGCTCGTCGAAGGGGCTGCCTGGGCGGTCGGGAACGGCTTCGGTGATGCCGCCGATCTCCTGCACATCGAGGAGGGGGGCCGGCTCAGGGGCGCCAATCCCGAGTTCGTTTCCGACAGGGCCCGCGAGCGCGGCCGCACGCAGCTGGGGACGCTCGGGTCGGGGAACCACTTCGTCGAGGTCCAACGGGTCGCGGAGATCTACGATGAGACCGCGGCGCGGGTGCTCGGCCTCGAGGAGGGCGCGGTCACGATCTCGATCCACACCGGCTCGCGCGGTCTCGGGTACCAGGTCTGCGACGACTCGCTGCAGATCATGCTGCGCGCCGCGCGGACCTACGGGATCGACCTTCCCGACCCGCAGCTCTGCTGCGCGCCGCTGTCATCGCCGGAGGGGAGGCGCTACATGGGTGCCATGTACGCCGCCGCCAACTTCGCGTTCGGCAACCGGCAGGTGATCACCCACTGGGTCCGCCAGTCGCTCGAGGAGGTGTTCCGGAAGGGGCCCCGGGATCTCGGCGTCGGGGTCGTCTACGACGTCTGCCACAATATCGCAAAGATGGAGACCCACAAGGTGGAGGGCCGCCAGCGCGAGCTGTGCGTGCACAGGAAAGGGGCGACCCGGGCATTTCCCCCGGGCCACCCGCAGACACCATTGGCCTACCGGGAGGTGGGGCAGCCGGTCCTGATCCCGGGCGACATGGGGCGCTACTCCTTCGTGCTGGTCGGAACGCAGAAGGCGGCGGAGGAGACGTTCGGCTCGACCTGCCACGGCGCGGGGCGGCGCATGAGCCGCACTGCGGCCAGGAAAAAAGCCCGGGGCCGGTCCATCGTGCGCGAGATGGAGGAGCGCGGCGTGACGGTGAGGGCGGACGGGTACGCCACGATTGCGGAGGAGATGCCCGAGGCCTACAAGGATGTCTCGGAGGTGGTGGACGTCGTGCACCGCGCCGGCATCTCGCGCCGGGTCGCGAGGCTCGTGCCGATCGGCGTCATCAAGGGCTGAGCCGCCGGGCCGGGACGGTCAGTCAGGGTTGGCGTGGGCGGCGGCGCGGTCCGGCCGGGGGGCTCCGCGCCGGCGCTTCGAGCCGGGGGCGGCGCCGCCCCGCGTGGAAGCCGGTCGGCGGGTGCGGGAGTCGGCGGGCTGCAGCGCGGCCTCCAGGACCTGGTCGACGGTGTCGGCGAAGTGGAATTTGAGCGCGTCGCGGGCCTCCTTGGGAATGTCCAGCAGGTCCTTCTCGTTGGCGGCGGGCATGATGATCGTCTTGATGCCGGCACGCCGCGCCGCGAGTATCTTTTCCTTGATCCCGCCGACCGGCAGCACCTTGCCCCGCAGGGTGATCTCCCCGGTCATGGCGGTGCCGGGCCGGCAGGGGCGGCCGGTCAGAAGCGACGTCAGCGCCGCCGCCATGGTCACGCCAGCCGAAGGGCCGTCCTTCGGGATGGCGCCCGCCGGGACGTGCAGGTGGAGATCCACTTTCGCGAAAAAGTCCGCCTCGATGCCCAGTGACTTCGTGCGCGAGCGGATGAACGAGAGCGCCGCCATGGCGGACTCTCTCATCACGTCGCCGATCTGCCCGGTGACGGCGAGCGACTTCCCCCCGGGCATGCTGGTCGCCTCCACGAACAGGATCTGGCCGCCGAACGGGGTCCAGGCGAGACCGATCGCGACTCCCGGCTGCCCGATACGCTCGGCCACGTCGCTCGTGAAACGCTCCGGCCCCAGAAAGCCGATCAGGTCGTCGGGGCCGATCACGGTCCGGCCGGTGCCCCCTTCGGCACGCCTTCGGGCGAGCTTGCGGCAAATCTTTGCGATCTCCCGTTCCAGGTTGCGCAGGCCCGCCTCCTGCGTGTAGCTCGAGATGATCATCGCGAGACCCGCGTCCTTGATCTCGATGTCCTCCTGCTTGATGCCGTTCTCGGTGCACTGGCGCGGGATCAGGTAGCGCCTCGCGATGATTGTCTTTTCCTCATTGGTGTAGCCGGGCAGCTCCAGCACCTCCATCCGATCGCGCAGCGGGGGAGGGATTGTCTCGAGGATGTTGGCCGTGGTGATGAACATGACGGAGGAGAGGTCGAAGGGAAGGTCGAGGTAATGATCGACGAAACCCACGTTCTGCTCGGGGTCGAGCACCTCGAGAAGGGCGGAGGCCGGATCGCCCCGAAAATCGAAACCCAGCTTGTCGATCTCGTCCAGCATGAAGACGGGGTTCCGGGTGCCGCACTTGCGGAGCCCCTCGATGATCCGCCCGGGGAGCGCCCCGACGTAGGTCCGCCGGTGCCCCCGGATCTCCGCCTCGTCCCTGATCCCGCCAAGCGAGAGCCGGTGAAACGAGCGTCCCATGGCCCGCGCGATCGAGCGGCCCAGCGACGTCTTGCCGGTGCCGGGCGGGCCCACGAAGCAGAGGATCGGCCCCTTCGAGTCGGTCTTGAGTTTCCGCACCGCCAGGAACTCCAGGATCCGGTCCTTGACCTTCTCGAGATCAAAGTGGTCCTCGTCGAGGATGCGACGCGAAGCGGCGAGATCGATCGTGTCCTTGGTCTTCTTGGCCCACGGCAGGACGATCAGCCAGTCGA
>JANMQK010000059.1:0-7133 GCA_031370485.1 Acidobacteriota bacterium | reverse complement strand
TGTAGTCGCGCGCGAAGGCGTGGATGCGGCTGAAGTAGTTCATCGCCCGCTGGGTCAGGGCGATCTCCTCAGGGGTCTTCACCATCCGCATCTTCTCGCAGATCTCCCCGGCCTTCTTGATCGTGGTCTTCGGCAGGAGGTCCTGGACCGCCTCGGTCAGGTCGGCGGTCACCGGGAAATCGACACCGATCACCTTGCCGGCCCAGCCTCGCTTCTTCAGCCCCTTGAGGACCCAGCGCTGCAGGTCGACCGTCTCGCCCATCTGCACCTTGCCGAGGTTCGGGAAGGCCCCCTCGCCGTGCTTGAAGTCGAAATAGGTCTCTTTGTCCTTGATCCACCACGAGCCGACGAGGTCGCGGTCGAGGCTCGGGTGGAACCAGGTCGGCTCGGCGCCGCCGGCCGGGATGAAGACGAAAAACGGCCGCTCGGTGGAGGTGAACCAGAGTCCGGTGAGGTAGATGATGTTCCAGCGGTCGGAGAGAAGCGCCCCGTCGATCCCTTCTTCCTGAAGCCGCGCCTGGAACCTCTTGATGGTCGCCCGGTGCCAGGCCTCGTCGAGGCGGTCGAAGGTGGCGGGGCGCGGATGGTCGCTGTCCCCCTTCAGGAGCGCCTCGGAGCCTCCGCGCGCTTCTTTGGGGGCGCCGGCGGCCGGGGTTTTCGCCGGTGGCGCGTGCTCGCCGGCAGTTCGGGCGCCGACCACTCCGGCCGCGGCCGCTGCCATCGAACCGACCAGGAACTCACGCCTTGTCTTGATCATGCGATGGCTCCTCCATCCCGCGCGGGGCGGGCGAGGATAGCCGATCGGAAGGGGGAGTTACAACTCGAGGGCTCGCTGCGGCGGGCGCCCCGGCACGGAGAGATTTCGCGACAGTATCCGGTAGGCCGATTCGACCTCGGCCAGCGCCGAAAGCCGCTCCGCCTCGCAGTCGAGAGAGATCAAGGCGGGCGAATCGGAGCGCAGGGCGGGCCTCAGGCGCATGTAGGCGGCGAGGACATCCTCGTGCGTGGCCCCGGCGTGCAGGTCGAGGATCGAGTAGGGATCGACAGGCCCCTGCTCGCGCTCGGGACAGGGGGTGATGATAGCTTCGGCGACGGCGCGAAACGCCCTCGCCGTGCTCGAACGCGAGTATTCAATCAGGAACGGCCGCCGCGACTTCACGCTGCGCACCAGGACCGGGTCGTAGGGGATCGACCCGGCCGCGGCCACAGGGATCCCCACGAAGCGGCGCGCCACGGTCTCGATCAGGCTTCCCAGCCCCGCATCCCGCGCGTCGCGCGCCTGGTTGATGACGAGGCGCGGGAGGAACGACCTCAGCTGCGCCCCGAGCGTGGCGGCGGCGCAGGAATCGATCCGGCGGATCTCCTCGAGGACCTCCTCGGGTCGCGGCACCGTGTAGCGGCCGCGGTGCTCCAGGACCAGGTTGACCACCGGCTGGTACCCGAGGCTCTGGCCGAGCGTCTGCAGGCGGCGGAGGTAGGCGGCCCGCAGGAAGCGGTAGCAGTTCTCGACAGACGTCGGCTCGGGGAGGATCGCCATCACCCCGCGGTCGGCGATGGAGAAGAGATCCAGCACGTTCAGCGATGTTCCCGCGCCCAGGTCCACGACCACGACGTCGCTCGACAGGCCCAGGAGGAACCTCACCAGGCGGGTCTTCTGGAAATGCTTCAGGCTCTCGAGATCGAGGCAGTTCCGCGCGCCGCTGATCAGCCGCAGGCGGGGAACACCGGTCTCGACCGCCACGGCGTCGAGCGACGGCGCTTTTCCCTTGATGAAGTCGCCAAGCGCCACGGGCGGAGGATCGAGACCGAGGAACGTGTGCAGGTTCGGAGCCCCGAGGTCGCCGTCCACCAGCACGACCCGGCGTCCGCTCCCGGCAAGGTGGATGGCAAGGCTGACGGCGACCAGCGACTTGCCGGTGCCCCCCTTGCCGCCTCCGACCGCCCAGATCTGCGGCCGCCGGCCCATCGGTTCTTCGATTGTTCTCATGATCGCGACCCTGCTGTCCCGGCTCGCCGTGCGGCGGCATTCCTCGGGAGATATCTCCGCTCGATCAATCAGGTACGATGCGAACCTGCTCCGCGCAACTGGCATCTCCCTGACGTACCGCCCGGCCGGCGCTAGTTTCGTAATCGCAGCGCGCGGGGCCGCGCCCGCGCCCCCGGCTGGCTCATAGGAAGGACAAGCTGGGCGTGAATTGAAGTTAGCATGGACTCCAAACCCTGCGACCATGTCCGCGGCGGTCTTTCTGTGGGGACCTCGGCAGACTGGGAAGACGACCTTGCTCCACCAGCAATTCCCAGACGCCAGGTTCTACGACCTTTTGGACACCAGTCTCGCCGCCCAGTTGAGCGTTCGTCCCCGTGACTTGCGGGAGCAGACGTTGGCAGACCGCCCCCAGGTCGTGGTCATCGACGAGATCCAGAAGGTACCCGACCTTCTCGAAGAAGTTCATTGGCTGCTGGAGAACACCTCCACTCGCTTCGTGCTTTCCGGTTCGAGTGCACGCAAGCTGCGCCGGAAATCGAGCAACCTGCTCGGCGGCAGGGCGGTCGAATTCCATCTGCTCCCACTCACGAGTCGTGAGATCCCGCGGATCGATTTGCACCGTGTGTTCAACCAGGGCACCCTCCCGAGCCACTACCTCGTGGAGGATCCCTCGCCTCTTCTCCGGGCGTATGTCAACACGTACATCAAGGAAGAGATCATCGACGAAGCGGCGACCCGGAACATTCCTGCCTTCTCTCGCTTCCTGCAGGTGGTTGGTCTGACCCACGGGCAGCAGCTCAACTACGCGAACATAGCACGCGAGACGAACGTCTCGGCCGCGACCATTCGCAACTACTTCCAGATCCTCGAGGACACCCTGCTCGGGTTCACTCTCGAGCCGTGGAGGAAAGCGAAGAAACGCCGGCTGGTCGAAACCGCGAAGTTTTACGTCTTCGACATCGGTGTCGCGAACTTCTTGAACCCGGAAGCAGGCAGAATCTCGGAGGGGTCCGATCTTTTCGGCCGGGCCTTCGAGCATTTCCTGCTGAACGAGGTTCGCGCCTACCTCGCCTACAGCGGACGCCACGCGCCGCTGGCATTCTGGCGCATGAGCCATCGCCACGAGGTCGATCTCATCATCGGGAATCTCGATCTAGCCATCGAGTTCAAGTCGGCCAAAAGAGTGCGCAGCGAAGATCTGCGGGGAGTGCGGGCGCTTCTCGAAGAACATCGAGTGAAGCGGACTCTGGTCGTATGCCGAGAAGAGCGCCCGCCACCCGGTCTCTCCGTCCATCCCAAGTTGACAGATTAGGCCTTATCGGACCAATAATCTCAGCTTGAACTTCCTATGCGCTTCGATCTCGAACAGGTCATAAAAGGGGGCGCTGACAAGATCGTCAGGCGCCATCCCCACGTGTTCGGGGACGCGGGGCTGAGCACCGCGGACCAGGTGCTGGTCCAGTGGGAGCAGATCAAGACCGACGAGAGGCGGGGCAAGGAGGACGGCTCGATCTTCTCCGGAGTTCCCGCCAGCCTCCCTGCCCTGCTGAAGGCCCTGCGCACTTCGAGCAAGGCGTCCCGGGTCGGATTCGACTGGCCTATGCGCTTTGCGCTACATTAAATGACCATTTCTCCCGGCACTCGTCTCAGCCGCTACGAAATTCGCTCGCAACTCGGCGCGGGCGGAATGGGTGAAGTGTATCTTGCCGAAGACACACAGCTTGGCCGCCGGGTGGCAATCAAGCTCTTACCAACAGAAACAATTTCAGATGAACACGCCCGGAAGCGCCTGGTCAGAGAAGCGCGCGCGGCGGCCATGCTCGATCATCCGAACATTTGCGCCATACACGAAGTTGGCGAAGAGGACGGACGCAGCTTCATTGTCATGCAGTACGTTGAGGGCGAGACGCTTGATGCGAGAATCAAGCGCAAGCCGCTGGAGTTGAAAGAATCGCTTTCGATCGCCTCGCAGGTTGCCGACGCGCTGGCAGAAGCGCATGCGCACGGGATCATCCATCGCGATATCAAGCCACAGAACATCATCATCACGCCGCGCGGGCAGGCGAAGGTGATGGATTTCGGGTTGGCGAAGGTTGTTGCCAGAGCGATAGACAGGGAGGCCGAGACCCAGACCTTGTTGACCACGCCAGGCGCGATCCTTGGGACGGTGCCCTACATGTCGCCAGAGCAAGTGCGCGGCGAAGTAGTCGATGCGCGTAGCGACCTCTTCAGCTTCGGTGTGTTGCTCTATGAAATATTAAGCGGGCGGCGGCCTTTTGCCAGCGAGAGCGCAGCCGCCAGCGCTTCAGCGATTCTCACGCATGAGCCACCTCCACTTGCGCGCTTCGCGCCCGACACGCCTGACGAGTTACAGCGCATCGTGCGCAAATGCTTAGAAAAGGATCGCAAGCGGCGCTACCAATCGGCTCGTGACTTATCGATAGATTTACTCAATCTCCAGAGAGATAGTGGCACCGGTGCAATCACCGCTGAAAAATCAACAGTCCAGCCGCGCAACAGTTTCCGCCGGTTTGCTTTTGTAGCGCTGTCGTTGGCAATCCTTGCGGCGATAAGTATTGCAGTTTATTGGTTGGCCATAAGAGGCGTGGCGATAGACTCGATCGCGGTTCTGCCCTTCGTCAATGTGAATGCTGATCCCGACACGGAATACCTCTCTGACGGTATTACCGAAAGCCTGATCAACAGCCTCTCGCAGGTGCCTCGTCTGAGAATGATAGCGCGCAGTTCCGCGTTCCGTTACAAGGGAAAAGAGATAGACCCGCAGACGGTCGGACGCGAATTGGGAGTGCGAGCAATCCTGTTAGGCAGGGTCACGCAGCGCGGGGACAATCTCTCGATCAGCGCAGAGCTGGTAGATGCGCGAAACAACAGCCGCATCTGGGGTGAACAGTACAGCCGCAAGCTCTCAGACATACTTCAAGTGCAAGCAGAAATTTCACGAGAGATTTCTGACAAGCTACGTTTGAAACTAAGCGGCGAAGAACAGACGCTCGTGGCGAAGCGTTACACAGACAATGTCGAAGCTTATCAGCTTTATCTCAAAGGCCGCTTCTACTCGAACAAGAGAAACGAAGAGTCACTCAAGAGAGGCATCGATTACTTCCAGCAGGCTATAGATAAAGATCCGAATTATGCGCTGGCCTATAGCGGGCTGGCCGACTCCTACATCCCGCTCGGCAGCGTCCTTGTCTCCGCCCTGCCTCCCAGGGAGGCTATGGTAAAGACCAAATTAGCTGCGCAAAAGGCACTGGAACTAGACGACACGCTCGCCGAAGCTCATACCTCGCTCGCAGAATACAAGTTTAGAGGCGACTGGGACTGGTCGGGGGCTGAGCGGCAGTTCAAACGGGCACTCGAACTCAACCCGAACTACGCAGAGGCTCACGAGTGGTACTCGCAGTATTTAGCGGCGATGGGGCGGTTCGAGGAGTCAATCGCGGTGGGCAAACGGGCCCAGCAGCTAGACCCCGTCTCACCGGGTATCAGCCGGAGTCTGGGGTTCAATTATTATTTGGTACGCCGGTACGATCAGGCCATTGAGGAATACCAGCGAGCCCTGGAGCTAGATCCAAACTTCGTTATCGCGCACTGGCTCCTGGGGCTAGCCTATGCAAACAAGTCAATGTTCGAGCAGGCCATTGCCGAATCGCGGAAAGCAGTAGAACTGTCGGGGCACGGCCCGGGAGCAGTAGGGGGCCTTGGGTATGTTTATGCGGCATCGGGGCGGAGAGACGAGGCCCAGCAAGTCCTGGGTGAATTGAAAGAGCTAGCGAAGCGGCGCTATGTCTCGCCATTTAGTGTGGCAGCAATCTATGCGCGCCTCGGCGACAAGGATGCAGCGTTCGAGTGGCTGGAGAAGGCCTATCAGGATGGCGCTTACGGAATACTCTTCCTGAAATCTGTGCCAGAGTTGGACGGTTTGCGCTCAGACCCGCGCTTTCAAGACCTTATGCGGCGTGTTGGTCTCCCGCAGTGACTTGATTGGAAGAAAAACTGGCTCGTCTCCCAAAAGTGATCAGGTGTGCTCATAGGAAGGACAAGCTGGGTTCCAGGGTCCGATAGTGGGTGTTCTGTCAACCTGAAATCGGAGCGGCGACCGAGTGGCGGGAGATTCAAGCTGCGGCGGCGGCGCGGACAGTGCGCGGCTTGGTGGCGCAGACCGGGTGGCGGACACACGGGGACCCTTGCGGGGCGTCGAGCGGGGCGGAGCGGTGGGTTGTGGGGAGCGTCGCGCGATGCGGCGAGGTGACTGGCGGAGATCAGTAATCCCCGGGCGCAGCGGTGGGCCGTGCGGGGGCGGCGGGCGGGGCGCGTGACGGGAGGCCGAGGCACTCAAGGATTGCGCGAGTGGCCTTGGGTGGATGGATGGCTGCGATGATCCGGAGCCGCCCGCCGCATTCGGGGCAATCGAGGACCTCAAATGCAAAAACACGGCGCATCAGGTCGGCCCACGGATAACGGCGTTTGTCCGGGGCCGGCGCGGTGCTCCTGCCGGCGGTTGTCGAGTCCTCCACTGAGCGGCGCAGGACTGAAGGCAGCGAAGCACCGGCTTCCCCTTCTGCGGTAGTCCCGGAGCCTCCGCAGCACGCGAATCGGGCGGCCTTTCTTGAAGGAAGTGTCTCCGGGACGATCCGATCGCGCCAGCCGGGGCAGGGGGCCAGGACACCGTGGTACCTGACCTGGTGCGCGCGGGGCGCGGGGATGAGAGGCACGAGACGCTCCAGCAGCTCGTGCGGCTCGAACACGATGTGCGTCGTGCCATCCCGCCAGCGATGCCGCAGCCGGTAAATCAGGTGCCCGTCCTCGAGGCGTTCCAGCCGCTCGGCGGTCGCGGGCGGGGACGGCGACGTCGGCATGCAGCGTGAACCCTGAGTCGGCGGCGCAGCGGGGAGCCGCGGGGTTCGCAAGATGCTCCGGGTCGACGCGGTCGCCGCGCCGGACGTGGGACCGGCCGTCGGCGGCCCGGCCGCGGAGCGTGGCGGCGGCGAGCCCCGCGTGGAGCGGCTGCGTGGCGCCGAGCGGGTCGGCCTCCGAGGGGTCGGCCCCCGCGCCGAGCCCGCGGCGATCGAGAAGGCGCCCGACCCGGCGGGCAACACGCAGGACGACGCGTCGCACCTCGGCATCG
>JANMQK010000052.1:0-13798 GCA_031370485.1 Acidobacteriota bacterium | reverse complement strand
GATGTTCGCGCCCACATCGAGCCAGACCGAGGGGCCCCGGAGGTTCGGCACCACCGCGCAGAGGGCCGGGCGTTCGACCCCCTCCAGCACGCCGCAGATCATCTTGACGGTGGTCATCACGGCGCCGGTGTTGCCGGCGCTGACGACCCCCTGGGCGCGGCCATCGCGGACGAGGGAGGCGGCCACGCGGATGGAGGAATCCTTCTTGCGCCGGAATGCGGTCACCGGGGATTCGTCCATCCCGACCACCTCGGTGGCGTTCATGATCTCTATGGGGAGGCCCGTGGCGCGCTGTTTGCGGAGCTCGGCTTCGATCTCGGAGGAGCGGCCGACCAGGATGATCCGCGCGCCGAACTCCCGAGCCGCCAGCACGCCGCCGGCGACGGGATGGGCGGGCGCGAAATCGCCTCCCATGGCGTCGATGGCGATGGTCGTTTCCATCCGCTGGCTCGTGCCGCCGCCTTGAGGCGCAGCGGCCGGGAAGGGTGGGATCCCGGGGGTTCCGGGGTCGCCCTCAGACCTCTCCGACGTCAATGACTTCCCTGCCCTTGTAGTGCCCGCAGTGCTGGCAGACCCTGTGGGGCAGCTTGGCCTCGCCGCAGTTCGGGCACTTGGAAAGGGCGGGCCTGGCGAGATGATCGTGGGCGCGCCGCTTGTCGCGGCGTGCACGAGAGTGACGGCGTTTGGGATTCGGCATTTCAGTCTGTCCCGTGTCCGATCTAGAGAAGCGACTTCAGGCCGAGGAGGCGTGGATCTCCGGACCGCTCCTCGCGGCACCTGCAGGCTTCCAAGTTGAGGTTGGCGCCGCAGCCGGCGCAGAGTCCTTTACAGTCAGGCGTGCAGAGCGGCTTGAGCGGCAACCCGAGGTAGATCTGTTCCGCGAGGAGCTCGTCCAAGTCGATCCGCTCGCCGTCGTAGTGTGAGATCGTGATGCTGTCGTCGTGGACACGGCTCTCCCCTTTCAATGTCTCCTCGGGGGCCGCCACGTAGAGCAGGTTGAAATGCAGCCCGAGCGGAAGATCGAAGGGCTCCACGCAACGGCTGCAGGACAAGGCGGCCACTGTCTCGATGTCGCCCGAGAACGCAATATCTCCGTCAACGCGGAACAACTCCCCGCTCAGGTGCACCGGCCCGACCCGTATCGGCTCCTCCCCGCGACCCGTCTGCGGGGTGAGTTCGAGGCGCCGATCCACGGCCAGCCCCTCTGGCCCTATCTCCTTTGTTTCTAAGTACATAGAGAAATAATCCAGGAAACCGGCGAATTATATCACGGAGCCCGGGATTGTCAAAGGCTCGAACAGGGCTATCTCTTGTCGGGCAGGGATTCCAGGGCGTGGCGCGCCTCGGCGTGCGAGGGCAGGATCTCTAGGGCCTTCTCGAAATTCTTCCTGGCCTTCGAGACGAGGGCATGGCTGCGATAGAACTCACCGAGGTTCATCCAGTGCGCCGGGCTGAACGGCTCGAGCTCGGCGGCGCGCAGCAGGGAGTTCTCCGCCCTCTTCTGCCAGCGGTAGTCGGGATTCCTCGACAGGGCCTGTCCCAGGAGTCCGTGGGCCCCCGCGTCGTTCGGATTATGGCTGATGGAGAACTCGCAGTAGCGCAGGCAGTTGAAGAAATCGTTGACCTTCCAGTACTCGCGCGCCCTGGTGAGAAACTGCTCGGCCAGGCGCAGGCGTTCCTCCTCGAACGACTGTTTCTCGGTCTTGGTGAGCTCCTTGCGCAGCGCCATGATCTCGAGGTTGGGCGAGGCGTCCCGATCGGACGACCCCGAGGACTTGCGGACGGGCCCGAGCCCCAGGGAGCGCGCCGCGAGCAAGGCCTCGATCAGGCGCGCCTCGATGATCTGCAGCTCTTCCTTCATCGCAACCTGCACGCTCTTCAGGAATCTCGTGGGCTCGAACCGATCCCGCAGGGCCTGGTAGGCCACCTTGATCTGATCCTGGTCGGCGCCTTCCTGGACACCCAGCAGCGTCACCCCGTCGTCCTTGCAGGCCAGCGTGTAGTAGTCGAGGATCTGCTTCCGTTCGCGCTCCTCCCGGCGGCGCTTCTCGTCCTCGCCCCGAACGAGATCCTCGCAGCTGAGGAGCCCCGGCCCGATCGGGGGTATGAACTTGGCCAGGTCGAGAATCAGGAGCCCGAACAGGAAGCGGGCCGCAGACTCCTCGTCCGCGGGGGGGACCAGCGACAGGATCTCCCGGGCCTTGGTCCGCCCGTCGATCCGCGACACCAGGTAGCCCTGCAGGGAGGTGAGCCCGAGCTGCTCGAGAGGCAGATACGGCTTGTCCGACAACCCGATCGCCCGCTCCTGCCGCAGCATCGCCTCCCGCACCTGATCGAAGCCACCCATCAGCCTGAGGGCCCGGAGGATCAGCTCGAAGGACACGACGACGTTGCTTTCCATCAGGCCGACGGGGACCGGGCCTTCCTCGAAGCTGAACGCGAGGTCCTCCCAGCGGAAGACGGCGCTGAGGATCTGCTGCGTCAGGTCGCGCACCACTTGGCGCATCGTGGCGACCGCGACCTGCCCGCGGGCCACGAGGGCCTCTCCGGCCTGCCGATCATCCAGCCCCTTGAGCGCCTCCGCTTCCTCGGGGCGGATGAGCCCCCGCTGGGCCAGGAAGGCGGGCAGCCCTTCGTCCTCCAGGGAGGACGAGGCCCACAGGATCATGCCGCGCAGCATCCAGACACGCTTTTCAGAGCCGCTGCGGCTCAGGATCAGGATCCCGCTGCGTTCTTCGAGGTAGAGGTTGCGGATCAGCTCGGCCAGTGACGGAGGGGTGCAAAAACCCCTGTCCGCGGAACCCGGCGCGGCGGAGGTGGCTCCTACGCCCATGAATGCACCATCCGTAAAGGCCCCGTCGCGGAAAGGTAGGCTCGTGTCATGGAACCGTCAAGCGGCCTCGGTCCCGGCGGGGGAAAGGGTCGACGACGCGCCCCCGGCGGGATCCGCGGCCGCGGTCCGGGGCAGCGCCACGAACACGGTGGTGCCCTGCTCCGGGCGGCTGTTGATCCAGATCCGCCCTCCGTGCCGCTGCACCGCCAGCTTGCAGAATGTCAGCCCCAGCCCCGAGTCGTAGAGCATCCGGCGGCTGTCCGCGGGCTCGCCCGCGACGTACTTGTCAAAAATGTAAGGCAGCAGATCCTCGGGAATCCCCTCGCCCGTGTCGCTGACAGCCAGGACGGTCTCCTCCCCTTCCTGCCGGGCCTCGACCGCCACGAGACCCCCGCGGGGCGTGTGCTTGAAGGCGTTGCTGAGCAGGTTGGCGAGGATCCTTCCCAGGATTTCACGATCGGCGACCAGGGACGGCAGTTCGAGGCCGACGCGGTTCTCGAGCCGGACGCCGTCCCGCGCACTGAGACCCCGCATCTCCGCCATGTTCTCCTCGACCAGGTCCCGCAGCGCGACCTGCTCCAGCCGCACCGGCATCTTCTGCTCCTCGAGCTTGCCCATGTCGAGGATGTTGAGGATCATGCGCATCAACTGACGTCCGCTCTCCTGCGTGCGCTCCAGGATCTCGTTGAGCTTCGCCGGGGAGAGCTGGGCGTGCTGGAGCTGGATCAGCTGGATGTTGCCCATCACCCCCGCCAGCGGGTTCTTCAGGTCGTGGACCACCATCTGCATCAGCGACTGTTTGAAGAGCTCCATCTTCATGAGCTGCTGGTTCGTGGCTGCGAGCGTCATCCTCTGACGCTCCACCTCGTCCTGCAGCGCCTTGACGCGGAGGATCGAGCGCACCCGCGCCAGGAGCTCCGTCTTGTTGATTGGCTTGCTGAGGAAGTCGTCCGCGCCCATCTCGAGCGCCTGCACCTTGTCCTCCAGCGAATTGAGCGCGGTGACCATGACGATCGGCAAAAGCCTCGTCTCGTAGCGGCTCTTGAGCCGGCGGCATAGCTCGAGGCCGCTCATCTTGGGCATCATGACATCCAGCAGCAGCAGGTCCGGCCGCTCGGCCTCGACCAGGCGCAGGGCCTCCTCGCCGTCAAAGGCGCTCACGACCCGGTAGCCGTTGGCCTTCAGGATCGATTCCACGAGGCGTACGTTTCGCTGGTCGTCGTCGACGACCATGATCGGCGCCGGGCTCTTCGGTGGATCGGTCTCAGGCACCTCGTCCCTCCGTTCGGCTGGAGCGGCGGCACCGCTCACGACGCCGTGGCCGCCGGCGCTTCCTCGAGGAAGGCGGCGATCTGCTGCGCGAAACAGGCGGTGTCGATCGGCTTGGGGATGTACCCGACGCAGCCCGCCTCGCGGGCCCGGACCTCATCCCCCTTCATGGCGTGTGCCGTCAGCGCCACCACCGGTATGGCCCTGGTCGCGGGGGCGCCCGCTATCACGCGCGCCACCTCCAGCCCGTCCAGGCCCGGGAGCTGGATGTCCATCAATATGAGTCTCGGGTGGAGGAACTTCAAGGCCTCGAGGGCCTCTTCGCCGGTGACTGCTTCCGCCACCCTGTAGCCCTGGGAGCGCAGCAGGTTCGAGGCCAGCCGCATGTTCGATGGATTGTCCTCGACCACCAGGATGAGGGGGCCCTCCCCGGGCCGCGTCCCCGGCGGCGGGAGGAGGCCGCCCGCCCTCCTCGTGGCGGGGTCAGGTGAGCCGGGCGACGTCCTCTCGGTCCGGTCGTACGAGGTCTCGTTCTTGAGGAGGGCTTCGGGCAGGGTCGCCGTGAAGACACTTCCCTGCCCGACGGCGCTTTGCACGTCCACCCGGCCGCCGTGCATCTCCACGAACTTCTTGACCAGGGTCAGCCCCAGCCCCGTTCCCTGGTACTTGCGCGCGTAGGACCCGTCGACCTGCGTGAAGGCCTGGAAGATCCTCTGTCTATCCTCCTCGCGGACCCCTATGCCCGTGTCGCTGATGGAGATTTCCGCGTGGCCGCCGGCGCGCTTGACCCGCAAGGCCACCCGCCCGCCCGAGGGGGTGAACTTTACGGCGTTGCTCAGGAGGTTGTACATGATCTGCTTGACCTTGCTCCGATCGGCGCGAATCTCCTCCACTCCCTCCCCGACCTCCGAGATCATCTCGATCTGCTTGCGGCCGGCCTCCACGCGGAGAAGCGCCATCGCCTCCTCGACGGCCGGCGCCAGCGCGAAGGTTTCGTCGGTCAGCGTCATCTTGCCCGCCTCGATCTTCGAGAGATCGAGGATGTCGTTGATCATCTCGAGAAGGTGCCGGCCGCTGCTGAGAATGTCGCTCACGTGGCTTTTCTGGTCGCTGTCGAGGGCGCCGAACCCGGGGTCGAGAAGGAGCTCCGAGAAGCCGATGATCGCGTTCAGGGGCGTGCGCAGCTCGTGGGACATGTTCGCCAGGAACTCGCTCTTGAGCGAGTTCGCTCGCTGCAGCTCGCGATTCGAATCCTGCAGCTTCTGGTTGACGACCTCGAGCTCCTGGGTGCGCTCGCGAACCTTGCGCTCGAGGTCGGCATTCATGCCTTCGATGTCCTTCAGGTGCTGCCGTTTCTCGTCGAGCTTGTCGAGATACATCTTGTACGAGTAGTAGATCAGCACGCAGAAGGGCAGCGAGAGAATGAACGAATAGATGCCGAACCGCTCGAGGAAGTACGACATCCCCAGGGCCACGGACCCGCCGGCGAAGAAGGACGGCGCCGACCAGAGGAAGTTCTCTTTCCATACCTTGAAAACGTTCAGCCCGTTCACGAGGGCGACGACGATCGAGACGCTGTACGTGTTGGCGAGATAGAAGATCAGGGTGGAGGCCATCAACGCCAAAACCGTGCTGTTCGGCCCCAGGAGGCCCTTCGCGCCGCCAAGGAGGCGGTAGGTCTCGCAGGTCACGAAGGTGGCGACGACGATCGAAGCCACGTTGAAGAAGGAACGGTAGGCCTCCATGCGGGGCGTGCGGAAGATGCATACGCTGCCGATGCAGACGATGGCCACGAGCACCGACTCGGTCGGGCCCATCAGGATCATGCTCGCGAGGATGAAAGGGTGCGTGATGGACATCTCGACGCGCATGCCGAGATGCACGACGTGAGGCGACATGATCGCCCCGATGATCATCAGGGCGATGTAATCGGTGGTGATGACCAGCGGCTGGGTGCGCAGGAGGTAGAAAAGGATCGCCGCGGCCGCCGCCTCGATCCCCAGGATATAGAGCCGCGTCCCCCGTGTGAGGTCCCTCATTCCGTCTCCTGGCGCGATCGAACGCGAACCTCCCGGCTCTCGGGGCCCGCGGGCCGCGTCAGTTCATGGACCCTGCCCGGCCGATTGCATGCTTCTTCAGCTTGCTGTAGAGGCTGCTGCGGTTGATCCCGAGGAGGGAGGCAGCCATCTTCTTGTTCCAGTTGCATTCGGCGAGGGTCTTGAGGATGTAGAGGCGCTCGTTCTCGTTCAGCGACAGCTTGACGTCGCTCCCCTGGATCGCGCTGTCCTTGAGGTTGGGCGGCAGGTCGCTCAGCTCGAGGAGATCGCCCTTGGCGAGGACGATCGTGCGTTCCACGACGTTCTCCAGCTCGCGGACGTTCCCCGGCCAGGAGTAGCGGCACATCGCATCGAGTGCCTCGCTCGAGAACCCCTTCAGGGTCTTGCCAAGCTTCTTCTGCACCCTCTCCAGGAATTCCATCCCGAGGATCGGGATGTCCTCGATCCGCTCCCGCAGCGGCGGGATCTGGAGCGGGATGACGTTCAGCCTGTAGAAGAGGTCGTTTCTGAAGCTGCCCTTCTCCATGCCTTCCTGCAGGTTCTTGTTGGTCGCCGCGATCACCCGCACGTCCACATGGATCGTCTCCTCGCCACCGACGCGCTCGAAGACCCTTTCCTGGAGGAACCGCAGGAGCATCAACTGGGTGGCCGGCGAGAGGTCGCCGATCTCATCCAGGAAGATCGTGCCTCCCTGCGCCAGCTCGAACCGCCCCTTCTTCTGTTTCACGGCTCCGGTGAAGGCCCCCTTCTCGTGCCCGAAGAGCTCCGAGTGGAGAATTCCCTCTGAATAGACCGCGCAATTCGCCTCGACGAACGGCCCCTCGGCGCGCTCGGAGTTGTAGTGCAGGATGCGGGAGATGAGTCCCTTCCCCGTCCCGCTCTCGCCCATGATCAGCACCGTCGAGTCGGTTGCCGTGATCTCCCGCAGGAGGTCGTGGATCTGGGTCATCTTGGGGCTCCGCCCGAGGATGGAGCCGAAGGCATACTGCCCCTGGAGACTCCGCCGCAGCTCGAGGTTTTTGACCTTCTCCGAGTGGAGCTCCTCGGCGGCACGCCGGCGCTCGTACCCGAGCTGCTTGATGGTCGCGGCGCGCTCCGTCAGCGACAGGAGCTCCGCGTCGGAGACCGGCTTGCAGAGCAGGTCGTAGGCCCCTTTGCGCAGCGCAGCGATCGCGGTTTCGACCTCCGGCCGCTCGCACACGATGGCGACGGGAGTCTGGGCCGAGGCCTGCTTCATCTGCTCGAGAAGGGCGATTCCCCCGTTCGCGAGCCCCAGGTCGACAAGGGCCAGCTCGAAAGTCTGCTCACGCACCCGCTCGGTGGCCGCCGAGGCCTGATCCACCGTCATGACACGGTGGCCCGCGCTCCAGAGCGCCGCGCTCGCTCCCCGGACGAAATCCACGTCGGTGCTCACCAGGAGAACATTTGCCGCCTGAGCCATTCCCAACCCCCCTCCGTGCGCCACGGTGTGCATTTCCTCGACAGGTACAAGATGCGTCCCACATGGCGTGACGTCGAGTCCGGTGTCCAAAAAGGCGATCGAACCCGGCGATCCGACGACAATCTTGTAATGCGTGACCGGGGCGCAGCCGTGACCCGGCCGGGGGACCGGCATCCCGGAAACCGCGTGCTATAGTTCTGGCGTCTCTCTCTGGAGGCAACCAACGGCGTGGCGCGCGGGCCTCGAAGCGTTCTTCTCTCGATCATCCTGGCAATCGTCCCGGCGACCGCCCTGGCGCGGGGCTCCGAACCTCCGCCCGGATCGGCGGTCGATCCCCTGATCCGCGCCGGCCTCGGCGACCTGCATCAGGGGCTCTATGGCCACGCCGAGGAGCGCTTCCGCGCCGCCGCCCGTGCGGCGCCCGCCGACCCCGAGCCGCTCCTCTTCGTGGCGTTCACGCACTGGTGGCGCATCGTGCTCGAGCACCGTGGCCGTACCGAGGGCTACGAGCCGTTCCTGCGGGCCATCGACGACACGGTCCGCACCGGGGAGGGGCGGCTCGACACGGCCCCGGGCGATCGCCGCGCCCAGGCTGCGGTCGGCGCCGCCCATATCCTGAGATCGCACGTTGAGGCGATGCGAAAGAACTTCTTCCAGGCGGCGCAGGAGGCGCGCCGGGGAAAGAAGCTGCTCGAGTCGAGCCTGGAGTCGAACCCCGGAATGAGCGCGGCGCTGTTCCCCCTGGGGGCCCTGAATTACTACGCCGACAGAGTGCCCCTGCTGGTCAAGGGGCTCCGTTTCATCCTGTTTCTTCCCGGCGGCGACGCCGACCTCGGGCTTTCCCAGCTGCACCGCGTCGCGGCTTCCGACGACTATTTCCGGACCGACGCGCGGCTTCTCCTGGGATTGATTTGCGCCAGTCCCGAAGAACGCTGCTACGCCGCCGGCCAGGCGCACCTGCGCAAGGCCCTGGAGGAGAACCCTCATTCCCCCCTGATCGCGGGCGCCATCGGGGACCTCGAGGTCCGGCTGGGAGAGTACGGCCAGGCGGTTCGCACTTTCGAGGAGTCCCTGAGCGCCATGGCCGGCGAGCGCGACCCCGAGCGCGGCCGCCAGAGGCGCTGGTTGCGCATGGCTCTCGCGGAGGCCTGTGTTGCGGACTGGAGTCTCGATCGCGCGGCGGACCTCCTGAAGGAGGACGGGGCGGACCCCGTGGAATTGCCGGCCGCGTTCAACAAGTACAGGGGGCGGGTGCAGGGGGAGCTGACGGCGAAGCGCGCCATTGCCATCGCGGCGATGAACGGTAATCCCGGCGCATCGGGGCCGATTGTGAACACCCTCGCGGCCCGCTTCCTCAAGGGAAGGGCCCTCTTCATCGATGGCCGGTTTCGCGAGGCCGGGGAGGCGCTGGAGGGCGCCGCGCAGGACATGGATGCCTCCCCCCCCTGGCTGCGGGGGTGGACCGAGCTCTACCTGGGGTTGTCCGAGACGCGGCTGGGGAACGGGCGTGAGGCCCGTGGACATTTCAAGCGCGCGAGCGACGTGAAGCGGTTTCGCTCCGCCGAGAGAGGCCTCTGGGAGCTGGACCTCGACCGCTCCGACCCGCGCTGCGACATGTGAGGGGGCCGGGGGGCCGGCTCCGGCTCAGCGCCGGATTTCCCGCAGGACCCGTTTCACGTAAAGCTCGGTTTCACGATACGGAGGGATCCCGCTGTACTGCTCGACCGCCTGCTCGCCGGCGTTGTAGGCCGCCAGCGCGAGCCGGACCTGCCCCTTGTACCGGCCCAGCAGCTCCTTGAGGTAGCGCACGCCCCCCTCGACGTTGTCCACCGGGTCGAAGGTGTTGCGCACCGCGAAGCGGGCGGCGGTCCGCGGCATCAGCTGCATCAGGCCCATGGCGCCGCGCGGTGACACCGCGAAGGCGTCGTAGCGCGATTCGATCTGGATCACCGCATGCACAAGCGACTCGTCCACTCCGTGCCGCCGGGCGATCCGCGCGGCCAGGGTCCGCAGCGCCAGGGGATCGAATACCGCCCCGACCGGGAGCTCGATCACTTCGCCGTCGGCGGCCCGGCGTGGGAGCTCGGGCGCGTTCATCGACGGCGGCGCGGGGGAAGGCGCCGGAGCCACGAGCCGCTCTCCGGCTTCAGGGCGCGGCGGCTCCGCGGCGGGCATCCCGGTCTCCGGGGGGGAGGCCGCGGAGCGGCGAATCTCCAGGACCTGTCCGCTCGGCAAAGCGATCTCGCCGCCCCCCTCCACCTTCATGATGATCAGCTTTCCTTCAAGGCGAAACGCGGTGATCTCGAGCGTGTTGCCATTGCGCAGGCGGGCGACGTCGGCCCGGGCGCCGGCCGCCGGGACGAGCAGGGGGGCCAGGGCGATCGCCAAGGCTGACAATCCGTGAAACGCGCCGGTTCGACGAGGAGTCATAGGGATCCGAGACCCCAAGAGTATACGGTGAGCCCCCGTGTGCGGCAACGCCCGGATGGGGCGTCAGGCGTCTGACAGGCCTTTATCGCCTGCGGAAGTCTCTTTCGAGGGCCTCAAGCGACAGCTTGAGGAGCGTCGGCCGGCCGTGCGGGCAGGTCATCGGGTGAACGGAGCGCATGAGGTCCGCGGCGATCTGCCTCATCTGCGGCAGGTCCAGGTGCTGCCGCGCCCTCACGGCGGAGTGGCAGGCGGCGCTGGCCGCGATGCGCTCACGCAGTCGATCCATCCCCTCCGCCCTGTTCCATTCCATGATCTCTGCCAGACCGTCCCTGACCAGACGCTCGACCTGTGTTGCGGGGGCGATGGCGGGCACCTCGTCAATCCTCAGGGTCCCGGGTCCGAACCCGGTCAGGCCGAAGCCCAGCGCTTCAAGGACCGGCGCCGCGTCCTCGCTGGCCTGGCGCTCCCTGGGCGAGACCTCCAGGAGAACGGGAAAAAGAAGGCGCTGTCCAAGGGTGCGGCCGCTGGCGGTCCGCGCCAGGATGCGCTCGTAGAGGACCCGTTCGTGGGCCGCATGCTGATCCAGGATCACCAGCCCATCCGGGCCCGAGGCGACAATGTAAGTCTCGTAGAACTGCGCCAGGGGCACGATCGTCTCGTGGTGCAGTAACGTCTGCTCCGAGGTCCTGGCCAGCGCGGGGACCGCCACCTGGGCCACTTCAGATTCGGGGCCGTGGCTTCTTCCCATGACCGGCTCCGCGACCGCGTGCTGTTCCTGGGACGCCCTGTAGAACGGGCGCTCGACCCCGAGCGCGTCACGCAGCGCGTCGCGCACCAGGTCGTGGATGGCCCCGGCCCGCAGGAACCGCACCTCCGTCTTGGCCGGGTGGACGTTGACATCCACCTCCTCGGGCGGGACCTCGAGAAACAGGTATACGAGGGGGTAGCGCCCCCTGGGAAGCAGCGTCACGTAGGCTTCCCCTATGGCGTGCAGCAGCCGTCGGTCGCGGATCGGTCGGCCGTTGACGAACAGCACGAGATCGCGGGCCGTCGAGCGCTGCAGGTCGGGGCCGGAGGCCAGCCCGGTAAGCCGGGTGGCCGCGGCCGAGCGCTGCACCTCCAGGAGCGAGGCCGATTGGTCGGGCCCCAGGATCTGGAGTACCCGCTCCCTGTGGGAGCCGACCGGGGGCCAGGTCAGCATGTCTCGCCCGCCGCTCCGGAGCGAGAAGGCGATGGCCGGATGGGCGGCGGCGATGCGCGTGACGAGATCGGCGATGTGGGCGGTCTCGGTTGAGGGGGCCTTGAGGAACTTGCGCCGCGCGGGGGCGTTGTAGAAGAGCGCTTCGACCTCGACCGTGGTGCCGCGCGGGTGGGAGGCGGGGTCGATCGCCAGGGATTTCCCACCGTGCACGCGAACCCGGCAGCCGCCCGCCGGGGCGCCGGTCGAGGTGGTCAGGGTGGTCCGCGACACGGAGGCGATGGAAGGGAGCGCCTCGCCCCGGAAGCCGAAGGTCAGGATCGCCTTCAGGTCCTCGGAGCGCCGGACCTTGCTCGTGGCGTGCCGTTCAAAGGCCCGGGCGGCGTCCTCCCGGTCCATGCCGCTCCCGTCGTCGGCAACCCGCACGCGATCGGCGCCGCCGGCATCGATCTCGATGTCGATGCGGGAGGCGCCGGCATCGAGGGAGTTCTCCAGCAGCTCCTTGACGACCGACACGGGGCGCTCCACGATCTCCCCCGCGGCGATCTGGCTGGCGACGGTCTCCTCGAGAACCCGGATCGATCCCATGCCGCTACCCCGCGTCGATCAGCAGTGTTTTCTTGCCGCGCGAGTCCCCCACGCAATAGCGCTCCACCGTCGCCAGGGTCTTTTCGAGCTTGGCCACGTGGCAGATCGCGTCGCCCGGGTTGACCATCGGGACCGTCGTGATCCCGATCACGAGCCCGGTGATCGGCGAGCGCACGGTCGACACCTCCTTGCCGAACGGGTTCGTGATCAGGGCGACGGCGTCTCCCGCGTAGAGGATCTCGCCGGGCCGCACCAGGATGTCGGCGATGCCCCCCCGCATCGAGCGAACCCAGCCCGAAACCTTGATGATGACCTGGAAACGGGCCTCCTTCGGCCGGTCCTCGATCATCTTCAGGGCCGACAGGACGTTTCTCACCCCCTTGATGCCGCGGGCCACCATGTTCTGCTGGAAGCGGAAGGTCTCCCCCGCCTCGAAGATGATGGTCGGGACTCCCGCCCGGGTCGCCGAGGCGCGCAGCGTCCGCTCCGACCCGGGGGTATCGATGATGACCTCCGTCCCGAAGGCGCGCGCCAGGCGGCGCGCACGCTCATTCGACATGTCGGCGCGGATGTGGGGCAGGTTGGTCCGTCCGACGCTCGCGGTGTGCAGGTCGATGCCGTAGCGGCAGCGCGACACGATCTCCGTGAACAGGGTGTGCGCCATCCGGGCGGCAGCGTTCCCGAGGGGATCGCCGGGGAAATAGCGGTTCAGGTCGCGGCGTCCGGGCAGGTAACGGGTGTGGGTCAGGAAGCCGATGCGGTTGACGACCGGGATGCAGATGAGGGTCCCGCGGATCTGCTCGGGGGCGAGGCTGGTCATGACCCGGCGGACGATCTCGACCCCGTTGAGCTCGTCCCCGTGGATCGCCGCCGTCAGGAACAACGCGGGACCGGGGGCCCTGCCCCGGATGACGGTGACCGGCACGTTCACTGGTGTCGCGGTGTAGTACTCGCTCACCTTGAGGAATATCTGCTCGGTCGTGCCGCGGCGTATCGGCCGGCCGCCGATCGTCATCCTGGGAGCCATGTCAGGAGGCCTCGCTGTGGCGGGGGTGACGGCGGGCGAAGGCGGCCGCGTAGTCCACGATCGCCCGGGCGATGTCGACCCCGCTCGTGGCCTCGAGCCCCTCGAACCCGGGCGACGAGTTCACCTCCATCACCTTGGGCCCGCGGCGCGATTCGAGCATGTCGACACCGGCGACCTGCAGCCTCATGGCCCGCGTGGCGCGCAGCGCGGCGCGGGCGTAGGGCTCCGGCAGGGCGATCGCCGTTCCGGTCGCCCCGCGGTGCACGTTGGAGCGGAACTCACCGATGCGGGCCTGCCGGCGCATGGCGGTGATCACCCGCTTGCCGACGACCAGGGCCCGGATGTCCTTGCCCTCCGATTCCTCGATGAACTCCTGGATAAGGATGTTCATCCCGAGGCTCCAGAAGGTCTCCAGCACTTGCTGGGCGACCTGCTCGGTCTCGGCGAGCATGACCCCCACTCCCTGGGTGCCGCGCACCAGCTTGAGGATGGCCGGCGGTCCCCCGACGATCTCGAGCGCCCGGTGGACCTGGGACGGATGGCGGGCCATCACGGTCCTGGGGATGTCGATGTTGACGCGGGCCAGCAGCTGCAGCGAGCGGAGCTTGTCGCGTGAGCGGGCGATCGGCTGCGAGTTGTTCACCAGAGGCACGCCCATCATGTCGAACTGGTTCACGACGGCGAGCCCGTGCTCGGTGATCGACGCGCCGATGCGCGGCACGACGACGTCGATCTCGGGGAGGCGTGCGTCGAGCCCCCGGTAGAACACCTCCGGGGCCCGCCGCCCGAGAAACAGCGAGCACTGGAGGGGGTCGAGGACCAGCGTCTCGTGCCCGAGGGCGGCGGCCGCCTCGATGAGCCGTCTCGTCGAGTAGAGGCTACGCTTACGTGACAGGATGGCGATGAGCACGGGCCTTGCCACGCGCGGCGCCGGACGGACGGGTCCGGGCGGGTG
>JANMQK010000025.1:0-2374 GCA_031370485.1 Acidobacteriota bacterium | reverse complement strand
CCGACTTCGAGGTCCAGACCATGGCGGCGAAATACGGCGCCGACCTCATCATGAAGGACATCAAGCGCGACGGCCGGCCGCACACCGCGGTCGGGATCGTTGTCGAGATCGGGGTGCGGACGGGCCTCGGAACCGCCTATCCCCACCCGAACCAGTTCCACCACAACCGCATCAAGCGCGGCGACGCGCTGCAGGTGGCCGGGGGGGTGAAGATCGGAGGGTTCGGCGGAGAGCTCTACCGCGCCTACCAGATCGCACCCTGGGACGCGACCCGCGAGAAGGTCTGGCGCGTGCACACCGAATGCTGCCGAATCCAGGCCGACGCGTCGGTCGCGGGCGTGACCTGCTCCTACGTCGCCAAGCAGGTCCACGACCACCAGGTCAATAACGGGATGGCGAAATACATCTACCACCGCCCCGCCCACGGCGAGGGGTCGGAGGGGCACCAGCCGCCGTACGTGGCGCTGGGGGATCACACCATGCTCCAGGAAGGTATGACATTTAGTAACGAGCCGGGCCTCTATGTCCCCGAGCTCGGCTTCGGGTACAACCACTCGGACGTTGTCCTCGTCACCGCGAAGCGCGGGGTCCAGCTTGGCAGTGTCCCTTACACCAAGGACTGGTGTTTCCTGTCCATTTGAGCCGCCGTCAACTTCCTGACGGATTTGCCCTTGTCCCGTCCGGTCATCATATTGCAGGCGATGGCCGGAGCGTCGGCGATGGCGTTTCGCCTCGCCCGCGCGGCGCTCCTGGCGCATCGTTTGGAGGCGCTTCGCGGTGGGCTCTGCGGCTGGATCACGGAAGCTCTCGTCCGTCGAGACAACGGAATCGAAATTCGGAACCGAGGACATCGGCCGCGTCGTCGATCGGCTGAGCGAAGGAGCCCTGCTCGTCGATCTCGCCCTCCACAAGGCGGTCCACGCCAACGAGGTTTTCTACCGGTTGAGCGGATATTCGGCCGGCGATCTGGCGGACCTCGACCTCGCCCGCCTGCACGACCTCAAGGACATCGAGTGGATCCTGAACAGCGCGAGCCATCCTGATCCGGCCGCGCCTGTCCTGCGCGGCGCGACGTGCACCGGCAAGGGGGACGCGCCCTTCCTGGCCGACCTGTGCGTGACGCCGCTGGCCGCAGGCGCCGGCGGCCTGGCGCTTCTGACCTACGGCGGCGCGCACCCCACCGGGACCGCGGAGTCCGCCCCCGAGCCCGTCCGCCCCGCGGACAGCGCGCAGGACCCGACGCTTCTCTCGTCGTGCACCCTGGGACTCGCGATGGCCCAGACGCGCGAGGATCTCGGCCGCGTGCTGGCGGAGTTTTCAGAGAAATCGCTCGGCACGGGGATCGTTCTTCTCGTGTCCCGCCGCGCCTCGCCGCCCTCGGTGGAAATCCTGATGTCGTCAGGGATCTTCGGCGCGGGCCTGGCGGCGGCGCACCGGTGGATCGACGAGACGATGTCGGGAGTGCTGCTCGTGCCCGATCACCCCCTCGTCGTCAGGAGCGGCGGACCCGAAGGCCCCAGGGGCGAATCGGAGGCGCTGGAGCGGGCCGATCTCGACTCCCTCGTCCTGTTCCCGCTGGTGTACGAAGAGAAACTGATGGGGGCCTGGGTCGTCGGCTACAAGGAAAAAGACGGCGCGGCCGGCCGCGACCTGGCAACCGGCGTGAGCTTCGCCGCGCACCTGTCCGGCTCGGTCGCGGGTCTCCTGCTCCTCGAGAGAACGCGCAAGGAGAAAACGCACCAGGAGGTGCTGAACAAGATCGTCTCCGGCCTGCGCGGTCCGTTCGACCTGGAGCCTTTCCTGCGTTCGCTGACCGGCGAGCTCAGCGACGCGCTCGAGGTCGACCGCTGCATGATCCTGGGCTCGGCCGAAGGGGATGCCGACCAGGGGGCGGTGCGTGTCGATTTCGAGCACGCGCGAGAGGGCCTTCCGCCGGTGGGCACCCTTGGCGCGATCCCATTCTCCGGCACCGCGCTCGGGCAGGCGGTGCTGTTCTCGAAGGACCCGGTGGCGGTCGATGACTTCCGCCAGCAGCCGGACCTTGCCGAGAATCACCAGGCGTTCATTGAACAGTTCGACCTCCGGGGGTTCATCGTCGCGAAGATCCTCTCGCGCCATGGGCTCAGCGGGCTCGTGGCGGTCGCCACGTCGGGCAAGCCGCGCCGCTGGACGACCGAGGAGGTCGAGCTGGTCCGGGCCGTCGCCGACCACATCTCCGTAACCATGGAGACCGGTCGCCTGCTCAAGATGAACCACGATCACGTCCGCCAGCTCAACCTCCTCACGGAGGTGCAGCACGCGGTCGGGCGGCTGCGGGACGTCGGGGCCGTTCTCCAGGAGGCGGTCGAGGCTCTCTGCCGTTCGTTCGGGTACG
>JANMQK010000391.1:0-14044 GCA_031370485.1 Acidobacteriota bacterium | reverse complement strand
GCTGCAGATCGCGCAGCAGCCCCGACACCCGCTTGATGTTCAGGTGCGCGTGCTCGTCGGCGCGCCGCTGGAACCGCTTCTCCGACCATAGGTGATCGGTTCCGACCGTGCGGGTCGTGCGCACGTCGAGAGGCGCAAAGGCCTCGCGATGCTCTTCGATCTCCCCGAGAAACGCCGAGAAGAAGCGCGCCTGCCTGCGGTCCAGCAGGACGATGCCGTAGCGCTCCTGCTCGTCGAGCATCTCGATCAGCGGGCGAACGTGCGGGTCGGCCCGGTAACGGGCGTCGAGGGGGAGGGCGACCGGCAGCGTGCGCTGCCACAGGAACCCCTCCGAGACGTCGCAGAAAAGCACCAGCATCCTGCCGGAGGGAGAAAGGCCCGCCACGAAATCCTCGACACGCGCGGCGTCCTGATCGAAATGAGCAATCGCGGGGTCCGAATCGATTTCCTCGCGCAGGTTCGCGATCATCGCCTTCGCCGCCACCAGGATTCCGCGGTTGCGGTTGGCGGAGCGCGACAGATCGACATCGAGGTAGAGGCTCAGGACCGGGGATGAGTGCTTCCCGGCGTGCTTCAGGAGGGGCTGGAGGTCATCCCGGCCGAACATCAACGCTCCCTCACGCAGTACCGGTTCGGGGGCGAGTATATCGGCGGGCCCCCGCCCGGGCAAGGGAGGATTTTCCGGACGACGCCTCCGGGTAGAGGACTTTTTCCAGGAAAAGCCCCGAGGGAGGCGCCGTCCACTGCGCCGGGTCCTCGACGATCTCCCGGAGATATCGCTCGACGGCCTCGGGAGGGATCACCCCCAGCCCGATCTGAACCAGGACGCCGACCACCCGGCGGACCATGCGGGGCAGGAAATGGTCCGCCTCGATGGTGAACGACAGGAGAAAGTCGCTCCGGCGGAACGCGGCGGAGAACACCCGCACGCGCGGCTCGGCGATCGGGTTCGTCCGGTCCGCGAACGACGAGAAATCATGCCGGCCGACGAGGGGCTTCGCGGCCGATTCCATGCGATCAAGGAAGAGCGGCTTCTTGACCCACCAGATCAGCCGCTTGAAGAAGGCCGAGCGCCGCTGGGCGATCTGATAGCGGTAGCGGCGCGCCAGGGCGTCATGACGGGCGTGAAAGGAGAGGTGCACCTCGTCCGCGCGCAATATGTTGATGTCAGCCGGGAGCGCCTCGTTCAGGGCGTCGGCGATTGACGGCGCCGGCAACGTCGACCGGGTGAAGAAATTGGCCACCTGTCCTTCGGCATGCACTCCCTGATCGGTCCGACCGGCCCCCATGAGCCTGGGCTCCTCCCGGAAGCTCGTCCCGATGGCCTCGAGAATGTCCCCCATGACCGTGCGCTGGTTCTTCTGCACCTGCCAGCCGGCGTACCGCGTCCCTTCGTACTCGAGAAGGAGGCGGATATTGCGCATGGAGCCATGGGCTGCCCCGTCCGGCGGAGTTCCCGGAGGAGCCCCCTTGGCGGGCCGCCGGTCGCGCATCGGGGCTCTCAGTGCGACACGGTCGGGGGCGGCAGGACCCGCGCCTGCGCCGCCTCGTCCGTGACCTGGGTGAACTGATCGACCTGCGAGGCGAGGCCCGACACGCGCTCGCCCGCCTCCGAGAACGCCGCCTGGGCGTTGCGGAGGTGTTTCTGCCCCAGCGCGAAGGCGTCCTGGAACAGGGTGAAATCGCCGTGGAGCTGCTGCAGCCTCTTGAGCATCTCGCGGGCGCGATCCTCCAGCCGCAGTCCCATCAACCCGAAGGCGATGGCCTTGAGATGCGCGTAGAGCGTGTTGGGGGAGACCGGAGTCACGCGGCGCCGGAGCGCGTAGGCGTTGATCTCCTCGTCGCCGGCCCCCGGCTCGTCGTGGACGATCATCTCGTAGTAGACGTTTTCCGCGGGGATGTACATCAGCGCGAAGTCGAGCGTCCCCTCCGCGGGCCGGATGTACTTCCCGGCGATGTCGTCCACGTGCTTGCGCACGTCCCGGGCGAACGCGCGCCGCGCCTTCTGGCGTTCCGAGTCGCCGGGGGCCTCGAGCATGGCTCGAAAGCTGGCGAGGGGGAACTTGGAGTCGATCGGGACCATCCCCCCCGGCAGGCGCACCACGGCGTCCACCGTCTCGCCGTTGCTGAAGGCGTGCTGCAGCGAGATGTGCTCCGAGGGGAAGATCTGCCGGAGGAGGGACTCAAGGGACATTTCGCCCAGCCCTCCACGAAACTTGGGGGCCTGGAAGATCTGCTGCAGGCCCCGGATATCGGGGCCCAGCTCGAGGATCTGCTGCGCGGTCCTTCCGAGATCGCCCAGCCTGAGGTTGATGTCGGCGATCAGTTTTCCCGTGTCCGCGCTCGCCTTCTGCACGCTCTGCGCGTTCTCCGCAAGCCGCTGGCCGACCTGCCCGGCCACCTGGTTGAGCGCCGCCGTGACCTCCCGCGGCACCTGCGCGGTCACGCGGGACACCTCGCCGGCCAGGCTGGTGAGCTGCTGCTGGATGAGGGCCAGGGAGGGATCCGGCTGGGGCGGGGCGGCCGGGCGCCTGCGCGCGAGGGCCACGACGGTGGCCGTCAGGCCCGCGGCCAGAAGCACTGCAAGGCTCAGGAGGGCCGTCTCGATCGACACGATGCGCCAGTCTAGCGGCGCCCCGGTGGGCTGTCAACGACGGGAACCGGGCGATCCGCGCAGGAAAAGAAGCGACGGCGCCCGCCGTCAGGCACGGACGAGCAGCAGGACTGCCTTCAGGTAGCGGGTCTCCGGGACCGCCAGGTTCACCGGGTGATCGGGCGCCTGGCCGCGCATCTCGACAAGGGCGACCTCCCGGCCGGCATCGGCGGCCGCTTCGCGCACGACCTCCAGGAACTCCTCGGGCGCGAGATGGTAGGAGCAGGAGGCCGTCAGGACCACCCCGCCCGGCGCCGCCAGGCGCAGGGCGCGGAGATTGATCTCCTTGTAGCCCCGGCGCGCCGCCTCGACCGCCTGAGCGCTCTTGGTGAAGGCCGGGGGATCGAGGACGATCAGACCGAAACGCTCCCTGGCCTGGTCCATCTCCTTGAGCAGGTCGAAGGCGTTGCCCCCGAGAAAGCGGCAGCGATCGGCCACACCGTTGAGATCGGCGTTGCGCCGCGCGATGTCGAGGCAGTCCGCCGAGATCTCGATGCCGGTCACCGACTCGGCCCCCGACGCCAGGGCATAGAGCCCGAACGACCCGGTGTTGCAGAAGACGTCGAGGACGCGCTGTCCCGGGGCATGGGTCTGCAGCGCCCGGCGGTTCATTCGGTGGTCGAGGTACATCCCGGTTTTCTGCCCTCCCTTGAGAGGCACGAGGAAGCGCAGGCCGTCGATCGAGACCTCGCCCATGTCAGGCACTTCACCAGCGAGCAGGCCCGTCCGGGCCTCGAGCCCCTCGCGGTTCCGCGCGCTCATGTCGCTGCGCTCGAAGATCCCGCGCGGGTGCACCGCGTCCTGGAGCCCGGCCACGATCTCATCGCGTAACCGGTCCATCCCCAGGGTCGAGATCTGCACGGCCAGGTGCGAGCCGTACCGGTCCACCGTGAGCCCCGGAAGCCAGTCCCCCTCGCTGAAAACCAGCCGGCAGGACTCGCCAGCCTCGTAGAACGTCCGGCGGTAGGCCACCGCCTGCGCTATCCGTCTACGCAGGAGTCCCGCGTCCAGCGGCTCATCACGCCTGCGGCTCATCACGCGGACGACGATCGTGGAGGCCGGGTTGCAGTAGCCGTGGGCCAGGAATCGTCCCTGGTGATCGAACACCTCGACGGGCCCCCCCGGCTCCGGGGGAGGATCGAGACGCTGGATCTCGCCGGCGTAGACCCAGAGATGCCCGGCGCGCAGGCGCCGATCACGCCCCTTGTGGAGAAACACCCGGCCACGCGCGGACTCGCTCACCCGCGCATTGTAGCCGGAAGGGGAGGCGGCGCGATTGACAGCCCGTCCGGATAAGGGCCAGAATCCCGCGCCATGGCGATTGCACTCGTCCTGCTCCTCCTGGTCCTGGCTATCGTCAATTTCGCCTTCGAGCTCATGGCCATCGAGGTCTTCTCCCTCCTCCTCATGGTCGTGCTGGCGGTGTCCGGTGTCCTGACGCCCCAGGAAACCTTTCTCGGTTTCGCGAACTCCGCCGTCATCATGATCGCCGGGGTGATGATCCTCACGGGAGGGATCATCCACAACGGAGCGGCCGACGTCATCGCCCGCTTCATCAACAAGCACGCGGGGGCGAGCGAGCGGAAGATGGCGGCGTTGCTCCTGGCCGCCGAGAACGGCCTCTCGGCGCTCATCAACAACGTCGCGGCCACCGCGATGTTCATCCCGGTGGCCGAGGCTGTGGCCAGGCGCTTCAAGGTGAACCGCGCCAAGTACCTCCTGCCGATCGCGTTCGCTTCCATGACGGGCGGCATGTGCACGCTCATCGGCACCTCCACGAACGTGGCCGTCTCGGGCGCTCTCGAGCAGCACGGGCAGGCGCCCCTGCGATTCTTCGAGCTGACGCCGGTGGGCCTCACGATCGCCGCGATTGGAATGCTCTATCTCCTCTACGTCGCCCCGCTCATGCTGCGCCTCGCGCCCCAGGAGGAGGCGGTCGACGCATACGGCATCAAGGGGTTCCTGTTCGAGATCGTCGTCCGGGAGAATGCCGCCTTGGCAGGGAAGCCGCTCTCGCAGGCCGACCTCGGGAAGTCCCTTGGCGTCAATGTCCTGGCGGTCGTGCGCGGCGACCTGCGCATGATCTCCCCGCCCGGTTCCGAGATCCTGCAGGCGGGGGACCTGCTGCTCGTCGAAGGGGAGGCCGGCACGATTCCCGGGGTGCAGGGGACCCGGGGCCTCGAGATCAAGTCTCTCCCGGCGCTCAAGCGCGCCGACCTCGAGACCGATAAGGTGAAGATCGTGGAAGCGACCCTTTCGTACAATTCCCCTTTCATCGGGAAAAGCCTCAAGGAGATCAACTTCCGGCATCGTTTCGACCTGAGCGTGCTGGCGATCCACCGGCGCGGCGAGGTCGTGGTCGAGAAGGTCGGCAAGATCCGCCTGAGGGCCGGGGACGTGCTGCTCATCCACGGCCGCGAGGAGATGTTCGATCGGCTGGGGCAGGAGCCGACGATGCTGCTTATCGAGAGCGTCGTGCTGCCACGCTACAACCCACGGAAAGCGCTTCTGGCGGTGGCCGTCTTGGGGCTCGCCATCCTCTCGACGGTCGTGGGTTGGCTCGACTCGCCGACGGCGTTTCTCGCCGGCGGTGCCCTGGTCATGGCCCTCAAGTGCCTGTCACCCGAGGACGCGGGAAGTTATCTCAACTTGAGATTCCTGGTCATGCTTGCCGGCATGACCTCGCTCGGGATGGCGATGGAGCGTTCGGGGGCGGCGCAGTTCCTGGCCACCGGCCTCATCAGCCTTCTGAACACGCGGACCCCTGAGATCCTGCTGGGGGCGTTCTTCGTACTGACCGCGATCCTGACGCAGCCCTTGAGCAACGCCGCGGCGGCGCTCCTGGTCCTGCCGATCAGCACGCGCGCGGCCGATCTCATCGGTGTCGCGCCGCGGCCGTTCGCGATCGCGGTGACCATCGCGGCGTCCTGCTCGTTCATCACGCCGTTCGAGCCGGCCTGCCTTCTGGTCTACAGCACGGGGCGGTACCGCTTCAACGATTTCGTCAAGGTGGGAACGCCCCTGACGCTCGTGGCGCTTCTGGTGAGCCTGATCCTCATCCCGATCCTATGGCCCTTCCATCCCTGAGATCGGATGGGGGAGGGGTTCAGATTTCCGGGATTTTCAGGCGGGCCCGCCGCGCGAAATCGAGCGCCTCGGGATAGCCGGCGTCGGCATGACGCACAACACCTGTGCCGGGGTCGGTCGTGAGGACCCGCTCCAGGCGCGCCGCGGCCTCCGGCGTGCCGTCGGCGACGACCACCATCCCCGCGTGCAGCGAGTAGCCGATCCCGACGCCTCCGCCGTGATGGACGGAGACCCAGGTGGCGCCGGCGGTGGCGTTGAGCAGGGCATTCAGGATCGGCCAGTCGGCGATCGCGTCCGACCCGTCGCGCATCGCCTCGGTCTCGCGGTTCGGCGAGGCGACCGATCCCGCGTCAAGATGGTCCCGACCGATCACGATGGGAGCCTTGACAACGCCTCTGGCCACGAGGTCGTTGATTTTCAGTCCGAAGCGGGCCCGCTCGCCGTACCCCAGCCAGCAGATGCGCGCCGGCAGCCCCTGGAACGCGACCCGCTCGCCCGCCATCCGGATCCAGCGGCCGAGGGCCTCGTTCTCCGGGAACATCTCGAGGAGGGCCTCGTCGGTCCGCTCGATATCCTTCGGGTCGCCCGACAGCGCCACCCAGCGGAACGGCCCCTTCCCCTCGCAGAACAGGGGGCGGATGTAGGCGGGAACGAAACCGGGGATGTCGAACGCCTCCTTGACCCCGGCGCCTTTGGCTTCCTGCCTGATGTTGTTGCCATAGTCGAACACGATCGATCCTCTCGCCTGTAGGGCGAGCATCGCCCGCACATGCGCCGCCACCGACAGCCGCGACCGCCGCTGGTACTCTGCGGGATCGGCGGTCCTCAGCCGCAGGGCTTCCTCATAGGGGATGCCGTGGGGAACATAGCCGTTGAGCAGATCGTGCGCGCTCGTCTGGTCGGTCACCAGGTCGGGGAGCAGCGGCCCCCCGGCGAGCCGGGGGAGGATTTCGGCGGCGTTCGCGTGCAGGGCGATCGACAGTGGCTCTTTCCGGGCCAGCGCCTGCTTCGCCAGGGACAGGGCATCCTCGAGGCTGGAGGTCTCGCGATCGACGTAGCGCGTCTCGAGGCGTCGGCGGATGCGGTCCCTGTCGACCTCGATGGCCAGGATCACACCGCCATTCATGGTGGCGGCGAGCGGCTGCGCGCCTCCCATCCCGCCCAGGCCCGCCGTCACGACGAGCCTCCCGGCCAGGCTGCCGCCGAAATGGCGGCGCGCGGCGGAGGCGAAGGTCTCGTAGGTTCCCTGGAGGATTCCCTGGGTGCCGATGTAGATCCAGGACCCGGCCGTCATCTGGCCGTACATGGTCAGGCCCTTGCGATCGAGTTCCCTGAAGATGTCCCACGTGGCCCAGGCGGGAACCAGGAGACCGTTGGCGATCAGAACCCGGGGAGCGTCCCGGTGCGTCCGGAAGACCCCCACCGGCTTCCCCGACTGGACGAGGAGCGTCTCATCGTCCGCCAACTCGCGCAGGGAGCGCACCAGGGCCTCGAAGCAATCCCAGTTGCGGGCCGCCTTCCCGGTCCCGCCGTACACAATGAGCTCATCGGGCTTCTCCGCGACGTCGGGATCGAGGTTGTTCATCAGCATCCGCAGCGCCGCCTCCTGCTGCCATCCCTTGCAGGAGAGAGACGTCCCCCTCGGCGCCCTGACGACGCGCGCGGAGGCGCGGCCCGCGCTCACTGGAGGGCCCCGCAGGCCGCCTCGGCCGCCTTGACGATCGTGCCATCCGCGATTATTTCCAGCGCCGCCTCGAAATCGGGACTGAGGACGCGATCCTCCTCCATGAACGGGATGACTCTCCGGAAGGCCTGGCGCGCCGCCTCGACCCCCCGTCCCGGGCGAAGCGGCTGCAGCAGATCGAGCCCCTGGCAGGCCGCCAGCATCTCGATCGCCAGCACCTGGCGGGCGTGGGCCACGACTTTCCTGGCCTTGCGCGCCGCGATCGGCCCCATCGAGACATGATCTTCCTGTCCGGCCTCCGTGGGGATCGAGTCGACGCTGGCGGGATGAGCCAGGATCTTGCTTTCCGACACCAGGGAGGCCGCCGTCACCTGGGCCATCATCAGCCCGGAGTGGAGGCCCGGCTGGCGCGTCAGGAACGGGGGGAGGCCACTGAGGGCGGGGTTCATCAGCCGCTCGATTCGCCGCTCCGAGATCGACGCGAGATCCACCACCGCGATCGCCAGCACGTCCAGCGCCAGAGCCGGAATCTGGCCGTGGAAGTTCCCGCCCGAGACCAGGTCCCCGTCATCCGCGAAGACGATCGGGTTGTCGGTCACCGCATTGACCTCGGTCTCCAGGATCGAGCGCGCGAAGGTGATCGCCTCGCGCGCGGCGCCGTGAACCTGGGGCATGCAGCGCAGCGAATAGGCATCCTGGACACGCCCGCAGTTCTCGTGCGATCGAGCCACCTCGCTGTCGGCGAGGAGCAGCCTGAGATTCGCCGCGCTCGCCCCCTGCCCCGCGTGCGGCCTGAGCGCATGGATCCTCGCCTCGAAGGCATGATGGCTGCCCTTGAGAGCCTCGAGAGAGCAGGCCCCCGCCACGTCGGCAACCCGGGACAGGGCCTGCGCCTCGAGCAGCGCCAGCACCCCGATGGCAGTCGTGGCCTGGGTGCCGTTGATGAGGGCGAGGCCCTCCTTGGGGCCCAGCCGCAGCGGCTCGATCCGGGCGCGTTCGAGCGCTTTCGCGGCCGGCATCCTCTCTCCCTGAAGAACGGCCTCTCCTTCGCCCATCAGGACCAGGGCGAGGTGGGCGAGGGGCGCGAGGTCGCCGCTGGCGCCGACCGAACCCTGCTCGGGGACGACCGGCAGGAGGTCGGAGGACAGGTGCGAGAGGAGCGTGTCGATGACGAGCGGACGGACCCCCGAGTAGCCGCGGGCCAGGACATGGGCGCGCAGAAGCATGAGGGCGCGGGTCACGTCCGGCGGCAGCGGCTGCCCGACGCCCGCGCAGTGACTGCGGATGAGATTGCGCTGCAGCGCCTCGAGCTGATCTCCGGGAATCCGGATGTCCTTGAGATGACCGAAGCCGGTGTTCACGCCGTAGACCTGCGTGCCGCCGGCGAGGATCGTCTTCACCACTTCGTGGGAGGCTTCAACCCGCCGCCGGGCCCCGGGGGCGAGAGTGACGTCGACGCCGCCGCGGCTCACGGCCGCGATCTCGTCGAGTCGCAGCCTTTCTCCGTTAAGGACAATCGCCGGCATGCGCCTGCCTCGGATGACGGAGGGAACTTTCGAAACCTTTGCTGCGCGCCGAGTCTAGCACAGCGAAGTTGCGCCCACAACGCGCTCCCGGCGGGCGCGCTGCTCGCGACCGGGCCGTTTCTGCTAGCATTGCCCGGTTTGGGCGAAAGAGGTCTCGGACGTCACGGGAGGTCGCATGCCGGGGTTCGTGGTGGTCGGTTCGCAGTGGGGCGATGAGGGGAAGGGAAAGATCGTCGACCTTCTCACCGAACGTGTCGACATCGTCGCCCGCTATGGCGGGGGACCCAACGCCGGCCACACGATTCAGGTCGGCGAGAGCCGTTTCGCCCTGCATCACATCCCCTCGGGCATCCTCCGGCAGTCGGTCCTCTGCGTGATCGGGAACGGTGTCGTGATCGATCCCGCCTCGCTCCTCAAGGAGATCGACGAGCTCCGCCAGGCCGGCGTGCGGGTCGAGGACAATCTCAGGATCAGCGACCGCGCGCACCTGATCCTGCCATACCACCGGGGCTGTGACATCGCCCGCGAGGACGCCGCCACGCAGGGAAAGATCGGCACAACCCGGCTCGGCGTCGGCCCGGCCTACGAGAGCAAGGCGGGACGGTACGGGCTGCGCGTCGCGGACCTGGGTGACCCGGCGACCCTGTTCGACAAGGTCGGCCGCGCCGCGGCGATGGCGCGCGCCGCCTCCGTGAACGGCCTCCCGAAGGAATCGGACCCGCCTCCCGAGCGGGTGGCCGAGGAGTATCTCGCCCACGGCCGGAGAATGGCCCCGTTCGTGGCCGACACCTCCCGCCTGCTCAACATGCGCCTGGATGCGGGGGCCGTCGTGCTGTGCGAGGGCGCTCAGGGCACGATGCTCGACCTCGATCACGGCACCTATCCCTACGTCACCTCCTCGAGCTCGACCGCCGGAGGCGCCTGCACCGGCCTGGGGATCAGCCCCGTGCGCGTCGAGGCCGTCCTGGGGGTCCTCAAGGCCTATTCGACGAGAGTCGGCGAGGGGCCGTTTCCGACCGAGCAAGACAACGATTCCGGCCGGAAGATTCGGGAGCGCGGGCGCGAGTTCGGAAGCACCACAGGCCGCTCGAGGCGCTGCGGCTGGTTCGATGCCCTCGTGGCGCGTTACTCGATCATGATCAACCAGATCGAGTCGATGGCGCTCACCCTGTTCGACGTCCTCGACGACTTCGAGGAGATCCCGATCTGCGTCGCGTACGACCATGGCGGCCGCCGGCTCGAGACGCTGCCGGCCGACCCGGCCATCCTCAGGGAGTGCCGCCCGGTCTACGAGACGCTTCCAGGCTGGATGTCGGACACCTCGGCCATCCCGCGGTTCGAGGCGCTTCCGGCCGCCGCGCGCAACTACGTCAAGAGGCTCGAGAGCGTCCTGGAGTGCGAGATCGGCATCATCTCGACCTCGCCGCTGCGCGAGCGGACCATCATCCGGCCGCAGAGCCGCGTCGCGCGCTGGCTGCCCGAGCGCTGAGCGCGGTCCCGCACCCCCGGCAGCCTCCCCTAGGCTCCCTCGAGGGCCTGCCTGAAGTCGTCCACCAGGTCCTCGGCGTTCTCGATGCCGCAGCTCACCCGCACCAGGTCCTCGGTGATTCCGATGCGCTCCCGATCCGGCACGCTCATGCCGGCGTGCGAGGTGAGGACGGGCCGCGTCAGGAGCGTCTCGACGCCTCCCAGGCTGGGTGTTACGTGGGGGATGCGCAGGCGCGACATCATCCCCTCCGCCGCCTTCTCCCCACCCTTCGGGCGGAAGCTGAGCATCCCGCCGAAGCCTGTCAGAAGCTCGCGCGCCAGAGCGTGATCCGGGTGGGTCTCCAGCCCCGGGAAGTTGATCTGGGCCACGGAGGGGTGGGTCGCGAGCATCCGGGCGAGGGCCAGCGCGTTGGCGTTCTGCGCCTTCACCCTGATGGCCAGCGTCTTGATGCCGCGCGACAGCAGGAACGCCGCGTGGGGGTCGAGACAGCCGCCGAAGTGGTTGACGATTCGGCGCACCCGGTCGATCCGCGCGGCGCTTCCAAGCACGCACCCCGCCACGATGTCCGAGTGCCCGTTGAGATATTTCGTCGCGCTGTGAAACACCAGGTCGAAGCCGTGGTCGAGGGGCCTGAAATTGACCGGGCTCGCAAACGTGTTGTCGATGAGTGTCGTGAGCCCTTCCTTCCGGGCGAAGGCGACGATCTCACGGTGCCTCGGGACCCGCATGAGGGGATTGGTGATCGTCTCCGTCAGGAACAGCTTCGTGGAGGGCTTCCTGGCCGCGGCCCAGCTTTCGGGGCGGTGCGGATCGACGAAGGTGTAGGCGAGGCCGAGATCGTCCGCATGCTGTGTCAGGAAATCATGAGTCCCGCCGTACAGGCAGTCGCTCGCCAGGACGTGGTCCCCCTTCTTGAGGACCGAGAGCACGGCGCTCGAGAAGGCCGCCATGCCGGATGCGGTGGCGACGGCGGCCTCGGCCCCCTCGAGACCGGCCAGCCTGTCATGGATGTATTTCTGCGTCGGCGTGCTGTTCAGCCGGATGTACTTGATGTCGTGATAACTGGTCCCCGGCTCGACCTCGAAAATGGTCCCCTGATAGATGGGGAAGATGACCGACCCCTCCGGTCCCGGCCGCCGCTCTCCCGAGTGGACCGCCAGTGTCTCGATTCTCTGCCCGCTCTTCGCCTTGTCCATCGCGCCTCCCCCGCGGGCCCGTCCCCCGCGTGCCGGTAAGGATGCCCCGTGAGGCCATCCGGTGGCAAGCGACCGGGGGGGCGGGGCCTCCGTCTCGGTTGCACGTCCTGCTTCCCATACGGTAGCATCCGGGGAACGCAGCAGAGGGGCCGTTAGCTCAGGCGGTAGAGCATCTGACTTTTAATCAGAGGGTCGCTGGTTCGAGTCCAGCACGGCTCACCATTTCCCCTCCATGAATGGCCGCCGAGCGTCCGCCCGGCGCCGCGAACGGACCGTAACAATTGCGCCGGACTGGGGTAGGATCGCCGCTCCGCTGGCGAGCGCGGCCGGTCGATTGTCCCTATCGTCTAGCCTGGCCCAGGACACCGCCCTTTCAAGGCGGGAACACGGGTTCAAATCCCGTTGGGGACGCCACGCCGCTAGGTGAACCGGAGACCTCGACGATGAACGAAAGCAGCGGGGTTCTTGCGATCGCATTCCGATTCGCGCCGCTCGGGGCCCTGGCGTCGGCGATCGGTCTCGCCGTCCTGATGGCGCTGGGGACCGCGGTCGGAGGGGGCGAAGCGAACGCGGCGGGGCGCGCCGGGGGGAGCGCCGGCCCGGGCGACATGCAGGAGGCTGCGGCCGCGGCGAAGCAGGCGCTCAAGGCGAAGCACGGGGAAAAGTCGGCCGCGAGGATCGATCGCGGTGTCGAGCAGGTCCGCCGAATTTGGCGGCCCGAGGACGGTGACGCGGCCGGGTTCGGCGAGTTCGTCGAGGCCGAGTTCATCCCGGCGGGGGAGGCTCTCGACGCGGCCTTCGAAAGATTCGAGTTCGCCCTCGAGCGGATCGCCGGCTATTCCGTTTCGCTGTCGCGCGATCTGCAGCAGGGTGTCGATCTCGACCTCGGGCCGATGCTGCCGATCGACTTGAGGCTTGCCGGATACGACCCCTCGGCGCACTTCACGGACGACTTCTTCCGTAACAAGCTGGCCTTCGTGGCGCTTCTAAACTTCCCGCTGACCACCCTGCGCGAAAGGCTCGATCGCGGGATGAAATGGTCGCGCCGCGAGTGGGCCGAGACGCGCCTGGCGCAGAGATTCTCGGCGCGCGTCCCGGCCGAGGTGAGCCAGCAGATCACGGCGGCCGCCGTCCAGGCCGAGTCCTACATCAACGGGTACAACATCTACATGCACCACCTGCTCGACGAGAAGGGCCGCCGGCCCTTCCCGGCGGGGCTGCGCCTCATCACCCACTGGGGGTTGCGCGACGAGTTGAAGGCCGGGTACTCGGATCCGGAGGGCATCGCGAAGCAGCGGATGATCCAGACGGTGATGGACCGAATCGTCCGGCAGGAGATCCCTGCGGCGGTCGTGAATAACCCACTTCTCGACTGGGCCGCTGTGTCGAACGCCGTCACCGCCTCGCCCGTGAAGGACCTCGCCGCCCCGCCCGGTTCCACGGCGGAGCCCCGCGGCGCGCGCGAAGCCGACGAGCGCTACCGGCGCTGGCTCGCGAACTTCACGGCCGGCCGTCTTGCCGACCCCTACTTCCCCGACGACCCGACGATTCCCGACCGGAGGTTCAACGTCGACCGGGAGATCCCCGAGAGCGAGGTCAGGGCGCTTCTCGAGTCGGTGCTGCTGTCGCCGCTCGGCGGGCGTGCCGGCAGCCTGGTCGCGAAGCGCCTCGGGCGCCCGCTCGAGCCGTTCGACATCTGGTACTCGGGATTCAAGCCCAGGGCCTCCTACCAGGAGGCGAATCTCGACGCCCGGACCCGCGAGCGCTATCCCACCCCCGCTGCCTACGCGGCGGACATCCCGCGACTCCTCCGGGAGATCGGGTTCAGCCCGGACAGGGCCCACTTTCTCGCCGAGCACATCGAGGTCGATCCCTCGCGTGGCGCGGGGCACGCGATGGGCGCCGCCCGGCGCGACGACAAGGCGCACCTGCGCACGAGGGTCGGCGCCGGCGGGATGGATTACAAGGGATACAACATCGCGGTTCACGAGATGGGGCACAACGTCGAGCAGGTCTTCTCGCTCAATACGATTGACCACACCCTCCTGCAGGGTGTTCCGGGCACGGCCTTCACCGAGGCCCTCGCCTTCGTCTTCCAGGCGCGTGACCTCCAGTTGCTGGGTCTGGCGGGTCAGGATCCGAGGAGCGAGGCGCTCCGGGCGCTCGAGGACTTCTGGGCCACGCGCGAGATCGCCGGGGTCGCCCTGCTGGACATGGAGGTGTGGAAATGGCTCTACGCGCATCCCGAGGCAACGCCGGCACAGCTCAGGGACGCGGTCGTGGCCACCTCGGGGGAGGTCTGGAACCGTCACTACGCCCCGATCTTCGGGACGCGCGACGTGACGCTTCTCGCCGTCTACTCGCACATGATCAACCGCGCCCTCTACACGCCCGACTATCCGCTGGGGC
>JANMQK010000390.1:0-8131 GCA_031370485.1 Acidobacteriota bacterium | reverse complement strand
GGGGTCGGGGGCGCCGCGGGGGGGGCGGGCGTTTACGCAAAATCCCCGCGGGGGGCCCCCCGCGCCGCTCCGCTCTCACGCACCCGGCCGCTTGAACAGCGCGCGGCCACGGGTGCGGTCCGAGAGGGCCCCGCGACCCCGGGCCGCCCCCCTCCGGGCGCAGGGGTGCTTCAGACCAGCGCTTTGATGCGTGAGACTCCCGCGCGGATGAGGCTGTCAAGCATCTTCGGGGTGTGAGCCTCGCAGTAGACGCGCAGGACCGGCTCGGTCCCCGAGGGCCGGAAGAGGATCCATCCGTCGTCCCCGAATAAAAGCTTGATGCCGTCGAGCGCGTCCACGCCCTGGACCTTGAGGCCGCCGAGCCGCGAGGGGGGATGCGCCTTGAGGCGGGCGACCGCCTGGCGTCCGGGGGCCGCCGGCACCGGGAGGTCGACGCGGCGGTAGACGTAGCGTCCGTACTCCGCCTCGACGGCCGCGATCCTCCGGCTGAGACGCCGGCCGCCGGTCGCCAGCATCTCGAGAAGCAGCAGCCCCATCAGGATACCGTCCCGCTCGGGGAGGAACCGCTTCACGCCGATGCCGCCGCTCTCCTCGCCGCCGATCAGGACATCCTGCTCGAGCATCAGCCGGGCGATGTGCTTGAAGCCGATCGGCAGGTCGTGAAACGGGAGGCCGTAGCGCCGGGCGATCCGTTCGGCGAGCAGAGTGTTCGCGAAAGTCCGCGCGATGGCGCCGCGCCACTTCTTTCCTTCGAGCAGGTGCAGGGCCAGCAGGGCGAATACCTGGAGGGGAGAAACGACCCGCCCTGCCTCGTCGCAGACCCCGAGCCGATCGCCGTCGCCGTCGGTCGCCAGCCCGATGTGGGCGCCGTACGCGACGACCGCCTTGCACAGGGGGCCGAGGTTCTCCGCGCGCGGCTCGGGGGCCGTACCGCCGAACAGGACGTCGGCGTCCCCCCGGATGGTCTGCACACGGGCCCGCCCGCCGCGCACGAGGCCTTCGAGGATCCGCCCGCCGGCCCCATGCATGCTGTCCACCACAACCCTCAGGGGGGTCCGGCGGACCGTCTCCACGTTCACGACGGCGTGGATCCGGGGGATATACGCCGGCAGGAAGGGGTGCCGCCTCTCCGGTGGACGGCCCACCCGGGGAGCCCGCTGTCCGAGCAGCGCCTCGATCCGGTTCGTGAGCTCGGGCGGGGCGCTGCCGCCGAAGGCGGCCTTCACCTTGAGCCCGTTGTAATGGGGCGGATTGTGGCTCGCGGTCACGCACACGCCGAGGGGCGCCGCCGCCCCCGCCACCTGGCAGGAGACCATCGGTGTCGTCGTGGGGGCGTCGGGCAGGATGGTCGGGATGCCGTTCCCCTCCAGGACGCCGGCGACCGCTTCCGCAAATCTCCGAGACAGGAAACGGACGTCATGACCGACCGGGACGGGGGAGCTGCCCCGTCCCTCCTCGTGGATGAGGTCCGCGAGGGCCTGGGCGACCGTCCGGACGCTCTCGAACGTGAAATCGTCGGCGATGACGCCGCGCCAGCCGTCGGTTCCGAATCGAATCGCCACAGGCGTCCGGTTGACCCTTTCGCGGGGCTGTGCTATTTTCCGGCCGCCTCACGGTTCGATGGATGGGCGCTCCCGGCGCGGGCGCAGGCGGGAGGCGTCCTCGCCGGCGCATTCTACTCGGCGCACCTTCTACCAGCAATCAACGGAATGATCAACCTCCCTACCTGGATCACGATCGTCCGCATCTTCCTCACCCCGGTCCTGGTGGTGGTGCTGATGACCCGCGTCACCGCCCTGGAGCCGATCGGGCTGTCGTGGCAGATGATCGGCGTGGCGGTTTTCCTGGTCGCTTCGTTCACGGACTACCTTGACGGCTGGCTCGCGCGGCGGCGCAACGAGGTCACCACCCTCGGCATCCTGCTCGACCCGATCGCCGACAAGCTCCTGACCTCCGCCGCCTTCATCTCGCTGGTGCAGATCGGCGCCGCCCCCGCCTGGATGGTCTGGATCATCATCGGGCGCGAGTTTGCGGTGGACGGGCTCCGGATGATCGCCAGCAGCCAGGGGCTGACGATCGGCGCCAGCGTCTGGGGAAAGTACAAGACCGGAAGCCAGGTCGTGGCGATCGTCCTGTTGATCTTCGGCAACCGGTACCTGGGAAAATGGGACCAGGCCGGGACCATCGCCATCTGGGTCGTGGTGGCGCTTGCCACGCTGTCGGGGGTCGACTATTTCCTGAAATTATCGAGGCGCCTGGGGATCGTGGGGGCCGCCTCCGGGGCAGGGTTCAGGGGTGGGCGTGGATAGAGGGCGCGAGACCGATTCGCGGCTTCTCAGCCGCATCCGCCCTCTCTTCGTCACGGGGCTGGTGATCATCCTCCCCCTCGTGATCACGGTCTGGCTCCTGCGGCTGCTGTTTACTCTGGTCCACGGGATCTCGACACCGCTCATCCTCAGGATCCTCGCGTGGGTCAACCCGCCGCTTGCCGAGGACCCCGCCTTCTCGACCTATGGCGCCCCCCTGATCGGCCTGATTCTCACGCTCGTCCTCGTCGTGCTGGTGGGGGCTCTCGCCACGAATCTGCTTGGCCGGAGACTTGTCGAGGCGTTCGACCGCATCATGATGCGGCTGCCGCTGATCAAGGGGATCTACGGCGGCGCCCGCCAGCTGCTCGATGCGATGAACCGGAAGACCTCATCCTTCCAGCGGGTGGTGGCGGTCGAGTATCCGAGGAAGGGGATCTACACGGTGGGGTTCGTCACCCGGGACCAGACCACCCTCCGGGTGGCGGGAGGGGTTTCCCCGCAGGGCTACACCCTGGTCTTCCTGCCGACCTCCCCCAACCCGACCTCCGGCTGGCTCGTGGCGGTGCGGGACGGTGACCTCCTTCCGCTCGACCTGTCGATCGAGGAAGGCGTGAAGCTGATTGTCAGTGGCGGGCTCGTGGTCCCGTCGCGCTGGACAGCCTGATGTTCTACTGGTTCATCAAGGCGCTCTTCTATCCTTTCGCCCGGCTCTACCTTGGCATGACCCGCGAAGGGATGGAACACCTTCCAAGACACGGCGCGGCCATCGTGGTCTCGAACCACGTCTCCTACATCGACTCGATCCTGCTCGGCTCGGCCTCACCGCGCCCGATCCACTTCATCGTGCTGCAGTGGATGTACGACATGCTGCTCATCCGGTGGTTCTACTGGGGGATGGAGACCATCCCCCTCAGGCTCGACGGGCAGGACTCGAAGGGAATCAAGCGCGCCGTGAAGGTCCTCAAGAAGGGCCGCGTGCTGGGCATATTTCCCGAAGGGAGCCGCAGCCCCGACGGCAAGGTCAAGGAAACCCGCCCCGGGGCGGCGCTGATCGCCGCCCTCTCCGGGGCGCCGGTCGTGCCGGCCTACATCGACGGGGCCCGCGACTCGCTCCCCGTCGGGGGACGATTCCCCCGGCCCGCCCGGACCCACGTGCGCTTCGGCCCGCCCCTGCAATTCACCCAGGACAGGCGGGAGCGGGGGCGCGACGCGCTCCGGGAATTCGCCCGGTCGGTGGAGGAGGCTATCCGCCGGCTCGATCCCGGTTCATGACGCGGCGCGGCGCCGAGCTGCTGGCAATCGGCAGCGAGCTCCTGGAGCCCGGGCGGGTCGACACCAACGGCTCGTACCTGTCGCGCCACCTGGGAGAGCGGGGGATCGAGGTCCGCTACCGGACGGTTGTGGGGGACTCCGTCGACGATCTCACCGAAGCCTTCCGCGTGGCCATGGCACGGTGCGGCCTGGTCATCGCCACGGGCGGGCTCGGGCCGACGGTGGACGACCTCACCCGGGAGGCGGTGGCCGGCCTCCTCGGCCTGCGGCTGATCGAGGATGAGAAGATCTTCGCCGGCATCGAGTCCCGCTTCCGCCGGTACGGCCTGGCGATGCCCCCCTCGAACCGGCGTCAGGCGCAGGTGCCGGAGGGGGCGGAGGTCCTGCCCAATCCGCACGGCACGGCCCCGGGGCTCCGGCTGGTGGCCGGGGAGACAACGGTGGTCCTCCTCCCGGGAGTGCCGGCCGAGATGAAAGCCATCTTCGAGGGATCGGTCCTGCCGGGACTCCCGGAAACGGGGGAGAGGTTCATGTACCGCGTCCTGAAGATCGCGGGTCTTCCCGAGTCAGAGGTCGATCACCGCCTCGCCGCGGTCCACCGGGGCGCGGCGGGGGTCTCCTGGACGATTCTCGCCGCGCCGGGTCAGGTCGAAATCCACCTCCGCGAGAAGGTCAGGACGGGCGGAACCCCCGACGGAATCGAACGGCTCGATCGGGAGATCGGCGAAACGCTCGGGATCCACCTTTTCGGGCGTGACGAGCAGACGCCGGGAGAGGTCCTCGGCGGGCTGCTGCTGCGCGCGGGGCAGACCGTGGCGGTCGCCGAGTCGCTCACGGGCGGGACGATCGCCCGCCGGATCGCCGCGGTCCCCGGCGCGTCCCGGTATTTCAAAGGGGGCGCGGTTTGCTACAGTGACGGGGCCAAGGTGAAGCTGGCCGGCGTGCGGCCGGAGACCCTGGCGGAGAAAACGGCGGTGAGCCCCGAGGTGGCTGTCGAGATGGCCGAAGGAATCAGGGCTTCGCTGATGGCCGACTGGGGTCTCTCGGCCACCGGGCTCGCCGGCCCCGGGGGCGGGGAGGGGGGACGTCAGGCGGGAACCGTCATCCTGGGCCTGGCCGGGCCGGGTGTCTCGCTGAGCCGCGAGATGCTCCTTCCCGGCGATCGCGGCATCATCCAGGAGCGAACCGCCCTGCTGGCCATGGATCTTCTGCGGCGCGCCCTCGAGGGAGGTGCGCCGTGAGGCTGTTCGTCGCCGCCGATCTCCCGCGCGAGCTGCGCGGGAGGCTCGGGGCGATCCAGGAGGCATTGCGTCCCATCCCGCTTCCGGTCCGCTGGGTCCGCCCGGAGGGAATTCATCTGACATTCAAGTTCCTCGGCGAGGTGCCGGAGGCGCGGCGCGAGGCGATCGAGACCGCCCTGAAGTCGGCCGCCGCGGTTGGACCGCACCCGCTCGCGCTCGAAGCCGCGGGGGTCGGGACCTTTCCCGGGACCGGCCGGCCCAGGGTGATCTGGATGGGCATTCGAGGATCGATCGAGGAGGCGTCAAGGGTCCAGAGGGCGATCGACGGTGCGCTCGAGGCGATTGGGTATCCCTCCGAGGAGCGCGACTTCCGGCCCCACCTCACGCTCGGGCGGGTGAAGGGTCCGGGCCGGGGGGACTGGAAGGCGTTCCTGGCCGGCTTCGCGGAAACACCCGCGGGGACGTTCGAGGTGCGCACCATCGTTCTCTTCGAAAGCCGCCTCGACCCCGGCGGGGCGACCTACCTCCCGCTGGCCGCCTTCCCGCTGGCGCCCGGGGCGTCCGCGTGAAGGGCTGGGCGAGATGAACGTTCCGGGACTCGCGGCCGCCTGCGTCATCGCCTTCGCGTTCGGCGCCATTCCCTTCTCATGGATCCTGGCCCGGTTGCTGGGAGGTGTCGACATCCGGAACCTCGGCAGCGGCAACGTCGGAGCCACGAACGTGGCCCGCACGATCGGCTACGGGCCGGGGACGGCGGCGCTCATCCTCGACGCGCTGAAGGGGGTCGCCGCCGTCCTCGCGGCGCGGGCCGTCGCCGGAGGCGGCGCGCAGGGGGGAGCGGTCGATGCGCTCGCCGGGGGACTCGCCGTGCTCGGCCACAATTTCACGCCGTTCCTGCGTTTCAGGGGAGGGAAGGGTGTGGCCACCGGCGCCGGGGTGTTTGGCCTGCTCGCTCCTCGAGCCCTCCTGGCCGCGGTCGTCGTCTTCGCGGTCGCCATGGCGGCGACCCGGACTGTCTCGCTCGGTTCGGTGCTCGCCGCGGCGGCGATGCCGCTCGGCGTGTTTTTCTTCGGCGGCGATCCGGCGCTCGTCGTTATGGCGGTCCTGGTCTCCGCGCTGGTGATCGCGCGGCACCGTTCGAACCTGGCGCGCATTCTCGCGGGGACCGAGGGACGGCTCGGCGGCGGGAAGGACGGGGGAGCGGACCGGTGAAGCGCGCGGCGGTCCTCGGGGCGGGCAGCTGGGGCACGGCCCTGGCCATCCACCTGGCGCGCTCCGGAACGGGAGTCACCCTCTGGGCGCGGAGCGCGGAGCGCGCCCGGGCGTTCCAGGCGGCCCGCGAGAATCCCCTCTATCTCCCGGGGCACTCCTTTCCGCCCGGTCTCGAGGTCACCGAGGACATCGCGCGCGCGGTGGACGGCGCCGGTCTCGTCCTTTTCGTCGCGCCGGCGCAGGGCAGCCGCGGTATCTTCAGGACGGCCGGGGCCGCCGCGGATCCGGGGGCGGACATGGTGATCGGCTCGAAGGGAATCGAGGAGGGGACGTTCCTGCGGCTCACCCAGGTAATGGAGCAGGAGGTGACCGGGGACATCCTGTCGCGCACCACGGTGATCTCCGGCCCCAGTTTCGCGGCGGAGGTGGCGCGCGGGGATCCCACGGCGGTCGTGGCGGCGGGGGAGAACGGCGCGGCCCGGCAGAGGGTGCAGGCCGCCTTCTCCACCGGGAATCTCAGGGTCTACGGCAACTCCGACCTGGCGGGGGTGGAGCTTGCGGGAGCTCTCAAGAACGTCATGGCCATCGCCACGGGGATCGTCGAGGGGATCGGGCTCGGGTCGAACACGAGGGCCGCCCTCATCACGCGGGGCCTGGCCGAGATCACCCGGCTCGGCTGCGCGCTGGGTGGACGCGCCGCCACCTTCGCGGGGCTGGCCGGGATGGGGGACCTGGTCCTTACCTGCACGGGCGCCCTGAGCCGCAACCGGAGGGTGGGCATTGAGATCGGCCGGGGCCGGGCGCTCCCCGAGATCCTGACGGACCTCCGCATGGTGGCCGAGGGGGTCGCCACGACACGGGCCGCGCTGGGGCTGGCGTCCCGTCAGGGCGTCGAGCTGCCGATCGCGGCCAAGGTCAAGGAGGTGCTCTTCGAGGGCCGCCCGCCGAAAGACGCCATCGCCGACCTGCTGTCGCGGCCGCTCAAGGACGAGACATGATCGACCTTCACAACCACCTGCTGCCCGGGATCGACGACGGGGCCAAGCGCCTGGAGGAAACGCTGCAGTTCCTGCGGATCGCCGGGGCCGACGGCGTGCGGATTGTCGTCGCGACGCCCCACATGAAGCCGGGTGTCTACGACAACCGCCGGGAGACCATCCTCGAGAGCGTCGCCATGGTGCGCGAGGCGCAGAAAGGAAGCGGCACCGAGGGAGTGACCCTTCTTCCCGGGGCGGAGGTCTATTTCACCGCCGATCTCCTCCGGCAGGCGAAAGCGGGGGAGCTGATGACCGTCGCCGACCGGGGGAAATTCCTGTTGCTGGAGCTGCCTTACCAGCAGATCCCGATGCGCGTGGAAGACACGATCTTCCAGATGAAGCTCCTCGGGATCACGCCGATCATGGCCCACCCGGAGAGGGTGGCCTATTACCTCGAGGACATGTCCCGGGTCGTCGCTTCCGTGCGGCTCGGGGCGCTGACCCAGGTCACGGGCGCCTCGATCACCGGCCGGTTCGGGTCGAAGGCGCGCGAGTTCTCCCGCGAGATGCTCGAACGGGGCCTCGTCCATGTGGTGGCCTCGGACAGCCATGATGTCTCGCACCGTCCCCCTACCCTTTCCGACGCCTTCCGGACCGTCGCGCAACTCTGCGGCGAGGCCGCCGCCCGCCGCATGGTCGAGGACACTCCCCGCGCCATTCTCGACGGCCTGGAGATCGAGCCTGACGAGCCGTTGGAGGCCGCGGGCAAGGGCATCCTGGGACGTGTCCGGTCCTTCCTGCGCGGCCGCCGGCGCCCCGTCTGAATCCGGCGCCATTTACGAAAGTCCTTGAGTTTGATAGAATTCCACGCTTCAAACGGAATGAGGCCGCCAGATGAATCCAGCCCCACGACCCGGTGATCGAACCAGAGCGTTCCTGGCCGCGGTGCTGGCGGGGGTACTCCTCGCCTGCGCCTCGGGTGGCAACCGCTCGCAGAAGTCAAGCGACGCCCAGCGCTACGTGAGGCTTGGCGAGGTCCAGTTCAACCAGGGAAGGACGCTCCAGGCGATCGAATCGCTCAAGAAGATGCACAAGCGGGGCGTCAGGATCCTGCCCGGCG
>JANMQK010000363.1:0-4749 GCA_031370485.1 Acidobacteriota bacterium | reverse complement strand
CCAGGGTGCGCTGGCCGTCGAGGGTGTTCTCGGTTACTACTCCGCGGCGGAGACCACCCTGGATTCACGGACGGCCGAGGCCTGCCGGCTCGGCTCGTACCCGGGCCGCAGCCCCGACCTGCTGATCATCACGGCCCCCTTCGCGCGATTCAACCAGGAAGACGCCGCAAATCACGGGACTCCCTGGACCTACGATACCCACGTGCCTCTGATCCTGCTGGGCCCGCCGTTTCGTCCGGGGCGCTACCGCGCGCGGGTGTCCCCCGCGGACCTCGCTCCGACGCTGGCCTCGGCGCTCGGCCTGACGCCGCCGGCCCTCGCCACCGGCCGCGTTCTGATCGAGGCGCTGCGGGACCAGGACGCCAGGCACTGAGCGGCCGCCGGGCAGCCCTCAGCTTCTCAAGCGGATGCGCGCCAGGTTGACGACGGCGACCCCGCACAGGATGACCGCCGTGCCGGCGGCCATCCTCCAGCCCAGCGGCTCGTCCAGGATCAGCCAGCCGAGCGCGACCGCCATGACCGGGTTGACGTAGGCGTAGGTCGCGACCTTCGCGGCCGGGACGTTGTGCAGCAGCCACATGTACGACGAGTAGCCGACGAGCGACCCCGCGACGATCAGCCAGGCGACCGAGGCGGCCGCGCGGGGCGTGAGGTGGAACCGCGCCGCCTCGCCCAAAGCGAACCCCGCGCAGAGAAGCGCCGCCCCCGCGCAGAGCATCTGCAGCGCGACCGCCATCAGGGGCGCCACCCCCTTGACCCTGTGCTTCGAGTAGATCGACCCGGCGGCCCAGCAGACGTTCGCTCCCAGAAGCGCCACCTCGCCGCGAAAATTCCCTCCGGATCTCTGCAGGATCCCCGCGATCTTCGGCCACATCAGGACGATCATCCCTGCAAACCCGATCACAAGCCCCAGCGCGACAATAGGCGTGATCCGCTCGCCGCCCCGGCGGAGCGCCTCGAACCCCACCATGAAGAAAGGCAGGTTTGCCACGATCACCGCCGCCATCCCCGAGGACACGGTCTGCTCCGACCAGGTCACGAGCCAGTTTCCGCCGAAGAGCATCAGGAGTCCGGTCAGGGCGATCGGCCCCACGAGGGGGCGGGGCGGCAGCGGAACCCGCCGCCAGGCGAGCCACGCGAAGAGGATCACTCCGGCCGTCATGAACCTCGTCCCGGCCATGAGCGCCGGCGGGAGATCCTGCACTCCGAAGCGGATTGCCAGGTAGGTGGATCCCCAGAGGATGTAGACGGCGGCGAAGTTGAGGGGGATGAGCAGGCGGTGGCGCGTTGCAGCGGCCTCGGTGGACATACGGTCTTGGTCTCCGCGCACGGGGCGCCGCGATCCTGGTCCGGAGAGTATAAGGCGGGGAACCCCGGGACCGGCCGTGGCGGGATCGGCAAAAGTGCCCAGTTCCAGCGAGGCGGGAATCTGCTAGACTCCGTGCAACGTCGAAGCAGGGGGATTTTCAGAAGAAGAGGAGTCACCTATGACCAAGCCCGATCTGGCTCGGATACCGCTCTTTGCCCGCCTGACCCCCGTCGAGCAGGAAAAGCTCCTCTCGCTCATGGTCCGCAAGACCTTCAAGGACGACACCGCAGTGTTCTTCCAGGACGATCCCTCGGACTCGCTCTACGTCGTGCTCTCCGGGTCGGCGAAGGTCGTGCGCACGTCAGAGGACGGCAAGGACCGGATCCTGAAAGTGTTCTGGCCGGGCGAAGTCTTCGGCGAGCTTGCGATGCTCGAGGGGCTGCCGCGATCCGCCACGGTGCAGACCACCGCGGACTCGGAGATGCTGGTGCTCGCCCGCCGCGATTTCGAGGCGCTGGCCCGCGAGCAGCCGGACGTGCTCTGGAAGCTCCTCCAGGCGGTCTGCGGGCGCCTGAGGGAGGTCGGCGAGGACTTGCTCGATCAGTATCGCGACATGCCGTACCGCGTCTTGAAGGTGCTCTCGCAGCTTCTCGAGAGACACGGCGAGAGCGGCCCCGGAGGGTGGCGCATCCGGATCCCGGTCTCGGCGCGCGATTTATCGCAGATGATCGGCTCCAATCCGGAGACAGTGTCGCGCCAACTCGAAACCCTTGAGCGAGACGGCCTGCTGCGCCGCGACGGGGCGCACTGGAGCGTGCCGGACCGGAAAGCGTTCGCCCGCGCCTTCGAGCACGAGGCCAGCGCGTCATGAGACGTGTAGGGGCAACCCTTGCCATCGGGGCCTCACTTCTGGCACTGGCCTCGCCGGCGGCCGCTCACGAACGCTTCATCAAGCACCAGCTGAAAAAGCCCCTGCAAAACTGGTTCTTCGGGCGGGACCCGCGCCACCTTCTGGGCATGGACCCCAACATGCTCCATATCGGGCTCCTCGTCACGGGGGTTCTGGCGGGCGCCATCGCCGTGTGGTTTCTCCGCGAGAGGCTGGACGAGGTGGTCCGCTACCGGCTCCTGGCCCGGCTGCGGGGCGCGCTGCAGAGGCATGTCCACAACCTCGCGTGCTTTCTGACCGACAAGCCGGTGCGACTGGGCTGGTTCTACGCCCTGGGCGAGTGGGCGGTCATCGTCTTTCTCCGGAGCCCGGCCCTGGTCCTCATGTACTCGGCCACCAACGACTCCCTGGTGATGCCCAGCTACCCGCTCGAGCCCTCCTCGGCCGTCTACTTCAAGTTCCTGCAGGCCCTGCTCGCGCTCCTGATCCTGACCCAGACTCTCCTCCCCCTCTGCGGGGCCCTCATCCTCGGGACCTGGCTGTACCTGTTCCGCTGGGGATGGTTCGTGGCGGTCGACGCCTTGCCGGTGGTCACGGTGGCGGTGGTCTACCTCTCGGCCCCGTGGCAATCGCACAAACTGGCCATCACCCGGCTCACGCCCCTGCAGACCCGGCTGGTGCGGCTGGTTCTGGGGTTCGGGTTCCTGGTGCTCGGCTGGATGAAAGTCTACAACCACGACCTGACCGCCGGAGTGGCGGACAACTACCCAGGGGTCATGAACGACCCCCTGGTGGGCTTGTTCGCGTTCGGGACCGACGCGGCCCTGCGCCGCGAGACCTGGGTCGTGGCCTTCGGCATGGCCGAGGTGCTGAGCGGGTTCATGCTGATGGCCGGCTTTTTCACCCGCTTCTGGTGCATGATGATGCTCTGGGTGTTCACCAAGCTCATGCTGGTGGATTTCGGCTGGGCCGAGATCCCTCACATCTACCCGATCGGAGCCCTGCTTGCGGTCATGGCCTCAAACCATCTGAAGACTGAGTTCGATCTCGTGGAAAGGAAGGCGCGGGCCCTGCGGCGTGACGTCCCGTTGCGGAGCTATGCGCTGGTGGCCGTGTCCGCGATCCTGATCGCCGTCATTGCGGTGCTGCCCATTCTCTGGGGCCTCTCCTTCACCGACCGGTCCCTCCTCAACCCATGACGACCAGATTCCGGCTCGCGACACCGCTGCAGATCATCGCCCTGACCGTGGCCTGGCTGGCCGCCCTACTGCTCATCGACTACACCAAAAATCCCCACCTCTGGACGAAGGCGCCGCCGCCCCGCCCGGCCTCGGCGCCGCTCAGCCTTTACGTGAATCACCTCTGCTGCACCGGTTGCCTGGCGGACGTCCGGGCCGGGCTCCAGACACTGCCCTGGGTCGAGCCGGAGAAGGTGCGAGCCCGGCAGGGCAAGGTGCTCACCGTCAAGGAGGCGGAGGCCCTGGGGCCGGCCGGCGAGTACGGGGGGTGGGTGGACGTCCAGGTCAAGGACCCGGGGTCGATCGATTTCGTCGCTGTCGATCGCGCCCTGAGGGACAAGGGGCTCGTCGCGTCGCGGATGGAGTTCGGAGGCCCGCCCCACTTCCGCCTCGAGGCGCAGGTGGCCCACATGTGCTGCGGCATCTGCGAGGACGCCGCGCGCCGCACGACCGAGCTGACCCGGGCCCTGGCCGCGGCGCGCCTGCTCTGGGTGGACAGCGTCACCGCCGACCACGCCAAGCACCTGATCATCGTGCACGCGCGCTACCTGGAACCGGGCAAGACCGTCGACGTGTCGGAGCTTCTCGCGGCTCTCGACCAGGTGGGTCTGGCACCCTACTCGCTGCGCGTGCAGACCGGAGCCGAGCAGGCCGTCCCGGCCGAATCGCCTGCCACCATGTGAGGACGGCTCCGGGACGCTCCTGACGTCAGAGCCGGATCGCCTTCGCCGTCACGGGGGCAAGGTTCGGCTGGCCCTCGACGATGCCGTAGACGCGATCGATCGCCACGTTGCGGAAAACCTGCACCTCGCCGCCCGCGGGCCACGTCACCTCGATCGCCGAGATCGAGTCGGCCTGTCCGAGACCGATCTCTTGTTGCAGGCTGTTCCCGCCGAAGCTGCCGCCGGTTCCCACGGTGACGTAAATGTCGCGGAGCCCGCCGGCGCCGCTCACGCTCACCTTGATCCGAGCGCCGATTGCCGAACGGTTCGAGCGCCGCCCAAGGAGCCGCAGCGTGACGAAGTGATTTCCGTGCCCGGGGTTCTGATAGAGCACATTGTGGGAGACGTCCCCCTCGTACCACCCACCCATCACCTCGAAGACGTCCTGATCGCCGTCGTTGTCGATGTCCCCGAAGGCGATGCCGTGCCCTTTCTGCAGATGCCCGAAGCCTCCCGACGTTGTCACGTCCTGGAACGCTCGCCCGCCGGCGTTTCTGAGCATCACGTTCGGCATCAGGGCGCGAAGCGACGGCTCGCCGGTGCCGAAGTAGCAGTCCGGCCACCCGTCGTTGTCGAGGTCGCCGAAGTTCG
>JANMQK010000351.1:0-13934 GCA_031370485.1 Acidobacteriota bacterium | reverse complement strand
CCGTCGGCCGGATCATCCTACACGAGACCCGCGCGCCCCGCCGCCGATTCGTTGACAGCACCGTGACCCTGCGCTAGACTCCTGCCTTCGTGCGGTGTTCCGGGTGCGGCGCGTCTCCGACGCCCCCCGGCGGTCCAGCGGAGATTCCCGAAGTGATGTCTCGAGCCCGGTTCGTTCTGGCGGCTGCGGCCGTCCTCCTCGTGATCCTCCTGTTCGCCTACGTCCCCGCGGGACAGGTCGCGGTGCGCGAGTCCTATGGCGGCAACGCCCTCAGGCTCGGTCCGGGAGTTCACCTCCGGGTGCCGCTGTATCACAGGCTTTACCGCTACAGCACCCGCCCGGTCACGGTGGAGGAGTCGATCCCCGTCATCACGAAGGACAACGCGACCTTCAAGATGCCGGTCAAGATCCTGGCCAGGGTCTCCCCCGAGGACCTGCTCACCTTTCACGCCGGGCGCAGCGGCAGGGAGACCGATGTCTACATCCGCGAGCGCGTGGGCCAGGCCCTGCGCGACGCCGCGAAGACCCTGAGCGCCGACCAGATCCTGAGCGGCGATACGAGCCGGACGCTCGCCCCGGCGGTCTCGGCGGACCTGCTCGGCCGCGGCATCTCGGACGACGGGGTGACGATAGGCCGGCCCGGCGGCCAGGTGGTGTTCAACGCGGTCCTCGACTACCTCAACCGCAAGCTCCTCCCCTCCGCCCGCAGCCTGGCGGAGTCAACACTCGCGGCCGACCCCAAGGAAGCCCTGTACCACGCCGCCATGGGGATGGTCTTCGAGGCCGAACGGGAGCCGGGGGCGGCCGAGAAGGAGTACGAGGAGGCCCTGTTCCTCGATCCGGCCGCGCCCGAGCCGATGAGCCGTCTGTATGTCATGTACCAGTCGAGCGGCGATGCCGCAACACTCGCGAAGCTCGAGCGCTACCTCGAGGCGGCGATCGCGAAGAACAAGACCTCCCCCGTTCACTACGACTGGCTGGGTCAGGTCGCCATGAGGTACGGGCGGCTCGACAAGGCCGAGACGGCGTTCAACACGGCCATCTCCCTGGCGCCGAAGGCCCCGGAGTTCCGCGTCAGCCTCGGGAGCCTCAGGACCCGCCAGGGCAAGCTCGACGAGGCCCGCGCCGCGTTCGAGGAGGCGCTGAAGCTGCGCGCGGACTACCCCCTGGCTCTCTACGATCTGGGGGTCGTCTACGCCATGCAGAAGGACTTCGACAAGGCAATCGAGTATCTCCTCCATGCGGAGCGCGCCGGCCCTCCCAACCACGCCCTGTACAATTCCCTGGCGCAGGCGTACGAAGAGAAGGGGCAGCCCGATCGGGCGGTCGAGTACCTCAAGCGTTCCCTGAAGCTGCGCCCCGACCAGCCGGAGCGCAAGGCGGAACTCGACCGGCTCCAGGCGCGGATCAGGAAACGGGGCTGACGGGCGGTCCCGCACGCCGGCGCCTGGCCCTCACGATGGTGACGACGACATACAAGGTCATGGCGATCGCGATGGCCCACACGTACTTTCGGAACACGACGCTCACCTCGTCCCACGACGACCCCAGGCCGGTTCCGGCCCAGGCGATCAGTCCGACCCACAAGGCGTTGCTGATCGTGGAGTAGATCAGCACCCGCCGCCATCCCAGCCGGCCGATCCCCGCCCCGTAGAGAAAGACACCGCGCACGCCGGGCAGGAAGCGGTTGATTGCGATGAGCCGCGGGCCGTAGCGCGCGAAGCCCCGTTCCAGGCGGCCGAGCTCCGCCCGGGCCCACGCCGAACGGAGAAAGAAATACGAATGCCCGAGACGCGCCCCGATGGCGTAGGCGCTGCAGGCGCCCGCTACGCTCCCGGCGAGGCACGCCAGCACTGCGGCGCCGAGGGGAAACGCACCCGTTCCCGCGAGAAAACAGGCGAAAAGCATCGTGGAATCCCCGGGGACCGGAGGGAAGACATACTCGAGCCAGGCCATCGCGATTACGATCAGGAGCCCGGCCCAGGGCGATGCGCGCAGCGCCTCCTGGATAGCCCCGCTCATGCCGCGCGCGCAGTCTTCAAATTTTTTCGACGAGATCGCCCAGGAACGGAATGGCCCAGCGCTCGCCGCGCAGCGCCTTGATGACGCACACGAGGGCGAGCGCCAGGTAGAGCAGGACCAGGTTGATGAGGGCGAAGGCGAACAGCCAGGCGAACACCTTGGCGAGGGTGGCCAGGACGGCGCCGACGAAGATGATCGCGAGGAAGATGACACAGGACAGGCCGCAGAGAATAAGCCCCTGCTTCGCGTGCCAGCGGACGAACTCGCGGCGGGTGACCATGAACGGGACGAGCGCCAGGACCCAGAGGTAGGAGAACACGAGCATGACCTTGTCCTCTTCGTTCAGGTCCTCGGGGGCCACGGTGGGCTCTTCAAGGATGAGCGGGTCTGCGGGCATGTTCGGCGCCTCTCGCGCAACATCCGCGCGGAGCGCTGATTTATAATAGGCGGCCGCGAATGTCAAGGAGCCTCATGGAGAGCGCGACCCCGATGCTGCGCCAGTACCGGTCGGTGAAGGCGGAGCATCCCGACAGCATCCTGATGTTCCGTCTCGGCGACTTCTACGAGATGTTCTACGACGATGCGCTCGTGGCGTCGAAAGCACTCTCGCTCACCCTGACGGCGCGCGGCCGCGGCACCCCGAACGAGGCGCCCATGTGCGGCGTGCCGTTTCACGCCGCCGAGGGCTACATCGCGCGGCTGATCCGCCAGGGGTTCCGGGTGGCCGTCTGCGACCAGGTCGAGGATCCGAAGACGGCCAAAGGAATCGTCAAGCGGGCCGTGACCCGGGTCGTTTCGCCCGGCACGATCACCGACCCGGGGCAGCTCCAGGCGCGCGAGCCCAACTACATCGCCGCCCTGCTCCCAGCGGCGGGACACGCCGGCGACGAGGGCTCCGCGGACATCGGCTGCGCCTACGTCGACCTCTCGACGGGAGACTTCCGGCTGGCCGAGCACCACGGCGCCGGCGCCCGCGACTCGCTCGCCGAGCAGCTGGCCGCCTACGCGCCCCGCGAGATCGTCCACCCGGAGGGCGCGCCGGTGGCCGCTCTCGTGCCGGCGGGGGCGGCCGACGGCATCCTGATGAGCGCCGCGCCGCCGTACGCGTTCGGGCGCGACACCGCCTACCGCGCCGTGCTGCGCTGCCTCGGCACGGCCTCGCTCGAGGGGTTCGGGTGCGAGGGCCGGCACCTCGCCATCGGCGCGGCGGGGGCCCTGCTGCACTATCTGCAGGAGACCCAGAAGGCCGATCTCAAGCATGTCACGCGGCTCTCCTGGCAGGAGCCGGGCACGACCCTGATCCTCGACGCCGTGACGCGCCGGACGCTCGAACTGGCGGAGAACGCGCGCGACGGCGGACGCGACGGCACCCTCCTCGGACTCCTCGACAACACGGGGACCGCGATGGGAGGAAGGCTCCTGCGGGAGTGGATTCTCCGCCCGCTGGTAGACGTCGGGCCCATCGAGGAACGCCTCGACGCCGTGGGCCTGCTTCTGGAGCGGCCCTCGGAGCGCGCGGCCCTCACGACCTCCCTGTCCCGGGTCCACGATCTCGAGCGTCTCCTGGCGCGCTGCTCGCTGGGAACGGCGAACGCCCGGGACCTCGCCGCGCTGCGCGACTCTCTCGCGGCGCTTCCCTCCCTGGCCGCTCTGGGAATCGCCTTCCACACCCCGCTGCTCATACGTCTCTTCGCCGGGGTCGACGTCCTCGGCGACCTGCACGACCGGCTGGCGGAGGCCCTCGCCGACGAGGTCCCGGCCACCGTGCGCGACGGGGGCATGATCCGCGACGGGGTCGACTCCACGCTCGACGAGCTGCGCGCCATCCGCAAGGACGGCCGCGCCTACCTCGCCGCCGTCGAGACGCGCGAGCGCGCGCGCACCGGGATCGCCTCGCTCAAGGTGCGCTACAACAAGGTCTTCGGCTACTACCTCGAGGTCAGCAACGCCAACCGCGGCCTCGTTCCCGCCGACTACGTCCGCAAGCAGACTCTCGTCGGCGCCGAGCGGTACATCACTCCGGAGCTCAAGGAATACGAGAGCAAGGTCCTGACGGCGCAGGAGCGGATCGCCGGCCTCGAATACGACCTTTTCGTGGCCCTCCGCGACGCCGTCGTCGGCACCGCCCCGCGCCTTCGCGCCACGGCCCAGGCGCTCGCGTCGCTCGACGCGCTGGCCGCGCTGACGGATGCCGCGGCCCTTCACGGCTACGTGCGGCCGCAGGTGGATACCACGTCGCGTCTGAGCATCACCGACGGCCGCCACCCGGTCGTGGAGAGGATGCTCCATGGGGACCGCTTCGTGCCCAACGACTGCCGGATGGATCTGGAGGAGCGGCAGATCCTCATCCTGACCGGCCCCAACATGGGCGGGAAGTCCACCTACCTCCGCCAGGTCGCCCTAATCGTCCTGATGGCGCAGGCCGGTTCGTTCGTTCCCGCCGCCGAGGCCCAGGTCGGGCTGGTCGATCGGATCTTCAGCCGCGTGGGGGCCTCGGACAATCTTGCCCGCGGGCAGAGCACCTTCCTCGTCGAGATGAACGAGACCGCCAACATCCTGAACAACGCCACGCCACGCTCCCTGATCCTGCTGGACGAGGTGGGGCGCGGCACCTCGACCTTCGACGGGTTGTCGATAGCCTGGTCGGTCGCCGAGCACCTGCACGACACGCCGCGCGTGGCGGCCCGCACGTTGTTCGCGACCCACTACCACGAGCTGACCGAACTGGCCCTCCTGCGCCCGCGCGTGAAAAACCTCAAGATGCTGGTGCGCGAGTGGAACGACACCATCGTGTTCCTGCGCAAGGTGGTCGAGGGGGGGGCCGACCGGTCATACGGGATACAAGTGGCGCGTCTCGCAGGTCTGCCTCAGGAGGTGATCGAACGGGCCCGCGAGGTTCTGGCGAATCTCGAGAGGGAGGAGCTGTCGCGGGACGGCCGGCCGAAGCTTGCCGGTCATGCTCCCGCGGACGGGTCCGCGGGGGGCGCGCCCGCCGCCGCGACCCCCACGCAACTCGGTCTTTTCGCTCCCGGGGACGATCCGATCGTCCAGGCGGTCCGCGCGGCGGACGTCGATCGGATGGCGCCGATCGAGGCGCTCAACTTCCTGGCGGAACTGAAGAAGCGCCTCACCTGAGGCGGGGCGCGCCGCACGGGGATCAAATCTCGATGGCCCCGTCGAGGTGCGCGTAGGTCGGGATCTCCATCTCCAGGCCGGCCATGTGGTAATAGCCCCCGGCCCTCCCGGGGTGGACGACGAAGCGCATCTCGGTGCCGCGTGATTTCGCCTGGCGGTATGCGTTTTTGGCGGCGGAGGCCACGGAATCGTCCGACAGGCCGGCGTCCCTCAAGTCGACGACAATCCGGCGGGCCCCCGAGCCGAGGACCTGGCGAATCTCGTCGTTGAACCTGGTCTCGGCCCCGCCGGCGGCAAACTTTCCGCTGACGGCAACGACGTGCCACTTATCAAGGACGCGGGTTTCCACACGACAGGGACCCCGCCGCTTCAGCCAAGACAGTCCGCTCATCGCATCCCCCTTTTCAAATGGGAGGGCGGTGGCCGGACACCAGGGACGGGTCGTGGGAGTTTCTCGGATGGTGGGTGCGGTGCCGCGGCGACCCCCCGTCTGCGCATTGATACCCCGCCGGGGGCGTTCCCGTCAAGTGTCCGGACGGCCGCACCAGGGGTCAGAAGCTGGCCAGGGCCTCGCGCTCGTCGCGGAAGATGTCGAAGATCTCCTGGAGCCGCGTCAGGATGAGCAGGTCCTGGACCTTGCCGCTGGGATTCAAGAGCTTGAGCTTGGAGCCTTTTTCCACCGCCCTCTTGTAGCAGGCCACCAGTTCTCCGATGCCCGCGCTGTCCATGTAGGACACGCCGCCCAGGTTGAGGATGACGTTCTTGCGGCCCTCCTCGAGGAGGCTGTTCACCGCTTCCCGCAGTTTCACGTCCCCTTCGCCGATCGTGATTTTCCCCGAGAGATCGACGACGGTGACCTTGCCGTGGTGCCGCACGTTGGCCTTCATCCCCTCCTCCGTTTGGTCGCCTCGCCGCTCCTTGCGACGGGCTCGAGCTGCTTCTCCAGAAGGACTTCCATCCCCTTGCCGGGACGCTGCACGAAGTCCACGTGATCCACGAAATACTTCATGAAGAAAATGCCGCGCCCGCCAGGCCTCGAGATGTTCTCCTCCTCGCGCGGATCGCGCGTGCGGTGCCAGTCGAACCCCACTCCCTGGTCGCGCACGCGGATCTGAAAGCGGGTGGCGTTCGAGACGAATTCCACCTCGACCGTCTTGGCCGGATCGAAAGCGTTGCCGTGCTTGACCGCATTGATGAAGGCCTCGCGGACCGCGAGGGCGATGTCGAGGGCCGCGGCCTTCGGGAATTTCGCCTTGCGGGCCAGGTCCTCCGCCATCTCGTGCACCAGATCGACGTAGATGATTCGGCTCCCGAGCCTGAGCTTGACCTTGTTGCCCACGATGGCGGGATCTCCACGCGGCTCAATCCCGGCGCCCACCCGGGACGTGGCGTCGCGAGTGCCTGACGCACCTCGTCGCTAACTGTTGAATACTCATCCTAGTCAAAAGCTTCTCGGGCTGTCAATCGTCTCCCCGGCCGCGTCGGCCGACGGGCGGCTTCAGACCGCCCGCTCGCGCCGGGAGTCCCAGTAGACACCAAGACCCAGGAGAAGAAAGACCACGAGGCCGAGCCAGTTTCCCCAGGCGGCGATCCAGGGGCCGATCCCGAAAGCGACCACGCCGGTAAGGTCCGGCACGAGTGTCGTGTCCCAAGAGTCCTCGAGGAATTTGAGGACCGCGGCGAGAACACCGACCAGCGCCCCGCCGGCGATGAACCCGGAGGCGATGAGGGTCCCCTTTTCGTGCCGCGCCTTGGAGAGTGTCTCGTCCTTCGACGAGCGCTCGAGCAGCCAGGCGATCGCGGCGCCCAGGACCAGCGGCGAGTTCAGTTCCATCGGCAGATACATGCCGAGGGCGAAGGCGAGCCCCGAGACACCGCACATCTCGGTCGTCACCGCAAACACAGCGCCAAGCCCGTACAGGAACCACGGCGCCCCCGACTCGCCCATCACGCCCCGCAGCACCGCCGCCATGGCGTTCGGCTGCGGCGCCGGCAGCGGGTGCGGTTGGAGCGGCCCCGGGGCGAACCCGTAGACCCGCGCCATGAGCATGATCACGGCGGTCGTGGCGGCCGAGGCGGCCACCGACCCGACGATGTTCGAGATCTCGATGCTTCGCGGCGTCGCCCCCAGCCAGTAGGCGATCTTGTACTGCGTGACCAGCGACCCGCTCATCGACAGCGCGGTGCAGACGACCCCACCGATGAGCAGGACCTGGAGCATCCCGCTCTCCCCCGCCAGGCCCATAGACGTCAGCGTCACCGCCGTCACGATGAGGGTCGTCAGGGTCATGCCGGAGACCGGCGTGATCGAGATCATGGCGATCGCCCAGGCCGACACGGCGGCGAAGAGAAAGGCGATCACGAGCGTCAGCACCGTGGCGACCCCGGCCAGCGAGTAGGCGTCGGGATGGGAGGCCAGCACCGAGCCGCCGAAATAAAGGAAGATCGCCACCCCCAGGATCAGGATGCCGAGGAGCACGGCCGACATCGGCAGGGAGCGCTCGGTGCGGGCCTCCGCCGCCGCGGCCGCCCGCCCGCGGGCCAGGCGGGCGATCTCGCCGAACGCCTGGCGCGTCGCCTGCGCGATCACCGGCGACATCTTCAGGATGGAGAGCAGCCCGGCGGCGAAGATCCCCCCGATGCCGATCGGCCGGACGTAGAGGCTGAAGATGTCCTCGGGAGACAGGGACGCGAGCGGCGCCGCGCCCGCCGAGATCGCCCCGGGGATGTGCTGCCCGAGATAGGCGAAAAGCGGCACCAGCACGAAAAACGAGGTCATCGATCCGGCCATGATGATCGAGGCGTAGCCCAATCCCATGATGTAGCCGAGCCCCAGGACGGCGGCCGAGGTGTTCATCGTGAAGACCGCCTTGACCTTCGTCGTGAATTCCGAGAGGACCCCGATGGCGCCGGTCGAGAAGTTGTCGGCCCAGCCGTGCATCGAGGGGCCGACGAAATCGAACACCGCCGCCGTGAGCGCCGAGTAGGTCAGGACGACGGCGCTCCGCCCGCCGCGCTTCCCCGCCACCAGGATCTCCGTCGTGGCGCGGGCTTCGGGGTACGGGAGCTTGCCGTGCAGGTCCCGCACGAAGTAGCGGCGGAAAGGCGCCAGGATCAGGACGCCAAGGATGGCGCCCAGAAGCGGCACGAGGAAGATCTGCCAGAAAGAGGACCGCCCCTCCAGCCCCAGGATGTAGATGGCGGGCATGGTGAAAACCGACCCCCCGGCGATGATCCCCGAGGTCGCGCCGACGGCCAGCACGTTGACGTTCTCGAGGAGGGTCGACCCGCGCGCCTTCAGGAAACGGACCGCGAAGACCGAGTACCCAACGGCGAGGATGGAGATGGGTATCGCGGACTCGATCCCCTGCCCCAGCTTCAGGACGATGTAGGTCGCCGCCGCCGAGAAGATCACCGACCACAGGAAGCCCTGGACGATCGAGCGGACGGTGACCTCGGGAACGATCCGGGCGGCCGGGATGACCGGCTCGTAGACTTCTCCCGGCTTGAGCTCGCGGAAGGCATTGTCCGGAAGACGGACGTCTTCCGGCGGCTCGTCCTCCTGGTGGACGCTCATGCCCGCGTCCGCAAAAGGGCTCGCCGCGTCATGCCGCCCCGCCCCCTTCCGCGTACTTGCCCATCACCGACTCGACGACCCGCCGCGACAGGGCGTGGTAGCCCGGGCTCGCCGCCGCGAAGATCTCGCGGGCGAGGGCGCGGGTGCGAGGGTGGTGCCCCAGCGCCATGTAGAGAGGTCGCAAATACTTCATCCGCCCGACCCGCGTCAGGATTTCCTTGATCCGCGCGAACACCGGCTCGTAGTCGGAGCCCGCCGCGATGGTCAGCCATTCGACCAGGATCTCGTAATTGCCCCGGCCGGTCAGGGTGAGGTTGCGGTCCAGCCACTCGCAGGATGCCCGATCCATCTGGCGCGGGAGGCGCTGGAGGTAAATCAGCATCTCGCTCGGGCTCCAGCCCGCGACCTGCTCCTTCGTCGGGCGGGCCCCCGCGGACCAGCGTTCCGCGAGGGAGGACAGATCCTCGAGCGCCTTCGAGCGGAAGACCGGGGCGTTCGCGGGCATCCCCGGGGAGTAGAGCCAATCCTTGACTCCCACCTTCGCGGCGACACCCGGCAGTTTCTTCTCGAGAAACTCCAGCCATTCCTCGGAGGTGATCGAAGTGAACCGGAAGGTGCCGATGTAATCGCGGATGAACCGGTCGAACTTCTCCCGCCCCGCCGTCCGCTCGATGAGCGCCAGGAGCCGCGAGCCCTTCTCGTAGGGGACCGACGAGAACGCGTCGTCCGGGTCGATGTCCTTCAGCTCGGTGCGGAGCCGTGTCAGGGGGGAGGCCGCGCCGAAGCGCTCCATCTCGGCGTCGAGCGCTTTCTGCCCGATGGCGTAGCCGAGGACCGCCGCCTCCTCCCCGTGCAGCGCCTCCTGGATCCGCCGCTCGGCCCAGACCGTCGTCCCCTCGTTCAGCCAGAAGTGGTCCATGGTGGCGTTCGTGACCAGGTTGCCGGTCCAGGAGTGGGCCAGCTCGTGCGCCACGACATCCACCAGCGAGCGGTCCCCCGCGAGAAGGGTCGGCGTCAGGAAGGTCATGCGTGGATTTTCCATCCCGCCGTAGGGAAAGGACGGGGGAAGGACCAGCATGTCGTAGCGATCCCACTCGTACGGACCGAACAGCCCCTCCGCCTTGACGATCATTTCCTCGATGCCCGCGAACTCCCACGCGGCCTTGTCGAGGGTCGCCGGCTCGGCCCAGACCCGCGAACGCTTGCTCAGGTCGCGCGACTGGATGTCTCCGACCGCCAGCGCGATGAGGTAGGCCGGGATCGGCTGCGGCATCTCGAAGAGAAAGGTCTTCGTCCCCGGCTTCGTCCCCGGACGCGTGCCGGCCGGCCCCGCCGACATCACGGCCGCGAGCGGCCCGGGCACCGTCACCTCCGCCTGGTAGCTCATCCGGACCCGCGGGCTGTCCTGCAATGGGACGACGGTGCGGGCGTGGATCGACTGGCACTGGCTGAACAGGAACGGGTGCCGCTTCCCCTCCGTCTGCTCCGGCACGAGCCACTGCAGCGCCACCGCCTCGGGAGAGGTCTGGTAGGCGATCTCGATCTCCTTCGTGCCCTCCGGGAGGTCGAGGCGCAGGCGCTGTCCGAGTATCGGCGCCTCGTCGCCCAATTCGTAACGAATGGCCTTCCCGCCCCCCGACCCCGCACCGCCCACCTTGACCGAGTGGATCGTCAGCCCCTTGGTGTCCAGGTCGAGCGTTCCCGATGACGGGGAGGCCATCTCGAGGACGACCGACCCGTCGAGGCGATGTTTGGCGAAGTCGACCGCCAGCTTTTGGCGCAGCCTCTTCGCGCGCGGCTGATCCGGGTCGAAGTACGAGTGGGGATCGGGCAGGCTCATGGCGCTCACCTCTCCTGGAAACCGGCGAAACGCACTCTCTCCATCCGACGTCGCGCGAGTCTACGCCACATCAATCGGGGCGCACAAGAGAACCGCCACCCGGGCCTTCGCGGCGCCGTTGCTTGAATTCCTCCCGTACAAGGTGATAGATCATCCTCTTGGAGGAGCCGCCCATCATGGCCGAAGCAGACCCCGGCAAGGAAGGCAAGGACTTTCACCTCGATGTCCCCGTCCGCGCGACCCCCTTCTTCCTGAAAGGGGCCAACGCCCTCGACTGGGGGATGCAGAACCGGTTTTCGAGGATCTTCGACCCGCCCAGCGGCCGCAGCGTGATGCTGGCGATAGACCACGGTTATTTCCAGGGGCCCACGACCGGGCTCGAGCGGGTGGACGTGAAGATCGTTCCGCTCCTCCCTTACTGCGACGCCCTCATGGCGACCCGCGGCATCGTGCGCACGGTCATCCCCTCCACGTTCCAGCGGGGCATCGTCCTGCGGGCCAGCGGCGGCCCGACGGTCCTGCGCGAGCTCTCGAACGAGCGCATCGCCGTCGCGCTCGAGGATGCGGTCCGGCTCAACGTGGCGGCGCTCGCGGTGCAGGTCTTCATCGGCGGCGAGCACGAGACGCAATCCATTCGCAACATGACCCGCCTCGTCGATCTCGGCCTGCGGCGCGGCATCCCCGTCTTCGCCGTCACGGCGGTCGGCAAGGATCTCGTCCGCGACGCCAAGTATTTCCGCCTCGCGTGCAGGGTGGCCGCCGAGCTCGGCGCCCAGTTCGTGAAGACCTACTATGTCGAGGGGTTCGACACCGTGGCGGCCTCCTGCCCGGTCCCCCTGGTGATGGCCGGCGGCAAGAAGCTCCCCGAGATCGAAGCCCTCACCATGGCGTACAACGCGATCCAGGAGGGCGCCGCCGGTGTTGACATGGGCCGCAACATCTTCCAGTCCGAAGCGCCCATCGCGATGCTGCGCGCCGTGCGCGGTGTCGTCCACGAGAAGCTAAAGCCAGCCCAGGCGCTCGATCTCTACAAGACGCTTCGCACCGAACGTTCCTGAAGGTCTGCCCTCCACTCCGCAAGCCCGCAGCTATCCAAGGCTGGCCCGTTACTTCTACCCTTCCGGAGGCTTTCTCCTTCGCTCGAGCGCCCGGCCGGGAATCGAGCTGAATCATTAGCCGCACCAATCCGTCCTCAGTTCCCACCCTCCAGTTTCAACAATGCCTGCTTCCTTTTCGCCGCGATCGTCGGACCAAAGAAAAAGACGATTCGCGCGTCATTCGAGTCGAAGTTGGTTGCGTCGGCATAGACGAACGTGCCCGGCGGATGGAATCTCGCCGGACCGGCAAAGCGCTGCATGACGCTCTGCCGTCCGCCGGGATCCGCAAACTCGAAGCGGTTCAGCGCGTCCTCTGAGTTGTTGTCTCAAGTGATGCACGGACAATCGGCGGGAATCCACTCCGAACGACCGGCGGATGCAACGTCTTTCGGACCCAGGACGGCAGGCTAACAACCTCCCGCCCCCGAGGCACCTCGGTCAAGGGTTCGATATTGCACCGCCTCGGCCACGTGCTGCGGCTCGATGACGACCGCGCCCGCGAGATCCGCGATCGTCCGCGCCACGCGCAGGATCGCGTCGTGCGCGCGCGCCGAGAGGCCGAGGCGGCGGATCGCCTGGTGCAGGATTCGCCGGGCGGAGGCCGAGGTCGCCGGCCCCTGTTCCTTCTCGCGCCTTCGCCGCGCGGCAGCGACACGCAGCATCACGATTGCAGAAGCCTCTCCGGGCAGAGCCTTCGCGAGATCCTCGAGGGAAACCGGAGGCACTTCCACTTGAATCTCGAACCGGTCGAGAAGCGGTCCTGACACGCGGCTGCGGTAATGCGCGACCATCGCCGGCGTGCAGGCGCACGGCCGGTCCGATCGCCCCAGGTTTCCGCAGACGCAGGGGTTCATCGCCCCGACCAGTGTGAACCGGGCGGGCATGCGCACGGCGCGATTGGCGCGCGTGATGACGACACAGCCGTCTTCCAGAGGCTGCCGCAGGACATCGAGCGTGGCCCGCCCGAACTCCGGCATCTCGTCGAGGAACAGGACTCCGCGGTGCGCCAGCGTGATCTCGCCCGGCCGGGGGCCGCGGCCGCCCCCCACCAGCCCGACCCCGCTGATCGTGTGGTGTGGGGCGCGGAAGGGTCGATGGCGCACGAGGCCCGCGTCGTGCGTCAGTCCGGCGGCGCTGTAGATGGACGTGACCTCGATCGCCTCCTCGAGCTCGAGCGGCGGGAGGATCCCGGGAAGGCGGCGCGCGAGCATCGTCTTGCCGCATCCGGGTGGTCCGACCATCAAAATGTTGTGGCTGCCGGCCGCGGCGATCTCCAGGGCGCGCCGCGCGTGCGCCTGACCGCGAACCTCCGAGAGGTCGGGTCCGCCGGGATGAGCCGGGGAATCGGACCACGAGCCCGTCGAGCGTCCAGGAGGCCGCTCGCCTCGCACGGCCGCGACTGCTTCGGAAAGGTGCGCTACGCCGTGGATCGAAATACCGGGGAGGGCCAGCGCCTCGTCGCGGTTCCCCGCCGGAACGATCATCTCGAGGACATCGCTCTTTCTCGCCAAAAGAGCGGCGGGCAGCGTCCCGCGAACGCACCGCACGGAGCCGTCGAGTGCGAGCTCTCCGAGAACGAGCATATTCTCGAGCCGGGCCGCCGGCAGCGACCCGAGCGCGGCCAGGATTCCGAGCGCGATGGGCAAGTCGAGCGCCGCTCCCTCCTTGCGAAGGTCGGCGGGGGCGAGGCTGATGGTGATGCGGCGCGGCGGAATCTTGTACCCGGCGTTCCTGAGGGCCGCCCGGACCCTCTCGGAGCTTTCGCGCACCGTGCTGTCAGGGAGGCCGATGGTCTGGATTCCGGGCAATCCCTGCGCTATGTCGCACTCGACCGTGAGCGGGATGGCTTCAACGCCGAGAAGGGTGACGCTCTTGACCCTGGCCAGCATGCCGGTCTCGAGGCCGGTCCGGCGCGAAAGTCCGGACACGGCTCATGACGTCGGCTCTCCAAGCGCGTCTTGGCAAGGCATCGTAGTCGAGCCCCGCCGCGCCGGTCAAGGCTTCGAATCGCGGGGGCGGCGCTCGCTCCAACTCGCCAAATGCTCGTCCGCGAGGTGCGGAGAGCGGCGGCCTCGCGTCGCGGGGCACCCGGCCGCGTGAAAGGCACGCGGCTACGGGTGCGGTCCGAGAAGGCCCCGCGACGCGAGGCCGCCGCTCTCCGCAAATCGCGGACGAGCATTTGGCGAAATGAAGCGAGCGCCACCGGCGCGATTCGGAGCCTTGACCAGTGCGGCTTCGCTCGTCTACGATGACTTTTCACGAC
>JANMQK010000330.1:0-5383 GCA_031370485.1 Acidobacteriota bacterium | reverse complement strand
CGCGCCGGCCGGAATACTTGAGGTCCAGGGTGGCCGCCGGGACCGAGGTCGTGCAGGGGGATCTGCTCGATCCCGCGACACTCGACCCCGCCCTGCGGGGGGTCGAGGCCGCCTACTACCTGGCGCACTCGATGGGGTCGGGCGGCTCGTTCGAGGAGAAGGACCGCCAGGCGGCCGGGAACTTCGCGGCGGCGGCGAAGCGCGCCGGTGTCGAGCGCATCATCTACCTGGGGGGGCTGGGGGAGGAGAGCGAAGAGCTATCGGCGCACCTGCGCAGCCGCCAGGAGGTCGGCGCGCTTCTAGCGTCGACCGGAGTCAAGGTGATCGAGTTCCGGGCCTCGGTGGTGATCGGCTCCGGAAGCCTGTCGTTCGAGATGATCCGCGCCCTCGTGGAGCGGCTCCCCGTCATGATCACGCCGCGCTGGGTCGCGACCCCGGCGCAGCCGATTGCCGTGGGGGACGTGCTTGCCTACTTGACGCAGGCGCTTGATCTGTCCATCGACCATAGCCGGGTCTTCGAGATCGGCGGGGCGGATCAGGTTTCGTACGGCGAAATGATGAGAGAGTACGCCCGGCAGAGGAACCTGCGCCGCTACATGATCCCGGTGCCGGTCCTGACGCCCCACCTCAGCAGCCTGTGGCTGGGACTCGTAACGCCTCTCTACGCCCGCATCGGGCGGAAGCTGATCGACAGCCTGCGCCATTCGACCGTGGTCCGCGACCGATCGGCGAGGGATGCGTTTCCGATCCGCCCTCTCGGGTGCGACGAGGCGGTGGCAGTTGCCCTTCGGAACGAGGACCGTGAGTTCGCGGAGACGCGCTGGTCCGATGCGCTTTCGTCCTCGGGGACACGCTCTCCCTGGGGCGGGGTGAGGTTCGGCACGCGGCTGGTGGACTCCCGTGTCGCGCGTGTCGCAGCATCCCCTGGAACGGCGTTCGCTCCCATCCGGCGGATCGGCGGGCGCGCGGGCTATTACTTCGGCGATTGGCTCTGGCGGCTGAGGGGTTTTTTCGACCTGCTCGTCGGCGGGGTAGGCATGCGCCGTGGGCGGCGCAGTTCAGAAACGCTCATTGTGGGGGACACGGTCGACTGGTGGCGCGTCGAGGCGTTCGAGCCCGATCGCCGCCTGCGGCTGGCTGCGGAGATGCGTCTCCCCGGGCGCGCCTGGCTCGAGTTCGAGGTGACGGGCGACGGACAGGGATCGAACATCCGCCAGACCGCCATCTTCGACCCCGTCGGACTTCTTGGGCTGGCCTACTGGTACCTCATCTACCCCGCGCATGCGATGGTTTTCGGGGGAATGCTGCGCGGCATCGCCGCCGCGGCGGGCGAGGGGGAACGGGGGATGCGAGACCCGGGGCGACATGGTCCCGGGGCCGCCTAGTCCCATGAACAGCTAGTCCCGGGAGGGAACCTTGCGAAGGCCTTCCAGCGTGGCGCGCAGCGTCTGCATGTCGGGGAGAATGGTCGCTCCGATCGCCTCGAGGTCGTCGCGATACGCGCTCGCGGCCGCCCCCCCGGCGATGATCGCCATCCCCTCCGGACTGAAGCGGCGAACGAGGCGGATCTCCGCGCCCAGGCGGGGATCGTCGGCCGGGTAGATGATGCTCAAGGCCAGGGCGCGCGCCTGCCGCGTCTGCGCGGCGACGGCAATCTCCTCGGCGGGGAGGTTCGGCCCCAGGTAGGTCGCCTGCCAGCCTTCCGATGCGGCGGTCCCGACGACCATCATCGCGCCGAGCTCGTGGAGTTGTCCCGCCGGGGTTGTCACGAGGAGGGAGGGGCCGGACCCGGGGGCCAGCGGGCCCTCGGTGCTGCGGGCCAGGATGTTCCGTACGACCGCCGCCGCCAGGTGCTCGTGCACGATTCGCAGCGTCCCCTCGCGCCACAGATCGCCTATCCGATGCATCAGGGGCATGAGGACCATTTCCATCGCCGCTGTCCGGCTGAGCGAGACCCCGGCACGGTTGAGGGCCGCTTCCAGCCCGGGAACGTCCAGCCGGCGGATCGCCTCCAGGCAGGCATCGAGATGTTCCGTGGCGGAGAGGCTCGCGGAAGGAGATTCCTCCCGGCCCCGGGAGTTCGCCGCCCGCGCCGCGGCCGGGGCCTGCCGCTGGGCGCTTTCGTCCGCCTCCACCAGCTGGCGCAACTCGTCGGTCGGAAGTGACGCGACCTGACCGATGCTCCGCCCGCCGAGCGTCGCCCTTCGCAACAGGACGAGCCGCTCGACGTCGTCGTCGCTGTAGAGCCTGCGGCTGCCGGACGAGCGCGCGGGCCGGACGGCTTCGTATCGTCGCTCCCAGACCCGCAAGACGTCCGGGGTGAGCCCGGTGCGCCGGGCGACCACCTGGATCGGATGGCGTTCCTTCAGTCCGTTATCGGCTTGAGCCTCTCGTTTCCCTGCTCCCATAGTAATAAGGATAGTAGAATCCTGTTCTACTAATGTCAATAAATTTTCCATATATATCCTTGACTTCATCTAAATGTCCATGTATTGTCTAGGACATAAACAGTCAAGAGAAGGAGGACTCGATGAAGACTATGGATGTGGTTGCTGCGGTCTTGCTGGTCGTGGGGGGGCTCAACTGGGGGCTCGTGGGAGTAGTCGGCTTCGACCTGGTGGCGTCGATTTTTGGAGAGGCGAGCCTGCTCAGCCGGATGGTTTACGCGCTGGTGGGCCTTGGCGCCATCTACCAGGCGCTGCAGTGGAAGGCGATCCAACGGCGGTGGAACACCGGCCTGGCCCGGGCGTGATCGGAGGAGAGCGTGTGGCTGAACCAACAGTCTCATTTCAAGGGAGGAAGAGCATGAAAGTTCGGAGCGTTTCGAGTTCAGTAGTGGCGGCGCTGCTCGCTGGCGCCATGTTCGTCGGCCACTCCATGGCCGGCACTCACAGCAAGAGCTCAAAAGAGGAGGTTGTCACAATGGATATCGTCGACACCGCAGCACAGGCCGGCTCGTTCAACACCCTCGTGACCGCCATCAAGGCGGCGGGTCTCGTGGACACGCTGAAGGGGAAGGGTCCGTTCACCGTCTTCGCCCCGACCGATGAGGCCTTCGCGAAGCTGCCGGCGGGCACGCTGGACGGGCTTCTGAAGGACAAGGCGAAGCTCACCGACATCCTTACCTATCACGTGGTGGCCGGCAAGGTGATGGCCGCCGACGTGGTGAAGCTCACCACGGCGAAGACCGTCGAGGGGCAGAGCCTCACCATCGACGCGCACAGGGGCGTCAAGGTCGACAACGCGAACGTCATCAAGACCGACATCGTGACCACGAACGGCGTGATTCACGTGATCGACACGGTGATGATCCCGAAGAACTGAGCGCAGAGTAAAGCCAGGTTTTGGCGCGCGTGCCTGGTTGGACGACGCGCCGGCGGGGCGGTCGGGACAAAAGGGTCTGGGGAGACCTCCGACCGCCCCGTTTTTTTATGCGGAAACGGCCCGGTAGTCAGCGGGGATCGTTGGGGCGGGGGGCGCCAGGGTCGGAGAATCCGGCGAGCGCCGAGTCGAGCAGCCGGTCAAATGCCTGCGGCGCCTCGAACATCGGGAAATGCCCCACGCCGGGGATCACGTCGGCTTCGAATCCGGGCGCGTACTTGCGGTTAATCTCGACCCGTGTCGTGAGAAGGCTTCCGTTGATCGCATGGATCGGCGCCTTCACCCCGCGGAGAGCCGGCAGGACGTCGTAATCGTACAGCCCCTGCATCGCGCCGAGGGCGATCTCGGGGGGTGCGTTTCCCATGCCCGAGGCGATCCGCTCGACCAGGAGCGGGTCGGCCCCTTTCGGCATGATCCCGCGGACCAGCTCGTGCACCGAGCCCCGGAAATCCTTCCTGAGACCGTCGAGAAACGCGCGGAAGCCGGCGGGATCCCATTTGGACTCGACGTTCTGCAGCGTATCGACAGGGACCAGGCCGATCACCCGATCCGGCATGAGCCGGGCCGCCTCGACGATGACCGGCCCTCCCATCGAATGCCCGACGAGGACGACCTCTTTCAGGTCGAGCGCCTCGACCACGGCCTGAACGTCCCGCGCGAAGGCCGGGATCGTCCAGGCCGAGCGGTTCCGGCCGGACGACCCGTGTCCCGCCAGATCAATGGCCACGACCCGGTGCCTCGGCGCGAGGTAGGACATCTGGGACGACCAGTAGGAGGCGTCGCACGACCAGCAATGCACGAAGACAACGGCCGGCGCCCCCTCCCCTTCGGCATGGTAGTGAATGAGAACCCCGTCCGCCGAGGGCACCGTGGCGTCCACGACCCCCTTCGCCGTCGCCGGGTTGGATGCAGATCGGGCGCGCTCGCCCGGTGTGCCGCATGCGACGGTGAGCAAAGCGAACAGGCAGGCGGCGAAGATCAGGAGTCGCGGTTTCATTTGTGTCCGGCTGACTTGGTTCAATTGGTGGAGCAGGAACCGGGGCCGCGCGGGTCGCCGCACGTGCCGCACGACCCGCCCGGTCCGCTCGTTTCCTTCCTCGTCGCCCCGCCACCTACGGCGAATACGGAGAGGAGCTTCTCGAGGTCCTTGCTGTGGCATTCAGGACAGGCCGGGACACCGGTCGCGAAGACCAATTGCTCGAACCTGAGCGAGCATTTCCGGCAGGCGTACTCGTACAGGGGCATCCTCATCCTCCGGGCGAAGGATACAACGGAGGGTTGGGGGCTGCAAGATTTTCCGGCCCTGGCGAATTTTGCACTCTGAATGACGAACCCCTCCGCCCGGAAGGCTCCGGACGGAGGGGCTGATAACCCCCGGTGGGAGGGTCGAGGGGATCCCTCTCCACCGAAGGCCAATGGGGAGCGCAGCACCCGGAAGCCAGAAGCGCCCGTGCCTGCGGGTGCCAAGGGTTCCATGGTCTCCGGCGAAGTCCTTTGCCTGCTTTCCTATTGGTCAGCTCTTCGCCACTTTGTTGTTGCCGGAGACCACAGTTCGATCGCTCTCCCGGTCGTCTATCCGGCCGCCCCCTTGGGACAGGGTCCCTTTCTGAGGCGGCCTGGAGAGCTTTCTCCCCATCGTTCCTCACCTATCGAAAGCAAGGCATGTGCCATGAGCAGGTGATCGATTCATTCCGCCGCCCACCCCCCGGTCGTGGTAGCGTTGCGCCGACGGGAAGACCGGTTAAGGTGATGGCCGTCGAGGAGGAATCGCGTGTCGGGACCCGGCCAATCGCCCCCCATTCCGTGGGCGGCGATTCCGCTGTTTCAGAATCTGCTCCCGGAGGAGAGGGAGCGCGTGCGGCCGCTCGTCGTGATGCGATCGTTCGGGTCCGGGGAGGCGATTTTCCACGAGGGAGATCCCGCCGCGCGGTTTCATTTCATCATCGGCGGCCGCGTCAAGATCGTGAAAAGCGCCCCCGACGGCAAGGAGATCATCCTCGAG
>JANMQK010000307.1:0-4450 GCA_031370485.1 Acidobacteriota bacterium | reverse complement strand
GCGCGAGCCACGGCGCTCCCGGGCTCCGCTTCGCTTGATCCGGCGCCGCGCCGGAGGGTAGGATGGCCCCTCTCCCGAGGGCGCGATGTCCACCACGACTCAGACGGCGAAGGGCTTCGAGGGCTTGCAGGTGGCGGCTTTCGAAAGCCGCATGGCCGGGGAGATGGCCCGCCTGATCGAGCACCATGGCGGCCGTCCCCTGGTCGCACCCTCGATGCGCGAGATCCCGCTCGAGGAAAACGCCGAGGCCCTGGCGTTCGGCGAGCGGCTGCTTGAGGGTTCGTTCGATGTGCTGATCCTCCTCACCGGGGTGGGCACCAGGACGCTCGTCCAGATACTCGAGACGCGCCATCCGCGTGAGCGGATCGTGGAGGCTTTCGGGAAGGTCGCGCGCGTCTGCCGGGGACCCAAGCCGGTAGCGGCGCTGCGCTCCCTCGGGATCGATCCAGGCATCGTCGTGCCCGAGCCGAACACCTGGGTCGAGCTGCTCGCGGCGCTGGACGCCAAAGTGCCGCTCGAGGGGCGCAAAGTCGCAGTCCAGGAGTACGGCATCACCAATTTCGAGCTGATGCAGGGACTCAGGGAGCGGGGGGCGGAGGTGACCTCCGTCCCGGTCTACCGCTGGGCCCTGCCGGAAGATGTCGAGCCGCTTCGGGCGGCCCTCAGGACGATCGCCGAGGGCCGCGTGCAGGTGGCGCTGTTCACCAACGCCAACCAGGTGGACAACGTCATGCGCGTCGCCCGCGACGCCGGTCTGGACCAGAAGGTCCGCGCGGCCCTCGGACAGGCCGTCGTCGCCTCCGTCGGGCCGGTGTCGAGCCAGAGCCTGCGCGAGCACGGCATCCAGGTCGACCTCGAGCCGCCGCATCCCAAGATGGGCCCGCTCGTCCGCGAGGCCAGCGTGCGCTGCCACGAGATCCTCGAGGCCCGGAAGCGCGAGACTGCCGCCCCGGAACGACACCGGGAGCCCAGGTCGGGCGCCGCGGCGCCGCGGACCACGCCGTCGGCCTCCGCCCCGGTCGATGCCGCCGCTGCAACCGCCGGTTTGGCCGCCGCCGGAGAAGACCGCCGGGAGTCCCTGTTCATGAAGGCATGCCGGCGAGAGCCCGTCCCGGTGACGCCGGTTTGGCTTATGCGACAGGCCGGCCGCTACATGCGGGAGTACCGCCGGCTGCGGGCCCGCGTGTCGTTCCTCGAGCTCTGCAAGAACCCCGAGCTGGTGACGCAGGTGACGGTGCACGCCGTGGAGAAACTGGGGGTGGACGCCGCCATCATTTTTGCGGACCTGCTGCTTCCGGTCGAGGCGATGGGCCTCGGCCTGACCTACGGCAAGGGAGAGGGCCCATCGATCGATCCCCCCGTGCGGACCATGGAGGACGTCCTCGCGCTGCGCGAGCCGGACGTGGAGGAGTCGCTCGGATACCTGTTCAAGGCGATCCGCCAGACGCGTGCGGCCCTGCGGCCCGAAATCCCGCTTCTTGGTTTCGCCGGGGCGCCGTTCACCCTGGCCTCGTACATGATCGAGGGTGCCGGCTCGGCCTCATACACCCGGACCAAGAGCTTCCTCTACCGCGACCCGGGCGCCTGGAACGCCCTGATGGAGCGGATCGCCCGGGTCACGACGGCCTATCTCAACGGCCAGATCGCGGCCGGCGCCGACGCCGTGCAGATCTTCGATTCCTGGGTCGGGTGCCTCGGGCCGGCGGATTACCGCGAGTTCGTCCTGCCGCACACGCGCCGGATCATCGAGGGGCTGCGCCCCGGGACCCCCGTCATCCACTTCGGCACCCAGACCGGCAGCCTCCTGCCGATGATCCGCGAGACGAAGGCCAAGGTAATCGGCCTCGACTGGCGGGTCGATCTCATCGAGGCCTGGGACAGCCTCGGAGACGTGGCTGTCATGGGGAACCTCGACCCCGCCGTGCTGTTCGGACCGCGCGACGAGATCCGCCGCCGCGTGCGCGAGCTGCTGGCGCGGGTCGGGGGCCGGCCGGGCCACATCTTCAATCTCGGGCATGGCATCCTGCCGCACACCCCCCTCGACGGCGTCCTGACCCTGGTCGATGCCGTGCACTCCCACAAGAGGGCCTGAACTGTGGCCGTCCACGATTCCGTCCTGCTCCTCGCGTTCGGTGGCCCGACCCGCTTCGAGGAGGTCCGGCCGTTCCTGGACAACGTCCTGCGCGGCCGGCCGGTCCCGAAGGAGCGCTACGAGGAGGTCGTGGATCACTATAAAGAGGTGGGGGGCTCCTCGCCGCTGAACCGGCTCACTCTGATCCAGGCGGAAGGGCTGCGGGACGTGCTGCGAAAGGACGGCTCCGACCTCCCCGTCTACGTCGGCATGCGCCACTGGGATCCGTACATCCACGACACGCTGCTCGCGATGGCGCGGGACGGGCGGCGGCGGTCGGTCGGGATAATCCTGGCGGCCCATCCCAATGATGCGAGCCGCGAGAGTTACCGCCAGGCGGTGGACGATGGAAGGCGGAAGGCGGGTGCTGACGCTCCCGCGATCGACTACGTCGAGCCGTGGTTCGATCATCCCCTGTTCATCGAGGCCCAGGCCGCGCGCGTCCGCGAGGCGCTGGCCGCGGTTCCGGAAGAACGGCGGGGCGCCGCCGTCCTCGTCTGCACCGCCCACAGCATTCCCGCCGGGATGGCGCGCGCCTCGGGCTACGATACCAATCTGAAGCGCACCGGCGATCTCGTCGCCCGCGGCGCCGGGTTCGGCGGGTTCCGGCTGGCGTACCAGAGCCGCAGCGGGCGGCCGGAGGACCCCTGGCTCGAGCCGGACATCGGCGACGCGCTGCGAACGCTCGGCCGCGAGGGGGTCAGGGACGTCGTCGTCGCGCCGATCGGATTCGTGAGCGATCACGTCGAGGTCCTCTACGACCTCGACATCGCGGCGCGCCGGATCGCCGGTGAGATCGGCCTCGGCTTCCACAGGGCCGGGACCGTCGGCGACCATCCCGCCTTCGTGCGCATGATGGCCGCGGTCGTGCGCGACACGGTGGCGCACGGCGTCGGGGCGGGGCATCCCGCATGAGCGCCCCGGTCCCTTTCCGGGCGACGGTGGTCGGCGGTGGCATCGCGGGGCTCTCCTGCGCCGCGCGGCTTCAGGAACTCGCGCGCGAGCGCGGCTTCGGGCTCGAACTGACCCTCCTCGAAGCGGCGCCGCGGGCGGGCGGCGTCATCCTCACCGAGCGCGCCGACGGCTTCCTGATCGAAGGGGGGCCCGACTGCTTCATCTCGGAAAAGCCATGGGCGGTCGACCTCTGCCGCCGCCTCGGCCTCGGCGACCAGATCCTCGGCACCAACCCCGACTGCCGCCGATCGTTCGTCCTGCAGGGACGGCGTCTCCATCCGATCCCCGAGGGATACCAGTTGATCGCCCCGAGCCGCTTTCTCCCCTTCGCCACGACACCGATCCTGAGCCCGCTCGGCAAGCTGCGCGCCGCCTGCGACCTGGTCCTGCCGCGTGGACCGGAGGCGCCGGACGAGAGCCTCGCGTCGTTCGTGAGGCGGCGGTTCGGGACCGAGGTGCTGGAGCGCATGGCGCAGCCGCTGCTCGCCGGCATCTACAACGCCGACCCCGAGCGCCTCAGCCTGCGCGCCACGATGCCCCGCTTCCTGGAGATGGAGCGTGATCACCGCAGCGTGATCCTTGCCCTGCTGCGCGCCAGGAGAAAAACCGGAGGCCGGCATAAGGGGGTGAGCGGCGCGCGCTACTCCCTGTTCGTCACCCTGCGCGACGGGCTCCAGACCCTGGTCGATCGGCTCGTGGCGGCGCTGCCGCCCGGCTCGCTGCGCCTGGGCGTCAGGGCGGCGGGAGTGACGCGTGGGGCGGGGGGAGAATCGGGGGCCGCAGCCGCGGCAGGCTGGATCGTCACGACCGACAAGGGGGAGCGGATCGGCAGCGACGCGGTTGTCATCGCCATGCCGGCCCACGCCGCGTCCCCCCTCGCGTGCGGTATCGATGCCGGCCTGGCACGTGCGCTCGGGACGATCCCCTACGGGACCTCCGTGACGGTCAGCCTCGGCTATCGCGACAGCGACCTGCCCCGGCTGGTCGACGGGTTCGGGTTCGTAGTGCCGCGCTCGGAGGGCCGCCCGCTCATCGCCTGCTCGTTCTCGAGCACCAAGTTCGAGGGGCGCGCCCCGGCGGGGACGGCGCTCTTGAGGACCTTTCTCGGCGGGCCGGCCACCGAGAGGATGACACCGGAGGCCCTCGAGCGGAGCGTGCGTGACCAGTTGCGCGATATCCTCGGCGTGACGGCGGCCCCCCTCGTGGCTCGCAGCCATGTCTGGGCGCGCGCCATGGCGCAGTATGAGGTCGGCCACCTCGAGCGGGTCGCCGACATCGAGAGAACGCTCGTCGGCCTGCCGGGGCTCGCGCTGGCGGGAAACGGCCTCAACGGAGTCGGGATCCCGGACTGCGTGCATAGCGGCG
>JANMQK010000065.1:0-4129 GCA_031370485.1 Acidobacteriota bacterium | reverse complement strand
CGGGGTCCCGAGTTCGAGGCTCAATGCTTCGGCGCGCGCGATCACTTCCTGCGGATCGGAAATGTCGGCCGGGGTAATCTTGTTCATCACTTCGGCGGCCGTATAGCCCAGCATGCGCTCGGCGCCGACGTTGAAGATTTGAATGACGCCCTTCGCGTCAGTGGCGATGCTCGAGAAATTCGCGCTGTTGAAAATCGCCCTCTGCAGAGCTCCGGCGTTGAGCAGGGCCTCTTCTGCCTGCTTGCGCGCGGTGTTATCGGTGCCAATGAGCAGATAGCCGATGATGGCGTTCTGCGGGTCGCGCAACGCTGTCACGGACACCACCGCCGGGAAGCGGCTCTTATCCTTGCGAATATAGGTCAGCTCGTAGATGTCTTCGATTCCGCGCGAGGCCTTGAACACCAGTGCCTCAAATCCGGGCGTGATCGGGGTCCCGAGTTCGGCGCTCAGCGCTTTGGCGCGCGCGATCACTTCCTGCGGATCGGAAATGTCGGCCGGCGTGATCTTGTTCATGACTTCGGCGGCCGTATAGCCCAGCATCCGCTCGGCGCCGACATTGAAGATTTGAATGACGCCCTTCGCGTCCGTGGCGATGCTCGAGAAATTCGCGCTGTTGAAAATTGCCCTCTGCAAGGCCCCGGTTTTCAGCAAAGCGTCAGTGTGTCGGGCGTCCATGTTCACATCAACCGCTTCAGCAGTGCGCTTGTCAGTCGTAGGCACTTGTCCCCGGTTCCAGCTTGTGCTGATCCTGTCGATCTAACGTGGTCGTCAACAGAAGCGTCGATTGAGGGGGGATAAGCAAATCAATCCGCAAAGTCCCCCCTCGCATCACGTCACAGCCCCCTCACTTGCCCGCAAGGCCCGCCCTTCCCCCACCCGCGAGCACTGATTGCATCGCGGGTGCGGGCGGAACCATAAGCCGGGCTCCCATCCGCGCGGCTGGCGGCGAAAAGGTCAGGCCGGGTCGTCGTAGGAGTGGTCTGGGCCGGGGCGCCCGGCGGATAAAAATTCCCTTCGCGCGCCTGCGAGCTTAGCCCCTTCCCGGCCGCTGCCCAAGGGCTTTCTCCCCCCCCCGCCGGCCCTGGGCGCCCCGAGCGGCGCTCCCCCGCCCGCCGGCAGTGCGCGGCCGACGTCGTCGCGGCCATCCCCTGCGATCGACCTTGCGCCAGGGGTCTGAGGGCCCTCTACCAGCGAGCGCACCAGGCGACCGCCGCCGTCGTATAGTCCTAGCTCCGCCGTGCCTCCGGGCGACGGCACGTCGTAAGCGAACGCCGTGCTCTGGCGGAGCGGGTTGGCCGCCGCCCTGTGCAACGCGAAGCGCGGTGGGTTCGACCCCCGCCTCCGGCACCAATATTCCAACTGCGTCCGCCCCGGCGACATTTTCCGGCACACTCCCTCGAGCCTGCAGAGCCTTGCTTCCGGCTGCCTGTCGCCGCGTCATGATGATCTTGCGCCACAAGACACTGCACTCGTATCCACCGCTTACTTCAGCGCCTTGGCGATGCCTTTGTGGGTCCACGCAATGACTCTGATCCTGTGCTTCTTGATCGTGGGCGGCAGTCGCCCTGGAATCTCCCCCTGGTAGACCCCCACCACCTGCTTTCCAAGTTTAACGCTCTCTTCAACCTCCCAATTCACCCATTTGCTCCCGGCCGTGTGGTCCGACACGTAGACGAGGGTCAGGGACGCCTGCCGGATGCGCTCGCGGATGGCCTCACGGATGGTTTCGGCCCGCTCGCTGTCGAACGGCGCACGCAGCGACCAATCGTTGAAATCCACAGTGCTGTCCTCCTTCTGGGCTTGGCCGCGTAACAGTTCAACCATCGGCTTGTCTTCGTTCGTAAAACTGATGAAGACATTGCGACGTCCGCCCTCCGGCGATTTCATCTTCTTCTTTGCCAGTTCTTCCTCCGTCCAGGATCGCCTCGCAGAGGATTCACGCCCGGCGCGCGCGGACTTCCCGAATCAAGCGCAGGTTCAGGGCCGTCGAGTCGGGCTCCCAGACTTCGCGGACCGCGGTGAGTGCAGTCGCTACAGCATCCGCTGCCGCGGCCTCATCCCCACCCAGCACTTTCAATTCCAGGAGCGTTGCGTGGTCCCAGTAGTTCGGGTTGCCATCGGAGAGCCGACGCGTCACGGAGTACTCGACGACCGGAAGGATCTCCTGGCTGCGTTCGTCGTCCGGATCGCGGATGTACATCAGCGTCAGCGCGTTGATCCCGGGGTATGCATCGCGCCAGTCGGCCTGAAACCCCCTCGAGTACGCGTCTATCGCTTCGTCCAGGAACCCTCGCGCGAGGAATGCCTTGCCGGCTCGGAACGCGGCAATCCAGCGGTCCTTGTACACGCGGCCGAGGATACCGTACGTCTCACTAGAAGGTTTGCGCCGCGCGATGAGCTGAAGCAGCACGAGTTCAGCATCCTCGCCTCGCCCGTCGCGATTGAGCGCCAGGGCGAATTGCTCCCGAACCATCACGGATACCTGCAACGGCCGGGACATCAGGTCTTTCAGCCGAATCATGTCCTTCCAGGCTTCGATGGCGCGATAGGAGAGGAAGAGATCGATAACGACTCCGACCTCTACATCGGAGACGTCCCCTAGCTCAGCCTCGAGCGCGCGCAGACCCTCGAGACCGCCCTCATTCCGAGTTCTCGCCTGCGCAAGACGCTCCCTCATTTCTTGGCTGTACCCCGCCTGCTCGCGAAACACGCCTGTTCTTGAGCGATCAAGTTGTGGTGCCGGACCCCCGCCGGCGAGTTGGAAGACGGGGCTATCGAGGCCAGCAGACCGGGCCGCCCGCAACGCGTCGGCGATCGCCTTTCGCGTGCCGTCGACATCCTGCGGCTTGCCGTCGGCTCCAGGCTGGTAGGGAATGCAGCGAATGCCCTCCACATCAAACGGCAGCGGCCCACCCGCGGCGAGGAGCAGCACCGTGCTGTGTGGGCGGACGGCATGTCGAACGCCGCACTCGTAGAAAACCTGCGCGCTGGCCGCTGTCAGGTCCGCGAGCGCAACGTGACACAGGAGCAACTGCTCCAACATCGGCTTGTGAGCGACCCCGCTGAGCCCCTCCTGATCTGCGCGGATGGCATCGAGGCCAGCGTCTTTGATGGCGGGCGCGATGAGGTCGCGGTAGACGCTATCGAAGTCGATCCAGACGCCTGCTGCAGCTTGCTTGCGGCCGAAGGGCACCACGACGAAGCACAACTCGTTCGACATCATGGCTCCCAAGGTGAACGTCTTCCCAAGCACGGACTGCGGGTTCGCCCTGCGCGCCGCCGGGAATCCTCCCCTGACGCCAGGGGGGAGGCTTGATCCCCTCCTCGAGTTCCCCGCGATGATGCCCAAGGGGGTCGTGCGGGTCAAAGGCCTCCCTTGGATGAGATGGCGAGGTTCGCCTGGCATTTCATCCCGAGAACCCGGTGACGTAGCCCCGGCGATAGTACAAATCAGGATGCCAGCCGCTGCGGGTTTGAGACTACCGCGTGCTGCCGAGCGAGATCGCTCGGCGTCCGGTGACCGAGCGCGCTGCGTGTCCGCGCTTGGCGTCGGAGCTATCGTCCGATATGGGCGTGGCCTGGGTTCAGCATCTGCCCCCTCTTTGGAGAGCCCGCATGTTCGAAGCCGCCGCGGCTTCACCAACCTGGACCTCCCTCATCCAGGGCGGGATGGGTATCGGCATCTCGGGTTGGCCGCTGGCCCGCGCGGTGTCGCGCCGCGGCCAACTGGGCGAGGTCTCGGGCACCTGCATCGGTTCGTTGTTCGTTCGCCGCCTGCAGGACGGTGACGTCGGCGGGCACCTGCGGAGCTTGATGCAGCGCTTCCCCATTCCCGGGGTGGCCGCGGATGCTCGCCGGCGTGGACTACCTCCTGATGGGCGCGGACATCCCGCGCGAGCTCCCGGGTGCGCTCGACGCGCTCGCCGAGGGACGGGAGGCGAAGCGACGCTTCGAGGGCGAGGGCGACGCGAGCCATGTGGCCGAGTACCTGCGCCTCGACCCGGGCGAGCATTTCGAAGGATCGGCGCCACCAGCGCTGAAACGACCGAAGTTCCTGGCGATCGTCTCGAACCACTTGCTCGCGATCGTGTTGGCGCGCAAGTCGACGGGACGCGTGGACGGGTTCGTG
>JANMQK010000298.1:0-5256 GCA_031370485.1 Acidobacteriota bacterium | reverse complement strand
GGGAGCTGGCCCTCGGCCGCAACGTACTGGTCGCCTTCATGCCGTGGCGTGGGTACAACTTCGAGGACGCCATCCTGGTGTCGGAGAAGATGGTCACCGATGACTACTTCACCTCGATCCACATCCAGGAATTCGAGATCGAGTCGCGCGACACGAAGCTTGGGCCCGAGGAGATCACCCGTGACATTCCCAACGTCTCGGAGGACTTCCTCAAGGACCTCGACGAATCGGGGATCATCCGGATCGGGGCGCACGTCCGTCCCTCGGACATCCTGGTCGGGAAGGTGACGCCGAAGGGGGAGACCCAACTGACGCCCGAGGAGAAGCTGCTGCGCGCGATCTTCGGCGAGAAGTCGGGTGACGTGCGCGACGCCTCGCTCACGACGCCCCCGGGGATCGAAGGCACGATCGTGGACGTCAAGATCTTCTGCCGCAAGGGGGTCGAGAAGGACGGCCGCGCGCTGCAGATCGAGGAAGAGCAGATCGCCCGGATGGAAAAGAACCTGAACGACGAGATCCGGATCCTCAAGGAAGAGAACCGCAACCGGATCACGGAGATCCTCGACGGCAAGAAGCTCAATGCGCCGCTGACCGAGAAGCGGAAGAAAAGGGAGCTCCTGCCCAAGGGGGCCGTCCTGGACGCCGCCACGATGGCGAAACTGACGATGGACGACCTGATGCGGGTGGAGGTCGATTCCCACAAGGGAGAGGTCGACGAGATCCGCGAGATCGAGGAGCGCACCGAGCGCAAGATCCAGATCCTCCGGCGTCTCCACGAGGAGAAAATCGCCCAGCTCCGGAAGGGGGACGAGTTGTCTCCGGGCGTCATCAAGCTGGTCAAGGTCTACGTCGCGATGAAACGCAAGCTCAACGTCGGCGACAAGATGGCCGGCCGGCACGGGAACAAGGGAGTCATCGCCCGGATCCTGCCGCCCGAGGACATGCCCTACCTGCCGGATGGCACGCCCGTCGAAATCGTACTGAACCCGCTGGGCGTCCCCTCGCGGATGAACGTCGGCCAGATCCTCGAGACGCATCTTGGCTGGGCCGCGCAGGCGCTGGGGCTGCACTTCTCGACCCCGGTCTTCGACGGCGCGAGCGAATACGAGATCAAGGACTATCTCAAGCAGGCAAACCTGCCCACAAACGGCAAGACGGCGCTGTTCGACGGGAAAACCGGCGAGGCTTTCGACCAGAAGGTGTGCGTGGGGTATATCTACATGATGAAGCTGTCCCACCTGGTCGATGACAAGATCCACGCCCGCAGCATCGGGCCCTACTCGCTCATCACGCAACAGCCGCTGGGCGGCAAGGCCCAGTTCGGAGGCCAGCGGTTCGGCGAGATGGAAGTCTGGGCCCTCGAGGCCTACGGTGCCGCCCACATCCTGCAGGAGCTTCTGACGGTGAAATCGGACGATGTGTATGGTCGCACCAAGATCTACGAATCGTTGGTGAAGGGGGAAACCACGGTGGACCCGGGGCTCCCTGAGTCGTTCAACGTCCTGGTGCGCGAGCTGCAGAGCCTGTGTCTGGACATCGAACTGAGGGCAGGCGATACCGCCCGAACCGGCGGCACGGAAGGAGGCGCTCGATGAGACCCTACACCGAAGGGTTCCGCCCGATGAGCAAGAGCTCCCCCTTCTCGGACAAGGCGAGGACCATCAACGATTTTCAGTCGATCCGCATCTCGCTGGCCTCTCCCGAGAAGATCCGCTCCTGGTCCTACGGGGAGGTCACGAAGCCCGAGACCATCAACTACCGCACATTCAAGCCGGAGAGGGACGGCCTCTTCTGCGCCAAGATCATCGGCCCGGTGAGCGACTGGGAGTGCCTGTGCGGAAAGTTCAAGAGGATGAAGCACCGCGGTGTCGTGTGCGACAAGTGCGGTGTCGAGGTGACGCAGAGCAAGGTGCGCCGCGAGCGGATGGGGCACATCGAGCTGGCCTCGCCGGTGAGCCACGTCTGGTTCTTCAAGGGGCTCCCGAGCCGCATCGGGCACCTGCTCGACATCGCGCTCCGTGACCTGGAGCGGGTACTCTATTTCGAGGCGTACGTCGTCATCGACCCGGCGGATGCGCCGCTAAAGGAGAAGGAGCTCATCACGGAGGAGCAGTATCGCAAGCTCCGCGAGGAGTGCGGCGACCGCTTCATCGCCAAGATGGGGGCGGAGGCGATCAAGGAGCTGCTCCGCAGGGTCCGTGTCGAAGAGCTTGCGCTCGAGATGCGCGTGAAGATGAAGACCGAGACCTCGGCCCAGAAGAAGCTCAAGTTCGCCAAGCGGCTCAAGGTCGCCGACGCCTTCCGGAAATCCGGGAACAAGCCCGAATGGATGATCCTGGACGTGATTCCGGTCATCCCCCCCGAGCTCCGGCCGCTGGTGCCGCTCGACGGGGGCCGCTTCGCGACCTCCGATCTGAACGACCTCTACCGCCGGGTGATCAACCGCAACAACCGGCTGAAGAAGCTCCTCGAGCTGCGCGCGCCCGAGGTCATCATCCGCAACGAGAAGCGGATGCTGCAGGAGGCGGTGACGCCCTGTTCGACAACGGCCGCCGGGGCAGGGTCCTCCGGGGGACGAACAACAGGCCGCTCAAGTCGCTGTCCGACACCCTCAAGGGCAAGCAGGGGCGGTTCCGGCAGAACCTGCTCGGCAAGCGCGTCGACTACTCGGGGCGCTCGGTCATCGTGGTCGGCCCCGAGCTGAAGCTTCACCAGTGCGGGCTGCCGAAGAAGATGGCCCTCGAGCTCTTCAAGCCGTTCATCTACAACAAGCTCGAGCAGGAGGGGCTGGTCTCGACCATCAAGGCCGCGAAGGAGATGGTCGAGATGCAGAAGCCGAAGGTCTGGGATTTCCTGGAGGAGGTCATCCAGGAGCATCCGGTCCTGCTGAACCGCGCGCCCACGCTTCACCGCCTCGGCATCCAGGCCTTCGAGCCGGTGCTGATCGAGGGGAAGGCGATCAAGATCCACCCGCTCGTCTGCACCGCGTTCAACGCCGACTTTGACGGCGACCAGATGGCGGTCCACATCCCGCTCTCGCCCAAGGCCCAGATCGAGGCCCAGGTGCTGATGCTGAGCTCGCAGAACCTCCTGTCACCCGCCAACGGGCAGCCGGTCGTGGTCCCGACGCAGGACATCGTGCTCGGCGTCTACTACCTGACCAAGCACAAGCCGGGCGCGCGGGGAGAGGGGCGGATCTTCGGTTCGTCCGAGGAGGCGCTCCTGGCGCTCGAGAACGGCGCGGTCGAGCTGCTCGCGGGCGTGCGCGTGCGCTATACGGGACAGCTCATCGACCTGACCACCGTCTACGACGATCAGGAAATCCTGCACACCGAGATCCAGTCGGTCGACAAGCAGCTCATCAGTACAACGGTGGGCCGCATCCTGTTCAACGACCATCTCCCGGAGAACGTGCCGTTCATCAACGGCATCCTCAAGAAAAAAGGGCTCGGGCAGCTGGTCCAGTTCTGCTACCTGAGCTTCGGCAACGAGACCACGGTGAAGATGGTGGACGAGCTGAAGACCCTCGGCTTCCTCTACGCGACGAAGGCCGGAATCAGCATCGGCATCGACGACATGGTGATCCCCGAGGCCAAGAAGACCCTGGTCAACGGAGCGCGCGATGCGCAGGACGCCGTCGACGTCGAGTACCGCGAAGGCGCCATCACGGGCGGCGAGCGGTACAACAAGGTCATCGCGATCTGGTCGGAGGTCACCGAGAAGATCTCCGAGGCGATGTTCAAGCAGATGCAGAAGATCGACCACAGCGGCGGCGAGTTCAACCCCATTTATATGATGGCCGACTCGGGAGCCAGGGGGTCGAAGCAGCAGATGCGCCAGCTCGCGGGCATGCGCGGCCTGATGGCCAAGCCGTCCGGCGAGATCATCGAGACGCCGATTACGTCGAACTTCCGCGAGGGGCTGAACGTCCTCCAGTACTTCATCTCGACGCACGGCGCCCGCAAGGGCCTGGCGGACACGGCGCTCAAGACCGCGGACTCCGGGTACCTCACCCGGCGCCTCGTGGACGTGGCGCAGGACGTCATCATCTCGGAGGACGACTGCCAGACGATCGAGGGGATCGACGTCACAGCGATCGTCGAGGGCGGAGAGGTCATCGAGCCGCTGCGCGACCGCCTGGTCGGGCGCGTCGCCATGGAGGACATTTACGACCCGCTCACGGGCGATTTGCTGGTGCGGGCCAACCAGGAGTTCGACGAGAACCTCGCCAACGAGATCCAGTCGGCGGGTCTCGAGAAGGCCAAGATCCGCTCGGTGCTCACCTGCGAGACCCGGCGCGGTGTGTGCGTCCGCTGCTACGGCAGGAACCTCGCCACCGGCCGCATGGTCGAGCTGGGCGAGGCGGTCGGCGTGATCGCAGCCCAGTCCATCGGCGAGCCGGGAACGCAGCTGACGATGCGGACCTTCCACATCGGGGGAACCGCGGCCGGCGGGGCCGAGCAGTCGCGGCAGGAGGCCAAGAACCCCGGCCTGATCAACTTCATCAACCTCTCGACTGTCCGCGGCAAGGGCGGGGACCTGGTGGTCACCAACCGCACCGGTTCGCTGGTCATCCAGGACGCCAAGGGCCGGGAGAAGGAGCGCTACTCGATCGCCTATGGCGCGACCCTCAAGGTCACCGACGCACAGACCGTCGAGCCGGGCGCCCTGCTCGTCGAATGGGACCCCTACACGCTGCCCATCCTCACGGAGGTCGGCGGGCTCGTCCACATGAAGGACGTGATCGAGAACGTGACGATGAAGGAGGAAGTGGACGAGGTCACCGGTTTCGCCCACCCCGTGATCCTGGAATCGGACGACGAGACCAAGCAGCCGAAGATCGTGGTGAAGGACGCGAAGACCGGCAAGACCATCAAGGAGTACCTGCTGCCGGCCAAGGCCCACTTGATGACGCGGGACAAGGACACCGTCTCGCCGGGGACCATCCTGGCCAAGATCCCGCGCGAGACCACGAAGACCAAGGACATCACCGGCGGCCTGCCGCGCGTCGTCGAGCTGTTCGAGGCCCGCCGTCCCAAGGAACCCGCGGTCATCTCGGAGATCGACGGGGTCGTGCGCTACGGCGAGGTGGTGAAGGGCAAGCGGCAGATCATCGTCGCGGACAACGAGACCGGCGAGACGCGCGAGTACGAGGTGCCGAAGGGCGTGCATATCAATCTTCAGGAAGAAGAGCGCGTGCGCGCCGGGGCGCCCCTCATCGACGGGCCGCGCGACCCGCACGACATCCTCCGGGTC
>JANMQK010000278.1:0-31772 GCA_031370485.1 Acidobacteriota bacterium | reverse complement strand
GATCGTCACGGTCAGCGCGATCGGGCGCCCGTCGATGTCGCGGCGCAGGAAGTGGCGCTCCATCTCCCTGCGGATGCGCTCCGCCACGAGGTAGCCGCCGATACGCTCGGTCTCGGGAAGGATCAACCCAAACTCCTCCCCAGCCATGCGGGCCGCCATGTCGATGTCACGAATCTTATTCTTCAGAAGAATTGCGAACTCACGCAGGAGAATGCTTCCGACGAGATCTCCGTGGCGCTCGTTCACCTCGCGGAAGTCGTCCAGGTCGGCATACAGCACGCAAAGTTCGAGGCCGTATCGCTTGGCCCTGCGGGTCTCCTTCTGGAGGGAGGAGAGGAACTGGCGCGCGGTCCAGAGCCCGGTGGCGCGATCCACGAGCGCGGAGGGCTCCTGCCGATCGGTCAGGAGCAGATCGATGCTGCGGGGACCGGAGAGTTGCCGGTTGACGTTCAGGAAATAATCCAGGATCGCCACGCGCAGGCCAACCTCGCGCTGCAGCATTCCGGCGATCGCGCGCCGGTGCTCCAGGATGGCCTCCCAGTGCCGGCGAGCCTCGGACTCCTCGAACGGCAGTTGGGTGAGGATGAGAAGGAGCGCCGCGTGCGCCTGGACACTTCCCTGGGTGCGAATCTGATCGAGCCGCTTGAGGATGCGCTCCTCGTTATGCGCGTCCTCGCGAAGGACCGCGAGAAGCTCGTCCTTGTAATGCGCGGCCTCCTCGGAGGTGATCATGGGTGCTCCGGGCCGCGGGAGGAAGGCGCGGGGAGGTCCGCCAGGAGCCCCGCGACCTTCAGGCGATCCTTGGAGCCGGCCACGAAGCAAACCGCCGTCCTCCAGGGGGCGCCTCCGGCGTCGGGCGGGTTCCGATCGACCCGCACGACGCGGGACAGGACCTCGGCCTTCCTCGGGCGGGCGCTTGTCTCGCGCAGCGCCACCAGGACCTCGCTTCCCGGCGACAAACGCTCATTCACGCCGAGGAGCGCTCCCCCCATCGAGAGATCGGCGAGGATCATCTCCCGGTCGAGACCGTCCCTGCGCAGTACCGCGGCGACGCGGTCTCCGGCGGGGCGACGCGGATGGGCGCGCCGTTCCGCGCGATGGGGGGCGACCTGCTGCCCGCCTGATAGCCAGGCTGATCGGAGAGCCTCCCGGGCGCCGCGCGCCAGGGCCTCCGGCTCCCACGGGAGATCGGGGGCTGCGGCCACGCCGGCGCTCCAGGCAACTCCGGTCGCGGCGAGGAGGCTCTCCCTCAGCCGGTCGGCCGCGTCGAGCGCGCTGGCCGCGGGAGTCGAGGGGAGGATCGCGACATAGCCAGCCGGCAGGATCCTGGCGGCCTGATCGGTATCGCGCAGCGCCTGACCGAGGATCGCGGCGGCCTGGGACATGAGTGGGGGGTCGTCCGCGCTCCGATCGGGAGCCAGTACCAGAAGCGCCAGCGGTTCACGGAAGCGCGCCGCCCGGCGCACCTCAAATCCGAGCAGTTCATCGAACGACGGTGTTTCCGGGACCCCGCCGTCCGCCGAAATGCCGAATCCGGCGCGCGGTCCCTGCCGCTGCGTGGCCAGGCGCGCGGAGCCATCGGGGCTCAGGACCGAATCGAGGGCGGCCACCGCCAGCCCAGGATCCCTTCCGAGCCGCTCCTGCAGGAGTCCGCGCTGCAATTCCACCGCATCGAAAACCGCGCGCGCCTCCTCCTCGCTCTGGTCTATGCGGGCAAGCAGCCAGAGGCCGGCGCGGAACGGCTCGATGCCACGGCGGACCCCCAGCGTCGCGATGGCGGATTTCAACTCCTCGCCGCGCAGGGAAGGGCTTCCGAGCACCTCCCGCAACTCGTCTTCACACGCACGATTCAGGGCCTGTGGATCCACAGTCCCCCTCTGGGATGCCGCGGATGTTAGCGGCAAGTCCGGCAGACTGTCAACAACGCACGGCCGTCACGAGAACAGGCTACGACGAAAAGTGTCAAAAGGTTTTGACAATTCCTTGACTGAGACTTATATTGGGTGTCGAGGATTCTTGAGTCGAGGAAACCATGGCCTATCAAAAAGATACGCCCTATTCGACAGGCAACCGGCCGGTGGAAAAGGAGACCAAGCCGGTTCCTCAGGGACCGACGGGCTCCGAGATTGTGCAGATGATTGGCAGGCTCCAGGATCTGCGGGGCTTCCGCGACCAGCACTGGGAGGGAAGCTTCGAAGAGTATCTTCAAATAGTCCGCCACAACCAGAAGGTCACACGCAGCGCCTTCCAGCGCATCTACGACATGATCCTGGCGAAGGGCACTCGCGAGTACTTCGAGTACAGGAAAAAGATTGTCCACTACAACTTCTTCGATGACGCGGACCGCGGAGGGATCGACGCCGTGTTCGGTCTCGATGTGCCGCTCCAGAAGCTAGCGAACGTCTTCAAGTCGGCCGCCCAGCGCTACGGCACCGAGAAACGCGTGCTCCTTCTGCACGGTCCTGTCGGCTCGTCGAAATCGACCATCGTGCGGGTCCTGAAGAAGGGACTCGAGGACTACTCCAAGACACCCGAGGGAGCGCTGTACACCTTTTCCTGGGTGCTGGACGGGGAGATCAGCCGCAAGCGCTCCGACCAGACGACCGAGGTCATCCCCTGCCCCATGCACGAGGAACCGCTGCATCTCGTGCCGACCGACCTGCGTGCCGAGGTCCTGCGGATGCTCAACGAGGGCCGTCCCGATGGCGACAGGGTGCTGATCGACGGTGATCTCTGCCCCTGCTGCCGCCAGTACCACAAGGAGCTCACCCTGAGGTACGGAGGGGACTGGACCAAGATCGTCTCCCATGTCCGGGTACGCCGGCTGATCCTCTCCGAGAAGGATCGCATCGGGATAGGCACCTTCCAGCCCAAGGACGAGAAGAACCAGGACTCGACCGAGCTGACGGGCGACATCAACTACCGCAAGATCGCCGAATACGGCTCGGATTCCGACCCGCGCGCGTTCAATTTCGACGGCGAGTTCAACGTCGCGAACCGCGGCGTGATCGAGTTCATCGAGGTGCTCAAGCTCGACGTGGCGTTCCTCTACGACCTGCTGGGAGCGTCCCAGGAGCACAAGATCAAGCCCAAGAAGTTCGCTCAGACCGACATCGACGAGGTGATCATCGGGCACACCAACGAGCCGGAGTACCGCAAGCTCCAGCACAACGAGTTCATGGAGGCGCTGCGGGACCGGACCGTCAAAATCGACATCCCGTACATCACCAAGCTGTCCGAAGAGATCAAGATCTACGAGAAGGACTACAACCCTTCGCGGATCAAGGGAAAGCACATCGCGCCCCACACCCTGGAGATGGCTTCGATGTGGGGTGTCCTGACCCGGCTCGAGGAGCCCAAGAAGGCCGACCTGACGCTTCTGCAGAAGCTGAGGCTCTACAACGGCAAGACGCTGCCGGGATTCACAGAGGACAACATCAAGGAGCTTCGCAAGGAGGCCATGCGCGAGGGCATGGACGGCATCTCTCCCCGCTACATCCAGGACAAGATCAGCAACTCGCTCGTCTCCGACAAGGGCGAGGGATGCATCAATCCCTTCATGGTGCTGAACGAGTTGGAATCGGGCCTGAGGCACCATTCGCTCATCACCTCCGAGGAGCTCCGGAAGCGCTACCGCGATCTCCTGGGTGTCGTGAAGCAGGAGTACGAGGACATCGCCAAGAACGAGGTCCAGCGGGCGATCTCGGCCGACGAGGAGGCCATCTCGCGCCTCTGCAGCAACTACATCGACAATGTGAAGGCGTACACGCAGAAGGAGCGTGTCCGTAACAAGTACACCGGGCAGGACGAGGAGCCCGATGATCGGCTGATGCGGTCCATCGAGGAGAAGATCGAGATCCCCGACAACCGCAAGGACGATTTCCGCCGCGAGATAATGAACTACATCGGGGCGCTGGCCGTCGAGGGGAAGACCTTCAATTACAAGACCAACGAGAGGCTCCACAAGGCGCTGGAGCTGAAGCTCTTCGAGGATCAGAAGGACTCGATCAAGCTGACCTCCCTTGTTTCCTCGGTGGTGGACAAGGACACCCAGGAGAAGATCGATGTCGTGAAGAGCCGCCTGAAGAAGGACTACGGCTACTGCGACATCTGCGCCACCGATGTCCTGAATTACGTGGCCAGCATCTTCGCACGGGGCGACACGCGCGACTGATGCTCCCCGGCGGGCCGCCCCTGATGGGTCCCGGTGACAGCGCCCGGGGTCTTTTAGGGGCGTTCGTTTTCGGGAGATGACCCGATGATCCTCCGCATTGATCAGGATCACAACCGGTTCAGGCAGATTGTGCGGGGCAAGATCAAGAAGGATCTCCGCAAGCACATCAGCAGCGGCGAGCTGATCGGCCGCCGCGGCAAGGACCTGATCTCGATTCCCCTGCCCCAGATCAGCATCCCCCAGTTCATCTACGGCCACAAGCAGACCGGGGGCGTCGGCCAGGGCGACGGCGCGGTCGGAACCGTCCTCGGCCCCGGCGACACGGAAGGGAACCGCCAGGGCGCCGGAAACCTCCCCAGCGATCACCTGCTCGAGGTCGATGTGACACTCGACGAGCTCGCCGAGATGCTCGGTGAGGAGCTCGAGCTGCCCGCCATCCGGCCGCGCGGGCGGAAGAACATCGTCTCGGCCAAGGACCGCTACACCGGCATCGCCAAGCACGGCCCCGAGACGCTGCGCCACTTCAAGCGGACCTACAAGGAGACCCTCAAGCGGGCCATCTCGACCGGCACATACCGTCCGGACAACCCGATCCTGATTCCCATCCGCCAGGACCGGCGGTACCGGACCTGGAAGAGCTCCGTCGTGCCGCAGGCGAACGCGGCCATCATCTACATGATGGATGTGTCGGGCTCGATGGGCGAGGAGCAGAAGGAGATCGTCCGGATCGAGTCGTTCTGGATCGACACGTGGCTGCGGCACCACTACCGGGGAGTCGAGATCCGTTACATCATCCATGACGCCGAGGCGCGCGAGGTGGACCGGGAGACCTTCTACCATACGCGGGAGTCGGGCGGGACCGTGATATCAGCGGCCTACAAGATGTGCTCGAAGATGATCGAGCTCGAATACCCCTCCGACGAATGGAACATTTACTGTCTGCACTTTTCCGACGGTGACAACTGGTCGCAGGGGGACACGGAGGAGTGCATCTCCATCCTCAGGAAGCAACTCCTGCCGCGTGTCAACCTGTTCTGCTACGGCCAGGTGGAGAGTCCGTACGGCACCGGCCAGTTCCTCGTCGACATGAAGGAGGCCCTGGCCGGAGAGGAGCAGGTGGCCCTGTCCAAGATCGAGAACAAGGACGGGATCTACGAGTCGATCAAGGAGTTCCTGGGGAAGGGGGTCTAGCCGTGGCGTCTCTGCCCCCGGATCTGTCCCAGCTCCAGGAGGAGATCGAGGCCCATGCCCGGTCCTACGGGCTCGATTTCTTCCCCGTCATCTTCGAAATCCTCGACTACCGCAGCCTCAACCAGGTGGCGGCCTACGGCGGCTTTCCGACGCGGTACCCGCACTGGCGCTTCGGCATGGAGTACGAATACCTTTCCAAGTCCTACGCCTACGGTCTGTCCAAGATCTACGAGATGGTCATCAACAACGACCCCTGCTACGCCTACCTCCTGCAATGCAACGCCCAGGTCGACCAGAAGCTCGTCATGGCCCACGTCTATGCCCACTGCGATTTCTTCAAAAACAACTTCTCGTTCTCCAAGACCAACCGCAAGATGATGGACGACATGGCGAACCACGCCACGCGCATCCGGCGCTCCATGGACAAGTTCGGCGTCGAGACGGTCGAGAGCTTCGTCGACACCTGCCTGTCCCTGGAGAACCTGATCGACCCGCATGCCCCGTTCATCGTCCGCGACCGCCCGCGCGTACAGGAAGAAGGCCACAGGCCGGCCGTCCGGCGGATGAAGAGCAAGTCGTACATGAACGACTTCATCAACCCCCCTGCGATGATGGAGGCCCAGAGGCTGAAGATGGAGGAGGAAACCCGCCGGCTCAAGCACTTCCCGGAGAACCCCTCCCGGGACGTCCTGAGGTTCCTACTCGAGCACGCGCCGCTCAAGAACTGGCAGCGGGACGTGCTCGCGATCGTCCGGGACGAGGCCTACTATTTCACTCCGCAGGCCCAGACGAAGATCATGAACGAGGGATGGGCGACCTACTGGCACTCGAAGCTCATGACCGAGAAAGTGTTGACCGACGCCGAGGTGATCGACTACGCCGACCATCACTCCGGCACCCTCGGTGGCCGCAGCGGGCGGCTGAACCCCTACAAGCTGGGTGTCGAGCTCTACCGGCACATCGAGGACCGGTGGAACAAGGGACGGTACGGCAAGGAGTTCGACGATTGCGAGGATCTGGTCGAGAGGGCCCGCTGGGACCGCAAGCTGGGGCTCGGACGGGAGAAGATTTTCGAGGTGCGCCGGTTCTGCAACGACGTGACCTTCATCGACAACTACCTCACCGAGGAGTTCTGCCACGAGCAGAAACTCTTCCTTTACGATTACAACCCCAAGACCGGCATGTACCAGATCAGCGACCGCGAATTCCGGAAGGTCAAGCAGCGCCTGCTGTTCCAGCTCACCAACCTGGGGCAGCCGATCATCTCGGTCACCGACGGCAACTTCCGCAACAAGGGGGAGTTGCTGCTGAAGCACGACCCCCAGGGCCTGGAGCTCAAGCACGACTATGCCCGGGAGACGCTCCGGAACATCCAGCAGATCTGGGGGCGCCCGATCAACCTCGAGACGGTGGTGGACGAGAAACTCCGCCTGATCTCCTATAACGGCGAGGAGTTCGAGGAGAAGGACATCGCCGACAAGGTGGCCTGATGACGCTCACCGACGGTAACAGGCCGGAGGCGCAGAAAAACGCGGCGTCAACCCGAACCGACGCCGCGGCGCGTCCGGCGCGGCCCACGGTGTGGGCCCTGGCGGGGGGTAAGGGCGGCGTAGGCCGGTCTCTGCTGGCGGCCAATCTCGGCATCCATCTGGCGCGCTCGGGCCATCGGGTGGTCCTCGTGGACCTCGATCTCCAGGGAAGCAACCTACACAACCACCTGGGCTACGCGCGGCTTCCACGGTCGCTCCAGGATTTCGCGCACGGCTCCATCACCTCGCTGACCGAGCTGACCTTCGAGACCCCGGCGCACCACCTCAGGCTGATCGGCGGCCTGCAGCGGGGGGAGTTGAAGACTGACCCCGTCGCGTTCGTCGGGCAGATCGTCTCCCAGTTCGGAACCCTTCTGGCGGACTCCATCCTCATCGACTGCGGCTCGGGGCGCGGCCCCGCGACGATGGCCGCTTTCGCCGCGGCGAACCTCGGGATCCTCGTCGGCACTCCGGAGCCCTCGGCGCTTGAGGGTGTCTTTCTTTTCACGGAGGCGCACCTGCGGCGCTGCCTGACGGAGGCCCTGGGCGCCGACGCCCGCGCGGCGCTTGCCGAGAAGGTGCGCCAGGCCGGGACCGACCCGGATCGGGCCTCCTTCCGCGCATTGATGCTCCGGATCGCCGCGATCGACCCGGCCGCGCGGGAGGCGGTCGCTGTCGCGGTGCGACGGACGCGGCTCCACCTCCTCCTGAACCAGGTGCGCCAGGCCGCGGATGAGGAGGCGGTCCCTGCCGTGGCAAGCGGGTTCAGGAAGTGCTTCGGCCTGACGCTGCAGAGCGCCGGACTGGTGGAGCACGACCCGTCGGTGCTGCAGACGGTGCAGAAGCGCCGGTCGCTCTCCCAGCAGTACCCGAACACGGCGGCCACGAAATCGCTCGCCAAAATCGCCACCCGTCTGCTGACGACGCTTGGGACGCCGGTGCGCTCCGATGAGGAATGGGAGGACCTCGAAACGATCGACAATTACAGGGTCCTCGAGGTGGTTCCCAAGGCCTCCGCCAGGGAAGTGCAGCAGGCCTACCAGATCCTCAAGCGGACGTACGACCCGGAGACGACGTACCTCTCAACCGTGATCGAGGCTCCGGCGCTGCGCGAGATACAGGCACGCATCGAAAACGCCTACCGGACGCTGATTTTCCTCGAGAGCCGTGCGGTTTACGACCGGCAGATGATCGAAGCCGGGGCGCTCAGGCCCGAGCAGCTTCGAGGGCCGCACTCCGACCTTTCGGGGCCCCGGAAGTCTCCCGGCCCGGCCGCGGAAGCCCCCGGCGACCCTGCGACCTCACCGCCGCAGGGTCCACCGCCCGGGAAGAGCACCGAAAGTCCCGGACCGTCAGGGCTTCCTTCCAACGGGCCCGAATTGCGCACCGAGCGCCAGCGCCAGCAGCAACCTCTCGAAGCCATCTCGGCGCGCACGAAGATACGCACGACGCACCTGCAGGCCCTCGAGGAGGAGCGCTTTGGAGACCTGCCTCCCGCGGTCTTCGTCCGCGGCTTCCTCAGACAGTATGCCGCCTGCCTCGGCCTGCCGGGCGAGGACATCACCCGCCTCTACATGGAGCGCTACGAGGAGTGGAGCCGCCTGCGCTCGAACCGGGACTCCGACCCGATGGGCGCCCGGCGCTCGATCGGCTGAGCACCCGCTCTCCCCCCGTCCTTTTACGTGTTCCGGCGACTCTCCCGCCCCCGCGGGTTTCCCTTGAGCGGTCGCCAACGATGATAGAATCCGCCCCGAGGAACCGATGGACCTGACCGCGATCATCACCAAAGAGGACGACCTGCACGGGTACTTCGAGCTGGGCTCGAAGCCGCGCGAACGCTGGGGCATCGGCATCGAGTACGAGCGATTCGGCGTCATCCGGGACACGGGCGCTCCCATACCCTACGACGGTCCCGCGTCGGTCGCGGAGATCCTCCGGCGCCTCGTCGTCGATCGCGGATGGACGCCCAACGAGGAAGCCGGATTTCTTTTCGGCGCCACGAAAGGAAGAACCCGCATCACCCTCGAGCCCGGCGGGCAGATGGAGCTCTCGGGAGCCGTCCACCGGGGACTTTCCGACGCGCGCGCGGAGCTGCAGGCGTTTGTCACCGAAATCGACGGACTGTCGCAGCCGCTCGGCATCGCCTGGCTCGGCGTCGGGTTGCAGCCGATTGCGCCGCTCGACTCGATCCCGTGGATCCCCAAGAAACGCTACGCGATCATGAAGGACTACCTGCCGCGCCGGGGCGGCCGGGGACACATCATGATGAAGCAGACCGCCTGCATCCAGATCAACCTGGATTACAGCAGCGAGGCGGACGCCATGGACAAGATGCGGACCGCCATGGGGCTCTCGCCACTGATTACGGCCCTCTACGCCAACTCACCCCTCACCGAGGGAATGGACAATGGAATGCTGACCGCCAGGGCCTGGGCCTGGCGCGACACCGACCCGGACCGGTGCGGCATCCTGCCGTTCGTGTTCAAGGACGGGGCGGGATTTGGAGACTACCTCGAGTATGCGCTCGACGTTCCGATGTTCTTCGTGGCGCAGGGCGACGATCTGAAGCCGGCCCAGGGCATGTCGTTCCGGAAGTTCATCCGCAAGGGGTTCGACGGGCAGAGGGCCACGGTCGCCGACTTCCAGACCCATCTGACGACCCTGTTCCCGGAGGTGCGCCTGAAGCACTACATCGAGGTCCGCGGCGCCGATTCGGGCGATCCCGCCTCCTGCATGGCCCTTGCGGCCCTCTGGAAGGGCCTGCTTTACGACGGCGCGTCCAGGAGGCTGGCGTGGGGCCTGGTGCGCGACATGAGCGTCCGCGAGAGGAACCATCTGCTCGACGAGGTCTGCAAGAAGGGACCCGGGGCCCGCCTGCCCGTCGCGGAATCGAAGGCTGAGGCCGGCGCCCGCGCGGGCACGCTGGTGCGCGACGCGCTGACCGAGCTGGTGCGCCTGGCGCGGCAGGGACTGAACAACCAGGGCGTGCCCGAGGAGGCCGCCCATCTCGACCTTCTCGACCGCCGCCTGGGCGGTGAGGGGGGCTGCCCGGCGCACCGGCTGGCGCGCGAATGGGACGGATCGATGAAAAAGGACCCGCGTCTGCTGGTCGAGGCGCTTTCGCGTGCCGGCTTTGATGGCCCCTGACCCCGATCGCAGGGTCCACCTGGAGTCCGCGTGACGATTATCGAGAGCGTTCCCAACTTCAGCGAGGGGCGGAGAGCGGAGGTCATCAAGGCCATCGTGGAGTCGGTCCGCGCCAGCGGCCCGGTGCGGGTACTCGATCTCTCCTCGGACGCGGACCACAACCGCTCCGTGCTGACGTTGGCCGGGGATTCCGCCGCCCTGCGCAACGCTCTCCTGGCGCTTGCCGCGGTCTGCGTTGAGCGGATCGATCTGACGTCCCATCAGGGCGGACATCCCCGGATGGGAGCGCTCGACGTCGTCCCCCTGATCCCCGTTCGCGGCGCCACCATGGAGGACTGCGTCCGGCTTGCGAAGGAGATTGGCGCCGAGATCGCTCATCGCCACGGTGTCCCGGTCTATCTCTACGAGGAGGCGGCGACCGCCGAGCACCGGCGCGACCTCGCGGCTCTGCGCAAGGGGGAGTTCGAAGGTTTCGCGGAAAAGATCAAGGACCCGCGCTGGAAGCCGGATTTCGGGCCTGAACGGGTCCATCCTACCGCGGGCTGCATGGCCGTGGGGGCGCGCGAATTCCTGATCGCCTACAACATCAACCTGGCGACCGGCGACGTCGAGGTGGCGCGCCAGATCGCCCGGGCCATCCGTCACAGCAGCGGCGGTCTGCGCTACGTCAAGGCGATGGGCGTGCTGCTCGGGGAGCGCGGACTGGCGCAGGTTTCGATCAACATGACCGATTTCCGCAAGACCCCGCTGCACCGAGTGTTCGAGGTGGTCCGCAGCGAGGCCGCGCGTTATGGAACGACGATCGTCGGCAGCGAGATCGTCGGGCTCGTCCCGCAGGACGCCCTTCTCATGTCCGCCGAGTTCTTCCTGCGGCTCGAGCGGTTCGAGCCCGGGATGGTTCTCGAAAGGCGTCTCGAGCAGGCGGCCGCCGCCGATCCCGGCGCGGTGACCGTCATACCTTCTCGCCCAGGCGGTGGATCTTCATGAAATTCGTCGCCCCCGCTCGGGACGACGTCCCCGCGACGACCACCACACGCTGACCCCTCCTCAGGTGGCCGCGCCTCAGGACCTCACGGTCGCCCTCCGCCAGCATGCGCTCGGTGCCGCGTGACCGGGTCACGCTGAGCGGCGCCACGCCCCGGTACAGCGCCATGCGCCGCCGCACGGCTTCATGCTGGCTCAAGGCAAGGATGGGGCAGGGAGGCTTGAGCTTCGAGAGAATCCGTGCCGTGGAACCGGTTTCCGTGAAAACGACGATCGCCCTGGCCTCCGCCTGGCGTGCGGCGTCCCGGGCGGCATGGGCCACGGCATGGACCGCCCAATCCGGTCCCGGCTGCGCCTCGGCCTGCCCCGCCGAGCGGAACCCGCTCTTCTCGGCCTCGCGGATGATCCGGTCCATCACGGCGACCGCCCGCGCGGGGTGCCGGCCCGAGGCGGTCTCCGCCGAGAGCATCACGGCGTCGGTGCCGTCGAAGATGGCGTTTGCGACGTCGCTGGCCTCGGCCCGTGTCGGAAGCGGCTGTTCGATCATCGATTCCAGCATCTGCGTCGCCGTGACGACCAGAACCCCGGCCCGGTTGGCACGGTAGAGAATTTCCTTCTGCAGCACCGGCACCCGCTCCAGCGGGACCTCCACTCCGAGGTCCCCACGCGCGACCATTACGCCGTCGGCCTTTTCGAGGATCTCGTCCAGCCGGTCGACCGCGGCCTGCAGTTCCAGCTTGGCAATCAGGGGGACCGATTGCCGGCGCCGGGCCAGGTGTGCGCGGACGTGGTCGATGTCCTCCCCTCCCCGCACGAAAGAGAGAGCGATGTAGTCGACCCGCTGGCGCAGCGCGAAATCGAGGTCGTCCTTGTCCTTGGCGGTCAGGGAAGGGCCCCGCAGCGTCGCCGTGGGGAGATTGATTCCCTTGTGCTCCAGGAGGGTCCCGCCCGATACCACGCGGCACCGGACGTCGCCTCTCCGCGTGCCCATGACACGCAGTTCGATCCGGCCGTCGTCCAGCAGGATCGGGTCGCCCGGCCCGACATCGTCGGCCAGGGAGCGATGGGTCGTGGGAACGAGTCCCGGCCGGCCGGCCAGGTCCCGGTGCGTCAGAGTAACCGTGTCCCCCGGCGCCAGTCGCAGGGGCTGGACCAGCCTCCCGATGCGCGCCTTGCGCCCCTGCAGGTCGACCAGGATGGCCACGGTCCGGCCGGCCTCGGCGGCCGCGCGCCGCAATCGCCTGACGACGCGGGCATGACCGGCATGGGTCCCGTGCGACAGGTTCAGGCGGGCGACATCCGTACCGGCGCGCAGCAACGCGGCGAGCGCTCTGGGCTCCGTCGATGCGGGTCCCAGCGTGGCGATGATTTTGGTGAGCCGCATGATGCGCGAGCGGGGGCCCGTGGGCCCCCGCTCCGTCAGGAAGGCCGTGGCTGATTCAGTGGCAACCGCACTCCGTGCCGCATCCTTCCCCGACGCCAACTGCCGTCGGCGCCGTAACCGCCGGCTGAGGCACGCCGGGAAGCCCGATGGTCACCGGCATTGTGCCGCCCCCATCCGCCGCCTCGGCCAGGGGAACCTCCTTGCCGGCCGCGTAGATGGGGTGGCGTCCCTTCTCCTTGAACCACTCGGCCGTGGAGTGCGTGGAGAACATCTTCTCCACGATCTGCCGCCACCCCACTCCGGTGTTGTAGGCGCAGAACGAGACCTCTCCCACCTGCGTTGCGTAGGGGATGATGCACATCTCGGTGCGCCGGAAATCGTAGTTGAACAGGTCCTGGAACCACATCCCGGCGACCATCATGATGCGCCAGTTGTAGCGTGACTTGTCCGCTAGCCCAAGACGCGAGCCGTTGTGTCCGTCGATGACCTTCAGCATCTCCCAGAGGTTCATCCCCTCCGGCAGCTGGTCGAATCGGCCGTTGCGGACGATCGACAGGACAAACTGTGCGACCGTCAACGGCTTCGGCCGGCAGGAGTCGTTGATGAGCTTCAGATCCTCCATGATCTGATCGACGTTCAGGATCTGCGGGAAGGGCACGGCCTTCTTCGTCTGCTCGTTGACGAGCAGCAGGGTGCCGATCCCGCAGTTCGGGTGACAGCCGCACTTCAGCGAACCCCACTCGGACTCGAGCCCTTCGAGCTGGTCCCGCAGATCGGAGAAGGGGCCTGAGGCCGAGAGCGGGTACCAGTCGCGCAGCGGCTCGGTGATCCCGAGCTGGTCTTTCACGTCGCGCGCCAGGTGGGACAGTGTGTAGCGCTGGCGCCGGCGGGTCTCGTCGTCGATGTCCTCGTCGCGGCCCGTGAAGGAAACGGGCTGGAACGACACGGCGTTGATCTTGTCGATGTTGTTGATCGCGAACTGCACGATCGGGCCGACCTGATCGTTGTTGATCGTGTTGACGATGGTGGTGACCAGGGTAACATCGATCCCGGAGGCCTTCAGGTTCTCGATGGCCTTTTTCTTCACGTCGAACAGGTTGCCGACGCCACGATGGTTGTTCGCCTCATTGGTCACGCCGTCGAACTGAAGGTAGGCGAGGCGCAGCCCGGCCGCCTTGGCGCGACGGGCGAAATCGAGGTCCTGTGCGAAACGGATGCCGTTGGTGGCGCACTGCACGCTCTGGTACCCCAGCTTTCGTGAGTAGGCCACGGCGTCGATGAAGTACGGTGACAGGGTCGGCTCACCGCCCGAGAACTGCACCGACATCTGCCGCCGGGGGGTTACGTTGATCGAGTTGTCGAGGATCTGCTTGATGTCGTCCCAGTTCAGCTCGTGTACGTAGCCGACCTGGTTCGCGTCCATGAAGCAGGGGTTGCACATCATGTTGCAGCGGTTCGTCAGGTCGACCGTCAACACCGCGCCGCGCCCGTACTTTACGGTGGACGAGCCGTGGTTGTGGAATGGGTCGGGAGTCATCCTGAAGTCCCGGCCCGGATAGAGCTTTTCCATCCGCCGCAGGAACTCTGCGTCGATCGCCATCAGGTCCTCGCAGCGGCCGTGCCGGGCGCAGTCCTTCTCCATCCAGATCTGCCCGTCACGCTCGACGATGCGCGCCTTGATCTCCCCGGGCTTGCCGTTGAGCAGCACCTTCCAGTCGGCCTCCCCGCTGATCACCTGCTCGCGAACCTCCTTGACGCACTGCGGACAGAGCGAGTCGGTCTCCCGCGGGAACCCCAGCTGCGGGAAGGTCCTCTCCTTCGACTTCAGGAGAGGGGCCGGGGCCCACTTCGGCTGCAGACGGCCATAGGGGATGCGCCGGTTGACAGCCTGGAAGAGGTGCCACGACACGTTGGCGACGCCCCTGAGGGCCACTCCCACGAGCACACTCGGGCGGAAAAAGCGCGATATTGGGGCCTTCCGGGCGGGACTCCGCCCGGCGCGAGGCGCCCCCTGCGCAAGGCGTAAGGACGTGTGCGACCCCGACTCCTGTTCCTCGGGTATTCGGGCCACGGCCTGGCTCATCGGGACTCCTCCTTCAGAAGAGATCTCATAAGTTGTTTCAATACTCGGACCCCGGCTTCTGATTCACAACACTTCGGGTGACGCGGGTTCGACCGCCAGGGAAGCCGACCCGTAGGACCTGGTGCGTTCCTGGAACTGCTCGATGTCGATGCGATCAAGACGCCTTCGCTCCCTTCGGAGGTGTGTCGAGGCCCGCGCCCTGCGCAGGCCGTCGCGCCAGAACGGCGTCCCCACAAGATGGAGCGGCAAGGCCAGGAGGGCCCGGACGACGTCGCCCCCTCCCCTCACGGCGCGCTCCGATCCGGGTCGCAGGAACGCGCGGTAGCCCTCGGCGATGATCCGCGACAGGTCGGCCGATGAGGCCCGGAGCGTGCCGTCCTCCCCGAAGGCCCAGGTGCGATGCTCCCGGAGATCCTGCATGAACCCGGAGGGGCTGGTCGCGAAGGACGCCGTCACGGCGCTTCCGACCCGCGCCGAACCGTGCGTGCCGCTGCCTGCCGTGAGCCCGACGCTCCGGCCGCGCGACGCGGTCTGGACGACGCGGGCGACCAGGTCATTGTGGGACCTCCCGAGGGCTCCGTTCTTGATCTCGATATGCTCGAAGAGCGCCACCAGGTCCTCCAGGATGGCGCCGATGCGCGCCGGAGGAAGCGGGCCGCCCGCGAAGGGGCTGAGGGAGGCCACGATCCGTTCGGAGTGCACGTAATCCAGAAGCTCCCGCAGATCGCGCCGGCGGCGCTGCAACTCCCCGTGCTGCGCTTCGTTGATATCGTAAACCAGCAGGTGGGCGGTCCGGCCGGTGCGCGGGTCGGCCGCCGTGATCTCCTCGGAGATCATGAAGTCCGCCGTATCGGGATACCGGTCCAGGAACTCCAGGCACCCGTCGATGGTGTCGAGATCGGTCAGCGTGACGAGCCCGAGGCCGCGCGCCTTCGCCACTCGGTAGATGGCCCGGGGCTCCCCCACCCCCGCGCGAATGCCCGGGACGCGCATGTGACCGGGGCCCGAGTGGTGCGAGTGCACGTGCAGATCCGCGCGGAAGATTGGCCGGTTTCCGCGAACTCCCGCCAAGGGCGAACCGGACGAAACAGACCCTTTTGGTCCGAAAGATGGCATTGCCTGGCTCCTCTCGTCCATCAGGAAGTCGTTTCCAGGAGATCCTCCACGGTGGTCTGATCGAGAATGGCGGAAATCTTTCTCTGAAATTTGCCGAAAACGCGCCTCACGTGGCAGCGACCCCGCCGGCCGCGCGCCCTGATATGATCGAGGCACCGGTGAAACTCGATCGGGCCTTCGAGCGCCTCGACGATCTCGCGCAGCGTGATCCGCCGCGCCGGCCGGGCCAGCCGGAAACCGCCACGGAATCCGCGCCGGGACTGGATGAGGCCCTTGGTCGCAAGTCTCTGGAAGATCTTGGAGAGGAAATTCTCCGGGATGACCGTGGCCCTGGACACCTCGCGGACGAGCGACAGGCCATCCAGGTCGCGCCGCGCGAGGTAGAGAATCCCCTCGATGCCGTATTCGACCCCTTTGGTGAGCTGCATGCCCTCGGAACCCCCTTACAGTCAGCGCTTTAAATATCAGACGCGCGAGCGGAAGTCAAGGTAACCCACCGGCCGTGCCTGCCGGGGACCTGCCGCGTTTCCCCGGCACCGGGGGCTGCCGCACGGCCCCGCGGGCTCACTCCCCCGCCTCGCCGCCCCGGATCCGGTACGCCCTCATTTTCCTGTAGAGGTTGCTGCGCTCGAGGCCCAGGCTTTCGGCCGTTTTCACGACGTTGCCTCCCGCCTCCTCGAGCTTCATGAGGATATACCTCCGCTCGAAGTCCTCCCGCGCCTCCCGCAACGACCCGAAATCCGCACCCGGGGCGGGAGGCGTTTCAGCATATCCCCGAAGAGCCTGGGTGAGCTCCGCGAGGGCAATCTCGTCCCGGGGGGTCAGGATGACCAGCCGCTCCATCATGTTTTTCAGCTCGCGGACATTCCCGGGCCAGCGGTAGGCCTGCAGGATGGGCATCGCGCCATCGGCCAGCGTCTTGATCCGGCCATACTGGTGGGAGAAGTGCTTCACAAAGTGCTCGGCGAGGAGCGGGATGTCCTCCGTCCGTTCCCGGAGCGGGGGCACCCGGAGCGGGATCACGTTCAACCGGAAGTAGAGGTCCTCCCGGAACCGGCCGGCGGCGATCTCGCGCTGGAGATCCTTGTTCGTGGCCGCGATGACCCTCGTGTCGACCCGGAGGGTGGCTCCGCCCACGGGCTCGAAGGCCTGCTCTTGGAGCACCCTGAGCACCTTGGCCTGCGTCCGAAGCGACATGTCCGCGATTTCGTCGAGAAACAGCGTCCCCCCGTCTGCCAGCAGGAACCGCCCCGGCTTGGCTTCCGAGGCTCCCGTGAACGCGCCCTTCACGTGACCGAACAATTCGCTTTCGATCAGTTCCTCTGGAATCGCGGCGCAGTTCATCTCCACGTACGGCTCGTCGCGCCGGGGCGAGAGCGCGTGGATGGTTCGCGCCACGAGTTCCTTGCCGGTGCCGTTCTCGCCGAAGATCAGCACCCGGCCCTGCGTGGGAGCGGTCACCTCGATCTGCTGTCGCAGCTCGCTGATGGACCGGCTCACGCCGATGATAGTGTCGTCCTGCCGCAGCTGATCGGCGAGCGTCCGGATGCGGAGGTCTTTCTTCTTGTCCGCCACGGCGTTGCGCAGCGTCAGCGCGACTTTTTCGAGCGACAGCGGTTTCTCGATGAAATCATAGGCGCCGAGCTTGCCGGCGCGATGAGCCACGGGAACGTCGGCGTGTCCCGAGATCATGATGACCCGCGGGGGTGATTCCAGCGACATGATCTCCTCGAGCGTCGAGAGACCGTCCCGGCCCGGCAGCCACACGTCGAGAAGCACCGCGTGGTAGGCATTGCTCCGAACCATCTCCAGGCAGCGTTCCCCCGTGTCCGAGAGGTCCACGGTGTACCCCTCGTCCTTGAGGATGCTGCGCAGCGAGGTGCGCACGCCTTCCTCGTCATCGACCACGAGAACGCGCTCCTTGGCCATACCTCCAATCCTATCGCAGTCGCGCGGCGCCCCGGAGGACGCGCGGGCACCGTTCAGGCGGCATTCGCCGGCAGATCGATGACGAAGCGCGCCCCGTGCGGCTCATTGTCCTCGACACGGATGCGCCCCATGTGATCGGTGACGATGCGGTGGACGATGGCCAGCCCCAGCCCCGTTCCCCGTTTCTTGGTCGAAAAGTAGGGCAGAAAGAGCCTGTCGCGGACCTCCGGGCGGATCCCGGGGCCATCATCCGACACTTCCAGCCGGACCGTGCCGGCGGCTCGATCGCGCCGCGCGGCCACCGTCACGGTGCCGTGTCCGCCCATCGCCTCGGCCGCGTTATCCAGAAGGTTGATAAGCACGCGCTTCATCTGTTCCGGATCAAGCATGACCGGAGGCAGGCCCGGCTCGAGGCGCGGTTCGATCCGCACGCTGGAGTGCACGCCGTCGTAAAGGGCCAGCGCGGCGTCCACAACCACCTTGAGATCGGTCGGGACCGGGTTCGGCGCGGGCAGGCGCGCGAACCGGGCGAACTCGTCAAGGAGGTTCTTGAGGGCCGCCACTTCCCTCACGATGGTCGCGGTCCCCTCCTCGACGCTCTCCTCGAGGTCGTCGCTGCGCTCGACGAATTTCTTGCGGATGCGCTCGGCGGAGAGCTGGATTGGAGTCAACGGATTCTTAATCTCGTGCGCGAGGCGGCGCGCCACCTCCCGCCAGGCGGCGATCTTCTGCGCACGCATGAGGTCGGTCAGGTCCTCGAGCACGACGATCGTGCCGAGCATCTCCCCCGCATCCCCCTTGAGAATGGTGGCGCTCACCGCCATGGTCAGAGACCGTCCGCGGACCGGAAGTTCCACGTCCCTGGCCGCGCCGGGATTGCCGCCGGAATTGACCTCACCGACCAGCGACTCCATCAGCTCCCGCTGGCCCGGCGGCAGGAGCGGAGGGAGAGCCAGTCCGACCGGGTCGATCCCCGGCGGCAATGCCAGCAGGGCCAGCGCCGCGCGGTTGATCGTTGTCACTTTTCCCTCGCGATCGAAGGATACGACCCCCGTGGCGATATTCTGCAGGAGGGTCTCGATATAACGCCTGCGCTCCATGAGCTCGCGGTTGCTCCGGGAAAGCTCCTGGTTGCGGCGCTCGATCATCTCCTTGCCCGACTTGAGATCGGCCGTCATGCTGTTGAACGACTCGACGAGGATCCCCAGCTCGTCCCCCGCCTCGACGGTGACCCGGAAATCAAGGTTGCCCGACGAGATCTCGCGCGTCCCCTGCGCCAGGGACTGGATCGGCTCTGTAATCCGCCGCGTCAGGTAGAGCCCGATCCAGGTCACCGAGAAGAGCACGACAAGGGTGATCAACCCGAACACCAGGACATAGACTCTCTTGATGAGCCCTTTCTGTGTCCGGATCTGCCGGTAATCCTCGTTGCTCCGCGTGATCGATTCGGCCATGCGTGCCAGGTCGCGTGGCACGAAGATGCCGGCGGTGACCACGGCCACGACTTTCTCGCCCGGGGCCGCACGCACAGGTTGTCCGCTGCGGATCAGGTGCCCTCCGTGGAACTCCGATTGCCACGTGAACGGCTCGCCCCGGAAAGCGGCCTCGACCCTGTCGGGTGGGAGATCCCGCAGCCCGCTGGTCGCGGGAAGATGCGGGTCGAGGACAAGGTACGGCGCCCCGCGTCCGAAATCGACCGCCACCAGGTCGAGACGATACGTCCGCAGGAGCGCGCCCATTGCCCGGTGGAGATCGCTTCGCGCGGCGGGCCTTAGGAGTTCATCATCGGCGAGCTTCCCCGCGACCTCCGCCGCGAACGCGGCGGCGCGCTGACGCGCTTCGTCGTAGTAGGTGTCCACGATCATCTGCGACCCTTCCGTGAGCTGGTCCATCGGCGCGTTGAACCAGCGGTCAACGCTTCGCTGGATCAGGTTCAGGGCCGCCCAGAAGATGATCCCCGAGGGCACGAGCCACAGCAGGAGCGACGAGAACACCAGTTTCGTGCGGAAGCGCGACCCGAGGATGCCGCGACGCCGCTCCACCAGCGCCTTGATCAGGTTGCGCATCAGCAGCGTGATGAGCGTGAGTACGAGAACGCCGTTGGTGAAGAACAGGACAGTCAGCAGGACGGAGTTCGTGATGTAGGTCCAGGAGAAGTGGGAGGCCCGGCGCACCAGGAGATATCCTCCCGCGAACGAGAGCAGAAGGACCAGCACGCTGAAGGGAACGAGGCGGTCGGCGCGAAACCGGCGACCTGCCTTGGGAGGCGTGACCTCAGGGTCGGGGGCCACGGCTCTCCTTTTCCACCGCGACCAGGGGGACCCTCTCCCAGGCCGTGTCGACGGGCCACGGGATCAGGTAGAAACGCCACATCAAGCCGATGTCCGACTTGGCCTTGAGGTAGTACTCCTCGCCGGGGACGAGCTCATCGGCCCGGACGACCGGTACGCGGCGGAGGGTCGTCATGAAATCGCGCATCACCTCCGCATCGGCCGTCGCCTTGCTCTCCTGGAGCTCGCCTTCGATGCGACGGGTCAGAGTGTACTGGCGCGTCAAGGCATCGTGGCGGACGGTGCACTCCACGCGCCGTTTCGCGATAGCCTGGTCGGGGAGCCCGGCGCGGCGATGGTACACCTGGAGCCGGTACCCGATCGTGGTTTCGATCCCGGCGTCAATCTCCTCCAGGCGCTCGGGAGTCAGTCCGCCGAGGAGCCGGCAGGAAACCACATGGTTCTCCCCTTCGCGCCCGACGGCGACATTCGTCAGCGTCGGCGCAGCCTCGGCAACCCGTGCGGCTACCAGAACCGTGCCGAGGGCGACGAGAAGAGCGGCCTTCACGATCGGCTCCTGGCTCACTCTCCGCAGGCGGACCGCTCCATGAGCGCGGGGCCTGGGAGGCGCGGCACCCGCAGTCTAGCGAACCGGTGGCTGCAGTGACAAGTGCGCCGGCCCGCGATGCGACGCCGTGGGGCGACGCGGCGGTCAGGCGGTCAGGGCGGGTCGGGGGAGGATCTGCTCGGTGAGGTGCTCGAAGCGCGCGATATCCGCCGCCGGCAGCCGTTCGTCGGACGTGCCGAGCGTCCACGCCTCTTTCTCGGCGAGAATCGCACCGACCAGGGCGGCATGCAGGCGGTGCCCGCCTTTGCGGGCGATGACGTGGGCGCGCAATGGGACACCGAGCATGGCCAGGTCGCCGATGAGGTCAAGGACCTTGTGCCTGACGAATTCGTCCGGGAAGCGCAGAGAATCGTTCAGGACCCCCCGGTCGCCGACCACGACAGCGTTTTCCAGGGAACCGCCTCGCGCGAAACCGGCGACTCGCATGGCCTGGATCTCCTGGAAGAGGCAGAAGGTCCGCGCGGGGGCGATCGACGAGACGAAAACCGACTCGCTGACATTCAGGGAAACCGTCTGGCAGCCAATGGCAGGATGGGGGAAGTCGATGGCATAGGTCGTCCGGAAATCGTTGGCGGGCAGCGCCATGATCTCTTTGTCCCCCTGTATGACCGAAACCGGCCGGCGCAGGGTGAGGAAGCGACGCGGTGCGGCGAACCTGGCGATCCCGACCCGGAGAATCCCCTCGACAAAAGGCAGAGCGCTCCCGTCCATGATCGGCACTTCGGGCCCCTGTACCTCGATGAGTGCGTTGTCGATTCCAAGTCCGTGAAGCGCCGAGAGCAGATGCTCGACCGTGGCGACGCGATTTTCGGGACCGCGTGCGAGAGTGGTCGCGAGGCTCGAACCCCTGAGAAAAGCGTGCGCAGCAGGGATCGGTTCCGCGTCCAGGTCCCGGCGCACGAACTCGATGCCGTGGTCATCAGACGCCGGCATGATGCGGATCGCTGCGGGCGCTCCGGAATGGAGGCCGATTCCCTCGATCTCAACCGGTCGGGCTACGGTACCCTGGCTCTTCAACATGCCTCCAACATGGGCTTGATCTTCGGCCCAACGCCTGTAGTGCACTTCCCGTGCCACGGAATCGGAACAGCAATACCATTTGTCAACTCATTTGTATTGTGTTCTTTATGCTGTCTACCACCAGTGTCGTCGTGGCCTACCGCTCATCCCCAGTGGCAGAAAAGCCACACACGCATGTGTCAAACATTCCAAAAGCATGGTTGTTTGACAGGGCACATACCCTGTGGTATTTTCCGGCGAATCTGAGTCACGGGAGAGGTGTGCGCGTCTTAAGCGACAAAGCCTGCTTCGCACAGTCAGGACAACTCCCATCAAGGAGCCCCGGCACAATCCCGGGCCTGTTTTCGATTCTGGAATCAACACCCCGAGGCAATCGCCTGCTATGATTCCGCCAGCATGCATGCGGAAGGGCTAGAGTGAGCGACCGGCTGCGGGACCGCATCGAGACCGAGGCCAGCCAGATTCTGCGCGAGCGCGTGGACCATTTGCGGCGGGCGCTCGAAGTGGCAATCGCCCAGCTGGCGGTGCCGATGGAGATCCCTCTGGTGCCGGGAGAATGGGGCGCCGCAGGGGGCTCCGAACACCTCAAGACCCTGCGCGACACGATCGATTCTCTCTCCCGCGGGGAAAATCAGCGCGAGATCCTGGCAACCACCCTCGACGCCGCCGCGGCCTTTTACCGTCGAGCGGCGCTCTTCGTCCTCAAGGATGGCGCGCTCGCCGGCTGGTCGGGGCTCGGGTTCACCGGGGACGGAGGAGTTCACAACGAGGACCTTGGGCGGCTCAAGCTGCCTGCGTCCGGAGATCATCTCCTCGCCCAGGCGCTCCAACGGCGGACCCTCGCGATCGCTGGAGAGGATGGCCCGGGTGACCCGGTCATCGCCTCCCTCGGAGGGGTGCGCCCGCGGGCGTCCGTGGCCATGCCGCTGCTGCTGCGCGGACGACCTGTGGCGTTGCTCTATGCGGATACCGGGCGGGAAAACGACCCAGGCCAGCCGCTTGGGGTCGAGATCGTGGCAGGCCTGGCCGGGCTAGCAATAGGAGGGCTGGCCTCGAACCAGGGCCGGCGCGGGCGGTCCGCGGCGACGCACCCGTCCGGTGCCATAGCCGCCGAATCACCGTCGTCCGCGATGGTGCGCGGAGGCGGAGCGCCCGCCCCGCCCCCGCCCGAAGAGGCCGAGATCCAGGCCCTGCTCGGGGACATCGCCGGACACCCGCGCCGCGAAGGGGCCGACAGCGGGATGAGCGACGAGGATCGCCGCTTGCATTCCGACGCCCGGCGTTTTGCCTCCCTGCTGGTCTCCGAGCTGCTTCTTTACAACGAGGAATCGGTGATCCACGGTCGGAAGAACCGCGACATCCTGAAACGGATAGAGAAGGAAATCGAAAGGAGCCGCCAGGCCTACGAGGCGCGCGTTCCCGGCCGCATCCGGAAGGCCTCGAACTACCTCGAAGAGGAGATCATCCGGGTGCTCGCCGAGGGCGACAGCCGCGTGCTGGGCGCCTGACCCCCGCCTGCCGCCGTCCGGCCTAGCCTCGCGCCCGCAACGCCGCCAGAATGCGCTCGTGGATCCCGCCGAAGCTGCCATTCGACATGATCAGGATGACGTCGCCGCTTCGCGCCTCTTCAGCCACGACACGGGCAATCTCTTCGACCCCGGGGATGTAAGAGGCATCCTTGCCGCGCTCGTGCAGGTCGGCCACAAGGCGCTCCGCGGAGAACCGATGTCCTTCGGGAGCCCGTTCCGGGTGATCCACGGCGGCGACCACGATACGGTCCGCGGAGTCGAAGCTGGACGCGTAGTCCGCCTGGAATACGCTCCGTCGCGTGGTGTTGGTCCGCGGCTCGAAAATCGCCCATAGACGCCGCCCCTGGTAGCGGTCGCGCACTCCACCCAGAGTCAGGCGCACCGCGGTCGGATGGTGCGCAAAATCGTCCAGGACGACAACGCCCGCAGCGACTCCACGCACCTCTTGGCGGCGTTTCACCCCCGCGAAACTGCGGAGTCCCTCGCCGATGGCGCGCTCGTCGAGGCCGCGGCCGTTCGCCACGGCGATCACAGCCAGGATGTTCCTCAAATTGTGAAGGCCGGTGAGGGGACTCTGGAAGACCCCGTATCGCCTGCCGTCACGAGTGACCTCAATCTCCATCCCGTCCGTCCCCGCGCCGCGGGCGGTTCCGCGCCAGGCGCAGTCGTTTCCCGTTCCATAGAAAACGACCGGCGCCGCGGCACCCGCCACGACCTCCCGAACGTTCGGGTCATCCGCGCAGCAGACCAGCATTCCATCGGCCGGCACCAGCGCGGCGAGTTTGCGGAACGCGGCCTTGACGGAATCGAGATCAGGGAACATCTCCGCGTGGTCGTACTCCACCGACGTCAGAATCGCGGTGCGTGGGCGGTAGTGCATGAACTTGGGCCCCTTGTCGAAAAAGGCTGTTTCGTATTCGTCCCCTTCGATCACGAAGTCCGGTCCCTTTCCGAGCCCGAAGGACCGGTCGAAGTTCTGGAGGACGCCCCCTACGAGGAATGAGGGGTCACGACCGGCCGACGTCAGCACCCAGGCGAGCAGCCCCGAGGTCGTCGTCTTGCCATGCGTGCCGGCGACCACGATGGAATGGCGGCCCTCCAGGAACAGCCGCGCGATGGCCTGCGGCATGCTGAGGCACTCGATCCCGCGTTCTCCGGCCGCCACGGCCTCCGGATTCGTCCGCGTGGCGATGTTGCCGACGACGACCAGGTCCGGGCGGTCATCCAGGTGGGAGGCGCCGTACCCGTCGAGGATTGTTATCCCCTTGGCGAGGAGCATCGTGCTGATGGGAGGGTAGACCGACAGGTCCGAGCCCCGCACGTCGTACCCGGCGTCCGCGAGCAGTCCCGCCAGCGAGCCCATGCCGGTGCCGCAAATACCAATCAGATGGACGCGCCTGACCGGACGGCGGGACGCGGGGGAACTCATCGCTCTGCGGGCACGGCCGGCCGTCGGATGGGGCGGGCCACCGCGGTAGGGGCGGCCTAGGCGCCGCCGGGGAACTGCGTCAGCCCGAGATTCTCGTCGGTGATGAGACCGATCTTCTCGACGCCGCCCCCGCGGAGGGTGTCCATGACCGTGACCACATACTGGTAGGGAAGCTCGTTGTCGGCCTGGAAGAAGACGATCTTTTCCTTGGTCGGCCGGTTCTTCATGAGCTCCGTGATGCGATCTTTCAGGCCGTCAACGCCGCCCAGGACCTCCTCCTGGTTGAGCAGGATCTTTGGCGATTCCGCCGGGCCGCGCACGGTGAGGATGAGCTGATCCGCGGCCACCACGTCGGTCGCCTGGGCCTCCGATTTGGGCGGCACGGAGATGTCAAGCGCGCGGCTCAGAAGAGGGGTCACGACCATGAAAATGATCAGCAGGACCAAGACGATGTCCACGAACGGCGTGACGTTGATGTCGGACTTTACGCCTTGGGTTCCAAGCTGCATGGACATTTTTGTTTTCCTCTTATTCCTCGGTGGACCCCGGTGACTTTTCCGACACCAGCGAGACCTCCTCGAAGCCGGCCTCGTTGGCCTCGATCATGACCTTGCGGACGTCCCCGTAGCGCATCGCCTTGTCGGCCTTGATGAGAATGCTTTTGTCGGGCGTGCGGTCGTGGACCTCGGTCATCTCGGCCAGGAACTGGTCCCGGCTCACGGCCTTTTTCTGTACGTAGATGACCTTCGGGTTCTTGTTATCGATCGCCACGACGATGGCGCGCGATTCGTCGTCCTCCTTCTTCTCGGTGTTCTTCGCGTAGGGGAGGCTGATCTGCACCCCCTCCTGCAGCATCGGCGTCACGACCATGAATATGATGAGGAGCACTAGGCAGATATCCACGAACGGCGTGACGTTGATGTCCGAGTTGAGATTGCCGCTACTTCCGGCCTGCATCGACATTGACCCCCTGGTTCTGACGCTTCAGGAAGAAATCGATCAACTCTGAGGAGGAGTTGGCCATCTCGATCCCGAAGAACTCCACCTGCGAGGTGAAGTAGTTGAACATCCACACCGCGGGAATGGCGACGGCGAGACCGGCGGCCGTTGTGATCAGGGCCTCCGCGATGCCCGCCGACACCGCCCCGATGCCGCCCGACCCGGTGGCCGCCATCCCGGTGAAGGCGTTGATGATGCCCACGACGGTGCCGAACAGCCCGACAAAGGGGGCGGTGGACCCGATCGTTGCTAGACCTCCCAGCCCGCGCTTCATCTCGGCGCTCGTCAGGGCCGCCGCACGCTCGACCGCGAGCCGGACCGATTCGACCGCGTCATGCGTGGGCTCCTCCTCCTTCTCGAACAGGAATTGCTGCAGTCCCGCGGCGAGGACCTTCGCCAGGTGGCTCTTGTTGTATCGCTTCGCGGCTTCGACCGCGTCACGATACCTGCCATCGCGCAGCGCCTTGGTGGCCACGGGCAGGTACTCGATCGACTGCTTCTTGGCGGAGCGGAACAACATGACCCTCTCGATGAACACGCCCACGGAGTAGACGGACATCAAGATCAGGAAAAGGGCCACCCCTTTGGCGAGGTACCCCATTTGAAGCCAGATGTCCCATACCGAATGCCCCATCATTGTCGGAATCCTCCTTCGATCATTATGTCACTGCAGGACGAAATCGACGACCACCGTGAAGTAGACGTCGACCGGCTTGCCGTTCTGCAAGCCGGGCTTGTACCTCCACTGCTTCACGGCGGCGATTGCCGACTCGTCGAACCCGAACTTGGAGCCGGGTGACTTGAGGACTGTGACATCCCCGACCACGCCGTCCTTGCGGACGATCGCCTGGAGAATCACCTGGCCCTGGACCTTGGCCTTGCGGGCGATATCGGGGTATCTCGGCTGGCGCTTGGTCGCCTGGATTAGCTCGGGGTTCGTGACGCCGCCGATCCCCGCGTAGAGTGGCTGGTCACCCATGCCGCCTTCCACGCCACCCAGGATGCCGCCGATCACGCCGCCGACCACGCCGCCCACGACACCACCCACGACTCCGCCGACGACTCCGCCTTCAACACCGCCATCGACACCTTCGTCCTCGCCGAGGTCGCTGTCTTGGGGAGCCTCAATCGGAACCGGCTTCTCCTCGGGGACCACCTTGGGCTGCACCAGCTCCACCGGTTTCGGGATCACTTTGGGCGTCTCGATCGCCTTTTTCCTGCGCGCTGGAGGGGGCGGTGGAGGCGGGGGTGGAGGCGGGGCGGCCACAAAGGAAATCGTGATCGGCGGCGCCGGAACCGACTCCACGGTCAGGAATGAGCCAACGACCAGTCCCGCGAAGACCACGACGTGCAGGATTATGGCGACGGGCAGCGTCAGCCATTGCCGTGTCCGTTTCCTCGTCTTGGTGGACAGGACCATCGAATCGAACAACGTTCCACCTCGCTGAGGCCCCGAGGCCGGAACCCGGCCCCGGGCCCGCAACACGGCGCTACTTCTTCGCCATGACCTTCTTGCGCATGTCCAGGGCTATCCGCTGGTTCTTGTCGGCTTCCTGGGTGTACTTGACGAAGTCGTCGTTGTTTCCCAGCGTCTGCGCGACCTTCGCCTTTTCGCGGTAGAGCAGATTGATATAGGACACCGCCTCGAAGTAATTCTCCCGCAGCGCGGAAGCCCTATCGAGGTAGCCGAGCCCCATGTCAATCAACTCTTTCCGCTTGTCGATGTCCATCGTGATCCCGGCGTGGTACACCTTGTCCCAGCACAGCACGCCAATCGTGTAAAGGGCCTCGGCGTTGTCCTTTTCGAGCTCAGCGCGTTTCTTGTACCATTCGAGGGAGGATTCAAAATCCCCCTTCTTCGCATAGATCATCCCGATTCGCTGCATCAGCATCGAGGCGACCTGAGGATCGCTCGACCCGCGCTGCTTGAGCTCGTTCTCGAAGAAGGCCGCCGCCTCGTCGTACCGTTCCGCCTGCATGTAGGTGGTCAGCAGGTAGTTCTTGGCGTCCTCGTTATTGGGATAAAAATTCAAGTAGCGCTGGAGATTGTTGATGGCCTCCTGTGAATAACGGAGGTCCTTCGGGTGGTGGCTGCCGGGCTTGTAGAGGGCCATGTACGAGAGCGCCGTGTGGTAGTAGGCCAGCGCCATGCCGGGGTTGAGATAGATCCCGTACCGGTAATACTCGATCGCTTTCAGGAAGTCTTGCGCCTTGTAAAACTCGTTACCCTGCTTGACGGCGTAGTTCGACCTCAGACGATTGATCGTCCCGCCGCAGCCCGTGACACCCACGAGGAGAACGCCCAGGAGCGCCACCGTGGCCGCCCGACCTGTTGGCTTCATTTTCAATCCGCTCTCCTCGGGAACCGTCCTGCCGACCAGCGGTTCCGGGAATGCCGCGCGATCCACTCGCCTAAACAAAGGCGGACCGGCGCGTAACTGCCGGTCCCGACTTCGATGATAGCCTAATGCTACCCATTTTGTAAAAGAACGCAAGAGCCTTCGAGGTGAAGCGCGGAGCGGACTCCGCACCCGCCCGGCCTCCGGGATGGAGCCGCGCGCCCGCCCTGTCATGAAACAGAACCGCCGCCCCCGGGAGGGGGCGGCGGCAAGAGTGCGCCAGGCCAGGACGCCTAATCAGGCACTGATGAGCTGGCCCCGCAGGCCGTCAAGGGCGACGCGCAGCTTGAGGAGCGCTTCCCGCTCCAGTTGCCGCACACGCTCCTTGCTCAGCTTGAGGATGCGCGAAACAGCCTCGAGCGTCAGTTCGCTCCCGTCCCGCATTCCGAAGCGCCGCTCGATGATGTAGCGCTCCCTGGGGGGAAGCTTGCACATGGCCTTCTTGAGAATGCGATCGACTTCATCGCGCTGGATGTTCTTCTCCTGACGGAAGGAGTCCGGATCCGAGATGAACGCCTCGAGCCTGGCCTCCTCGTCCGGGGAGATAAAGTCGTCATAACTGGTCGTGTACGGAAGCAGTTGACGCCACATGGGACCCTCCTTGACATCGGGAGTCCTTAGCAACAACTCTGCCAGCCTCGCGGACATGGCCGAGCGAGCTCGGCCCGCGGGCCTCCTGCAGCACCATACCTATCGGAAAGGGCGCAGGACGGTGGTTCTTTCAGCCTTCCTGCAACCTGTCTCGCGAACGGCGCGCCAAGCCCTCCGCCCCGCTGCCGTAGCCGGGGGTCCTCCGGACAGGACTTTTTGGCACACCGCGAGAACACCATGACTTTTTGACAGGCCACTTCCTCCTCCATTAGCATGACGCCCGCTGTGATTCGCATGCGCGAGAAACCGGCTGTCGCGTCCCCCGGAGAAATCGCCACGAGGGTGGCGGCTATCCTGAAGACGTTGCACCGCGCACATCCCGCGCCTCGGGTCGAGCTGGACCACAAGAATCCCTTTCAGCTCCTACTAGCCACGATCCTGTCGGCGCAGTGCACCGACGAGCGTGTCAACAAGGTGACCGGGCCGCTGTTTCTTGCCTACCCTGAACTGGCGGCCCTGGCCCGTGCCAGGCCGGCGGATCTCGAGCGTCTTATACGCTCGACCGGATTCTTCAAGGCGAAGACGCGGTCCATCCTCGGATGTTGCCGGATGCTCGTGGAAAAGCATGGCGGCCAGGTGCCCCGGACAATGGACGAAATGACGCAACTTCCGGGTGTCGGCCGCAAGACGGCAAACGTGGTGCTCGGTGCGGGTTACGGGATCGCCTCGGGCATCGTGGTCGATACCCACATGGCGAGAGTCGCTTCTCGGCTCGGTCTCACGCGGCAGGAGGATCCGGTCCGGATCGAAAAGGACCTCGCGGCGCTCATCCCGCGGGAGGAGTGGATCTTCTTCTCTATTGTCATGATCCTGCACGGTCGCTACGTCTGTCAGGCACGGCGCCCGCGCTGTGGCTCCTGCCCTCTGAAGGCTTGCTGCCCGTCGCGGGACCTGGAGGAATGGCTCGCCACTTCCCGATCATCCCGCCTCCGCCCGCGTGGCCGTCCTGCCGTGCGAGCGAAAAAGCGCGGCCGGGGCGCTCGCGGCGCCGCCCGGGACGGCTGATCCTGGCGAAAGGACTCAGGGCTCCGGAGGGGCGGGGTCCCCGGGGCGTTCGACGTGATCGCCCTGGTCGGGGAAGTCCTGGTCAAGATCGAGTTTCAGGCCGATCCTCTCGGCTTCGTGCATGGCCCGCCGGACATGCCGCTGCTCGCGCAGCCGCCGGAGCCAGCCGCGCACCCAGCGACTCTCGGCCGCCAGCATCGTGAGCCCGGGGATGACCAGCACGAATCCCGGGAATATCGGGACTGGCCCGAGGATCACCCCGCCGATCAGCAGAGTCCAGCCCGTCGCAAGTCGGACGACGCGGCCTGCCTTCCCCTTCCCCGGTTGGATGGGCACGAAAATCAACCCTCAGTGGGAGGCCTGGAAACCTTGGGTCGACTCTTCGGTCAAGTGTCCCACGAAGACCAGCCGGACCCCGCCTTCGAGCTGGACGCCCGTCGGCCTTGTGGGATCACCTTCGAAGCGGACCTGGATTGTGTCACCGCTGCGGGTGCGAAGGAGGACCGGCGGCCGCGCCTTCCCTGCCGCCGCCGCGGCCACCGCGGCCGCGACACAGCCGGTGCCGCACGCCAGGGTCTCCCCCTCCACACCCCTTTCGAACGAACGAATGCCCAGGATGCCGCCCTCCAGGGGCCAGACGAAATCCACATTCGTGCCTTCGGGAGAAAAACGAGGGTGTGACCTCAGGTTGCTCCCCAGCGGATCGATCGACCCCTCGGGCGCGACATCGCGGAACACGACGTAGTGCGGCACTCCCGTGTCGACCCAGGTTCCGCGGATCCGTTCCCCCGCGACCTCGACCTCGACACCGCCGTCCAGCCCCCGCGGATCGCGCATCTCGATGGAGGCGGACAGTCCCCGGACCTCGGCCCGATGGATCATGAGATCGCTCTGGATCGACATGCGCGCCGGAGCGATGCCCTTCAGGTAGGCCAGGCGCGCAACGCAGCGCGCGCCGTTGCCGCAGAACGTCGGCCGGCCATCCGGGTTGAAGAACCGCGCCCGGACGTCGGCGACCGGCGATTTCTCCACCAAGATGACGCCATCCGCGCCGACCGAGAGCCCCCGCGTGCAGATACGCCGGATGAAGTCGGGAAGGGTCTCCGGTGACAGCTCTCCGGAGCGGTTGTCGAACAGCACGAAGTCGTTCCCTCCCGCGGACATCTTGTAGAACTCCATCTGCAAGGGCGTCATGGCTTTTTCTCCGTGGAAGGCTGGGCCTGATCGCGCGGGGCGACGGGAGCCGGCGCCGCGGGAGGGGGGAGCATCTCGGATCGCTCTTCCGATCGGGGGCCCTCGTTTGGCGTGGCGGCCGAGTCGACGGCGCTGACCGCGTAATAATAGCGCACCCCGGGCCGGGCCGTCGCGTCCGTGAAGGATGTCTCCGCCGCCCCGGTCTGACCCAGCACCGTCCACTCCCCTCCCGGCGTGTCCCGCCGGTAGATCCTGTAGCCGACGAGATCCGGCTCGCTGCTGGGGAACCAGTAGAGCCGTATCACGTTTCCTTCCGCCGTCACCGCCAGCCCGGTCGGCGCCGCCGGGGCGAACACGTCGAGCGGGCGCACCTCGATCGCGGGGCTGCCCAGGCTCTCCCGCGGCGGGGGGCTCGGCGACGCCAGCGCGCGCACGACATAGGTGTACACGGTGCCGTAATGAAACGTGGTGTCGACGTATCCCGGCTTCGTGAGAGGTCCGGGGTTCAGCGGGGTTTCCAGCTCGCCGGACTCGCCCGCCGCATTGCGGTAGATGTTGTAAAGGGGGACGGCGGGGGCAGGGACGCCCGGAGTCCAGGCCAGCCGGACCTCTCCTTCGCGGACCTCGGCCTTCAGATCCCCCGGCGGGGGTGGCGGCTCGACGAGTTCGATGGAAACGGGGGCCGGCACGTTCGAGCGCTCCCTCTCGCCCTCGACGATCATGACTCCATACAGATAGCGAAGCGGGACACCCGGCTTGAGGGCGGCGGCCGCCTCGGCGTCGCGCGCGACGAACCGGCCGCCAGGCGAGGTTCGCAGCAGCCCCTGCCCGTCGACGCGGGCGACCACCTCCGCCTGCGTCAGGAACTGGTGCATGAGGTAGCGCGCGGAGACCGCCTCGGGCCGGAGTGTCGCCGTGGTCGGAAGACGCATCACCCGGATCTCCCAGCCCGGCCCGAGCGGCGTCCCGTTGGTCCTCATCCCGGTCGCCGTCGCGGTGATCTCGATCTCCGGGCCGATTTGCCGCACCCTGATGGCCTGGGCCGGCGAGGGCAGGATGCGGATCGGAGGCTGCGGCGGCCCCTTCTTGCCGCAGCCCGTCGCGACGCCGG
>JANMQK010000233.1:0-2654 GCA_031370485.1 Acidobacteriota bacterium | reverse complement strand
GGCTCTTCTGGCGGCGGCGCCCACGAACGCCCCGGCGACGACCGTGACGATCGGTCCGTGCACCGGCCAGGACTATAGTGGCGGCACGACGACTCTTCCCCCGACCGACTGCGAATACGTGAGTCCCGCCCAGGTGCACCTGATTCTCGCTGCGCTTCCCGACGGGACCACGGTCAACCTCGCTCCCACCCATAAGGCGTTCATCTGTGAGCGACCCCCCGGCCCCGCACCGGCATCGGTCGGGGTCCCGGCGTGCGGCAATCCGGTGTCCGGCTCACCAACGACCGAGGTCTCCACCTCGACTCTGGAGTTCCGCGTGACCAGTGCCGGCCCGGGTCTGGCGGGCCTGGACTGCGTGCTGAGATTCACGGGCGTCCCGATGACGACGCTGACGGGCGCGCGTACGCTGGGGACTTCACCGCAGGTTTTCTCCAATGAGATCAAGAGCCTGAAGACCGCGGGAATCACCCCGGTCTCGAACTGCAATCTGTTCTCGAGCATCAACCTCAAGGCCGGTACGACGGAGGGGCTGGGGACGCCGAGCACGGGCACAACGACCCTGACGCAAAAATCCGACGGGACCTGGCTCATCGACAGTTTTTTTGACGTCTTTTATCAGGTCGACTGGGTGGGCAGTGCCTCGGGCCCCCTCGCCGGGAGATCGGGTACCAACACCGGCACGATCCACATGGTCGCGAGCGCGAAGGTCCCGACGCTGTCGGAATGGGGCCTGATCGCGCTGGTGCTCACGCTGATCGCGGCTGCCACGATCCTGCTCCGTCGTCGCGTATTCGCACGTCGGCCTGCTGTAGCCTAGGCCGGAGGGTCGCCGAGGGCGGGCACAGGATCAGCGGACGCGACGGCCCGGCGCAGACATGAGTTCCATTTCGGCGACCGAGCCGGTGCGGAGTCTGGCACCGGTGCGCTTCGCCTTCCTCTGGCGCAACGCTCTGCGGCGGCCCCGGGTCGTCGTCGTCGCGGTGATGCTTCTCGCCGCGTGCCTCGCCCTCCCGGCCCGGCACCTGCGGTTCGAGCCGCACATCGATCTGCTCCCGGCCGGTGACCCGGTGGCGCGCGCCGAGAGAGCACGGCGCGACTCCTTGGGCGACGACTTCCGTGTCGTGGTTGCCCTGCACAAGCCATTCAACCAGGGGGGCGCCCTTGGGGAGGCCTCGCAGCAGGCCCTGCGCGATCTGCACCAGGAGCTGGCCGCCATGCCGGGCGTCCGCCTCGTTTCAAGCCTGGTCAACGCTCCGGTCCTGGTCCCGGCCGCAGGCGTGCCGGCAGGGGCGCCGGTCTGGATCGGAGCCCCCGCGGCGGATGGTGCGGCCCTGGTCCGGAGGCTCGCGGGATCCAAGGCGGAGAAGTCGATGCTTCTCTCCTTCCTCTGGGACCTCGTGCCGATTTACCTGGAAACCGACCCGCGCATCCCCGAGTCGGAGATCGTCCGGTCGATCCACCGGCTTGCGCTCGCCGTCGAGGAGCGACACCCCGGCGCAGGAGAGGTCCTGGTCGTCGGCCCCGCCCTCGTCGAGACCGGCCTGGCGGGAGCAATTTTCGAGGACATGAGCCGGCTCATCCCGTTCGCCCTTCTGGTCGTCGCGGTGGTGCTGTTTCTGGTCGTTCCCGACGGCCGTCTGCTGCTGGTTGCGGTCGTGCACTGCCTGGTCCTGGTCGCGGTCGTCCTCGGCTGCACGGCCGTCCTCGGATGGACCGTAAACCTCGTGAGCGTCCTCGCCCCGGTGATCCTGATCCCTATCGGGATACCCGACCTCCTGCATCTCTTCGTCCGGCTCCGGGCCGGCGCGGACGCAGGGCCGGGGCCTCCTGACAGGGGGGCGATGCTCGACGGCGCCTTCAGCCACCTGGAAGGGGCCATGGTGGGGACCAGCGCCACGAACACGCTGGGGTTTCTCGGCTTCCTGATCTCCCCCGTCGCGGCAATCCGCCAGTTCGGCCTGACGATCTCGGCGGGAGCGGTTGTCGCGCTGCTGATCACCCTCACTCTCGATCCGGCGCTCCTGGCGATCCTCTGGCGGCCAGGCGAGCGCCGCCGCGCCCGCGGGCCCCTCAGAGCCTCGGCCATCGAAAGGTGGCTGCTGTCCGTGAACGCCTCCCGGCAATCGCTGCGGCGCGGCTCACGGCTGGCGTTGATCGCCTGCGCGCTTCTCGCCGTCGCCGGCCTCTGGTCCGCCGCGAGGCTGCGCATCGACGACACCTGGATCCGGAACTTCGACCGGGAGTCGCGCGTGACCCGGGATACCCGGAAATTCGAGGGGATGTTCCTGGGGACGAACCGACTTGCTCTGGTGGTACACGCGGACCCCTCGGTCCCGGGGGCGCGCGAGCGGGCGATCGACGCGGTGAACCGGATGACGACTTCGTACGGCTTCATGCCCGGCTCCGAGGGCGCTCTGTCGGCCACCCTGCTGGCCCGGGCCCTCGATCCGGATCAGGACGACCCGTGGAAGCCCTGGCCCACGCCGTCTCCCGCGCGGCTGGCGAGCGCGCTGGGGGAATGGGACCGCAGGGGTCCGCTTCTGCCCCGTGTCCGCACGCTGGCCGATCCGGCACTGACGAGTTTCCAGGTCTTCGTGTTCGTGCCGAACCAGCCGTACGAGGACCTCGTCCGTCTGGTGGAGACCGTCCGGGAG
>JANMQK010000232.1:0-13768 GCA_031370485.1 Acidobacteriota bacterium | reverse complement strand
AGTTCTGCGTCCTCCTCCCGGAAACCGACCAGGAAGGGGCGATGACGATCGCCGAGAGGATCCGGCAGAAGGTCGCGTCGACCGAAGTCCAGTTTGGAGAGGACAAGGTGCGCGCGACGATCAGCGTCGGTGTCGCCTGCTACCCCGCCGACTTTCCCGGCACCCTGCCGGGGCTAATCGAGAAGGCCGACAAGGCGCTCTATGTCGCCAAGCAGCGGGGGCGGGACCGTGTCGTGAGCGCTTCGAGCCTCGATGAAGCGCAGGTCGCCAGGAAATCCTGATGGCGGCGCGGCGAACGCGGCCCGCACGATGGCTCGGACAGGCTCCTAGGGCTCGATCCCCAGAAACTGCATGAGAGACCGCCCGACGCAGGCCTCGAACTGGCCGGCGAGCGACGGCGCGGAGCCGGCCGGCGCGTCAACCAGGACCTTCTCGACGCGGAGCAGCGGGAAAAACAGCGTCGAGAGCTGGACCTGCTCGTCCCCGGTCGCGATCTGCCGCATCCAGGCGTCGAACGAGTCGAGATCCATGCCCTGCAGGACGATCCCGGTGCCGTCGAGGTGCCGGACGACACCCCAGTAACGCTCGCGGGGGGATTGAAGGTAAACAATGACTACCGCGGGCGGCTTCAGGAAAGGGATGATCATCGGCGGTCCCGCCCTGCCCGCGCCGTCATTCGGCGAGCATCACGCGCACGCCTTTGGGATCGGGCGCCAGCGGGGCCTCGGTGAGCCCGACGACCCGCTCGACGGTGGTGTCGGGGGCGATTTCCCTGAGCACCAGCCCCGCGCCCGTGACGTCGATAACCGCGAGATCGGTGATGACCCGGTCAACGACGCCCACGCCCGTGAGCGGCAGGCGGCAGCGGCGCAGGATCTTCGGCTCCCCTTCCTTCGTGGTGTGGGTCATCATGACGATCACCCGCCGCGCTCCCGCCACCAGGTCCATCGCCCCGCCCATGCCCTTGACCATTTTCCCGGGCACCATCCAGTTGGCGAGGTTTCCTTCCTGGTCGACCTCCATGCCACCGAGGATGCTCAGGTCGAGATGCCCGCCCCGGATCATCCCGAACGAGTCGGCGCTGCTGAAATACGAGCAGCCCGGCGTCTCGCTGATGGTCTGCTTGCCGGCGTTGATGAGATCGGCGTCGACGTCGCTCTCGCCAGGAAACGGGCCGATGCCCAGCATGCCGTTCTCGCTCTGGAAGCACACCTCGATGCCCGCGGGCACGTGGTTGGCCACGAGGGTGGGCATCCCGATGCCGAGGTTCACGTAGAACCCGTCCCGCAGCTCAGCGGCCGTCCGCAGCACGAGTCGTTCTTTGCTCGATGCGTTTTTCATAGTCCTTCCCCTGGAAGATCCGCTGCACGAAGATGCCCGGAGTGTGAACCCCGTCCGGGTCGATGCTCCCGGTTTCCACGAGGCGCTCCACCTCGGCGATGGTCACCCGCCCGGCTGTGGCCATGATCGGGTTGAAGTTGCGGGCCGTCTTTCTGTACACGAGGTTGCCGGCCCGATCGCCCCGGCTCGCCTTCACGAAGGCGTAGTCGGCGGTGAGGGCGTTTTCCAGCACGCAGGTGCGCTTGCCGAAGGCCCGCGTCTCCCGGCCCTCGGACACCGGCGTCCCGTAGCCGGTGGGCGTGAAGAACGCCGGGATCCCGGCGCCTCCCGCCCGGATCCTCTCGGCGAACGTCCCCTGGGGCACGAGCTCGACCTCCAGCTCGCCGGACAGGAACTGGCTCTCGAAGAGATCGTTCTCGCCGACGTAGGTCGCGACCATCTTCCGCACCTGGCGCGGCTTCAGGAGAAGGCCGATGCCGAAATCGCTCACCCCCGCGTTGTTGCTGATGACGGTGAGATCGCGGGTCCCCCTGCGCACCAGGGCGCGGATCAGGTTCTCCGGTATGCCGCACAGGCCGAAGCCCCCCATCATGATCGAGGCGCCGTCGGGGATGTCCCGGACGGCGTCATCGGCATCCCGCACGATCTTCTGCATCAGGCCTCCTTCCTGGTGCGGATTTCGATCAGCACTCCGCCGGTCCCGCGCGGGTGGATGAAGGCCACCCGCGCCCCCTCGGCCCCGGGACGCCCGCGGTCCCCCACGACCTGGAGTCCCGCACGCTCGAACCGCGACAGCGTCGTTTCCAGGTCGTCGACCTCGAAGCAGATGTGGTGGATGCCCTCGCCCCGGCTCTGGAGGAACTTCTCCACGGCCGCTTTTTCGGAAACCGGCTCGACCAGCTCGATGCGGGTCCTCCCGGCGCGGAACATCGCCACTCGCACGCCTTCGCCCGGCACCTCCTCGACCTCCGCCTTTCCCAGGGCGAGCAGATCGCGGTACAGCGGCTCCCGGTCCTCGATGCGGCGGACCGCGATGCCAAGGTGATCCAGGACCGTGCCCGAACCCCGCCCCTCACGCGCGCGCAGCCGCGCGATCGCGTCCTTCGCGGCGGTGTAGGGATCGATGCTGCGCGACTCGAGACGGGACTCGTACTCCGCCAGGTCCTCGCGGCCTATCTCGTCGGTGACCAGGCTCTGCAGCAGCCTCTCGCGCAGGATTGCCAGGAAACGGGCCGACAGCCCCGCCCGCCGCCTTGCCTGAAGCGCGCCGTTCCCGGCCAGGAACCGTCCATGGCGCTCGATGGCGCCGGCCAGCTCTTCGATCCCCGTCCCGGCGGTCGCGACAGTCATCATGACGGGCGGTCGCCACAAGCGCGGCTCTCCCAGCGACATCATCGCCTCGAGGTCCGAGGCGAGCCGGTCGGCGCCCGGCTGGTCGGCCTTGTTGATCACGAACAGGTCAGCGATCTCCAGGATCCCGGCCTTGATGGCCTGGATGTCGTCCCCCTGCCCCGGCGTCAGCACGACCAGCACGGAGTCGGCCACCCGCACGACATCGACCTCGTCCTGTCCGACACCGACCGTCTCGATGAGGATCGGGTCGCGCCCGGAGGCGTCCATCAGGTCGACGGCGTCCCGCGTGGCGCGGCTCAGCCCGCCGAACTGGCCGCGGCTGGCCATCGACCGGATGAACACCGAGGCGTCGAGCGTGTGCTCGGACATCCTGATGCGATCGCCGAGGACGGCACCCCCGCTGAACGCGCTGCTGGGGTCGACGGCCACGACACCGAGGTTTCGATCCTGGGAGCGGTAGTGGCCGATGAGACGGTTGACGAGGCTGCTCTTGCCGACCCCGGGAGGGCCGGTCACCCCGATCACGCGGGCGCGGCCGGTGCGGGGGAACAGCGTGGCGAGAACCGCCTCGCCGCTGGGATACCCCTCCTCGACCAGGGAGATGGCACGGGCCAGCGCCAGCGGGTCCCCCGAGGCAACCGCCGGGGCAAGGCCCTCGTTCACGGAGCCTGCCCCTCCGCGCGGTTCAGCAGCTGACGCGCGATCACCAGTCGCTGGATCTCCGACGTCCCCTCGCCGATCGTGGTGAGCTTCGCGTCGCGGTAGGCGCGCTCGACCGGGTAGTCCTTGATGTACCCATAGCCCCCGTGGATCTGCACGGCGCGGTCGGCGACGCGCACCGCCACTTCCGAGGCGTAGAGCTTCGCCATCGAGGAGGCCAGGGTCACGTCCTTGCCCTCCTGCTTCAGGCAGGCGGCCCGCTGGACGAGAAGGCGCGCCGCGTCGATCTCGACCGCCGAGTCGGCGAGCATCCACTGTACGGCCTGGAAGCTGGCGATCGGCTTGCCGAACTGCTCGCGTCCGCGCGCGTAGGCGACGGCCTGCTCGAAGGCTCCCTGCGCGATGCCCACGGCGAGCGCGCCGATGCTGATCCTGCCGCCATCGAGCACCCGGAGCGCGTCGACGAACCCCTCCCCCTCCCGCCCGAGCAGCTGCCCCGCACCGATGCTGCAGTCCTGCATCACCAGCTCGGCCGTGTCGGACGCGCGGCAGCCCATCTTGTCCTCCTTGCGGCCCGCCCGGAACCCCTTCATCCCCTTCTCCAGGATGAAGGCCGAGATCCCGTGCTTGCCTTTGGACTTGTCGGTCACCGCGAAGACCACCGCCACGTCGCAGACCGACCCGTGGGTGGCGAACGTCTTGCTGCCGTTGAGCACCCAGCCGTCGCCGGCGCGCGCCGCCGTCGAGCGCGTCCCTGCGGCATCGCTTCCGGCGGTCGGCTCGGTCAGGCTCCAGGCGCCGATCTTCTCCCCCCGGGCGAGAGGGATGAGGTATTCCTTCTTCTGTGCCTCGGTCCCCGCGATGTAAATGTGGTTGGCGCAGAGCGAGTTATGGGCCGCCACCGAAAGCCCGATCGACCCGTCGACCCTGGCGAGCTCTTCGACGATGAGGGCGTAGTCACAGTATCCGAGGCCGGAGCCGCCGTACTCGGGGGGGAAGAGGATCCCGAGCATGCCCATCTCCCCCAGCTTTTTCATGATGTCCCTGGGGAATTCCTGCGTCTCGTCGAGCTTCCGGGAACGCGGGGCGATTTCCTTCTCGGCGAACTCGCGCACCGTGCGGCGGGTCAGTTCCTGTTCCTCGGTGAACTGGAAGTCCAATGGCTCCCCCCCTGCGAACACGTCCGCGCAAGCGTTGTCGCGATTCTATTGCACCGCCCACGGCGGATCAAGCGCGACGGTCTCTCCCGGTCAGCCGTGCGCCGGCGCATCCTCCCGGCATCCTCCCCGCGCCTCCCCGCCAGGGGCGAAGGAAGGGCTCAGGATGGCGGACGGCGGGTCACGATCGCGGCGAGCCGCTCCCCCGCGTCCTCGACCTGCTCGCGGCTGACATCGTAGTGGGTCACGGCCCGGACCCTGGTCTGGTCCACGGCCAGGGCCAGAACACCCGATGCCTTCCATGCGTTGACCAGGTCCTGCGCCGCGAGCCCGCCGCCGGTCACCTCGAAGATCACGATGTTCGTCTGGACCCTGTCGGGATCGATCGCCAGGCATTCGATCCCGGCGATACGCTCCGCCAGGAGCCGCGCGTTGGCGTGGTCCTCGGCGAGCCGGGAGACATTGTCCCGCAGGGCCACGATCCCGGCCGCCGCCAGGACACCCGCCTGCCGCATCCCTCCCCCCAGACTCTTGCGCGTTCTCAGGCCCGCCTCGATGAACGAGGCGGAACCGGCGATCATCGAGCCGACCGGCGCCCCGAGTCCCTTCGACAGGCAGGTCATGACGGAATCGAACGGCCGCGCCAGTTCGGCGGGCGGGCGCCCCAGCGCCACCGCCGCGTTGAAGATGCGGGCGCCGTCCAGGTGGGTGGGAATTCCCAGGCCCCGCGCCAGGCCGCACACGGCCTCCGCCGTCGCCTGCGGATAGATCGTCCCCCCGGCCATGTTGTGCGTGTTCTCCAGCGTGACCAGCCCGGTCCTCGCCAGGTAGTAGACCGGCGGCCTGAGGGCCTTCCTCACCGCCTCCGGCTCGAGGCAGCCATTCTCGCCGGCGAGCGGGCGCGCCAGGACCCCAGAGAACGCCGCCATCATCCCCATCTCGTAGTTCAGGATGTGGCTGCGCTCCTCCAGGATCACCTCCTGGCCGGGGACCGTCCAGACCTTGACCGACGCCTGGTTCCCCATCGTCCCGGTCGGCACGAAAAGCGCCGCTTCCTTTCCCAGGATCTCCGCCGCCATCTCCTCCAGGCGGCGAACCGTCGGGTCCTCGCGGAAGACGTCGTCGCCGACCTCGGCGTCGGCCATCGCGCGGCGCATCGCGGGCGTGGGCCGGGTTACGGTGTCCGAACGGAGATCGATGGGCCGGCCGGGTTCCGCCGACCGCCGCGGTGCCTGGTTCATGAACGTCATCCTACACGAGGGGGCTCCGGGCGCACCACCCCGCAACCCCCCGCACGCTATAATGCCCCGCCATGGTGGTGTCCCTGCCGGCGTCGCCGGCCTCCTCGCGCAATCGGCGGCCGGCGGCCGCGCTTCTCATGACCCTGTCTTTCGCGCTCACCGGGTGTCCGCGGCAGGCTCCCCGGCCCAGCGTCGTCCTGATCACCGTCGACACCCTGCGCGCCGACCATCTCGGATGCTATGGGTACGGACGCGACACCTCCCCGAACATCGACCGTCTGGCGCGCGAGGGGACGCTCTTCGAGGCGGTCTTTACGTCGCTGCCGCGCACGACACAGTCGCTCGCCTCGATTCTCACCGGCCGATTCCCCAAGGGGCACGGCGCGCGCGGGCTGTTCTCAACCGTGCCGGCGGCCAACCTGATGCTCGCCGAGGTCTTCAAAGAGGCAGGGTATACGACGACCGCAGTCGTCTCGAACATGTTCCTCAAACCGGGACAGGGGTTCGAGCAGGGCTTCGACCTGTATGACAACCCCGAAGACCGCTGGGAGGGTGACTCGGCGGAGGAGGTCACCCAAACCGCGTTGCGCTTCCTTGAAAACAGGCCGGCCGGGAAGCCGTTTTTCCTTTGGGTCCACTACCTCGACCCTCACTGGACCTACGACCCCTCCCCTCCCTTCGACGGGCGCTTCGACCCCGGCTTCCGCGGCCCGTTCACGCTGTACGACGATTTGAGCAAGGGGCGGCTCACCAAGGGGCAGGTCATTTTCGAGAACCGGCTGGACGCGCGTCAGGTCGAGCACGTGGTGGCGCTGTACGACGGCGAGATCGCCCGCGTGGACGCGGCGCTGGGGCCGCTTCTCGATCGGCTGAGAGAGCTGCCCGGTCCCCTTCTCATCGCGTTCACCTCGGACCACGGGGAGAGTCTCGGGGAGCACGAGTACTACTTCGCGCACGGCGAGTACCTCTACAACCCGACCCTGAGAATCCCCCTCGTCCTGGTGATGCCCGGGTCGGTGGCGCCGGGACAGCGGCTGGCCGGGCTGGCGCAGAATATCGACATCGCCCCGACGCTTCTCGCCCTGACCGGGATCGACCGGCTGCACGCGGTCGACGGCCGGCCGCTTCTCGTGGCCCCGGAACCGCCGGCGGCCCCGGGCGCGGCCCGGTTCGCGGCGTCGCCCGGCCGCGCGTACGTTCTGGCCGAGAGCGACTACCAGCTGATCCATCCCGAGAACCGGCGCTTCTACATCAAGGGACCCGCGGGCAAATGGGCCTCCGCCAGCGACGGCCGCTGGAAGATCATCCAGATCCCGAAACCGGGCGGCGAGTTCCTGGAGCTTTACGATCTCGCGGCGGATCCCGGCGAGACACGGAACCTCGCGAAAGGGAATGCCGTGCCGGAGGAGCGCGCGCCGCTTCTCAGGGAGCTCAGGCGGTTCGTGGACTACGAGATCGGACCGGCCGGCAGGGAACCGGCGGTGATCGACCCGGAGGAGCTCCGCCGCCTGCGCTCCCTCGGGTACGTCAACTGACGGGAGAGGCCGCGGGAGGCGTCGCCGGCAGGAGCCGCTCGAAGACCTCGTTCGAAAGCAGCCGCCCGCGACGGGTCAGGCGCAGCCGCCCGCCCGCCCGGTCCAGCAGCCCCGCCGCGCAGAGATCGGCCACCGGGGGATCTTCTTCCCCGGGCATCGATGCGCCGTAGCGCCTCCGCAGGCCCGCCAGGTCGACCCCGTCGGCCACCCGTAGCCCGGCGAACAGCGCCTCCGCGCCGCGCACCGTCAGCGGCTGCGCATCCTCGATCCGCTCGCACCCCGCTCCCCCGCGCGACAGGTAGGCCGCGAGGTCCGGCGCATTCGACCAGCGGCTGCCGGAAACATAGGAGTGGGCCGACGGGCCGAAACCGAGGTAGTCGCGGTCGGTCCAGTACTTGAGGTTGTGGCGGCTTTGATGTCCCGGCCGGGCGAAATTCGAGATCTCGTAATGCTCGAACCCCAGCGCCAGGAGCCGATCCGCCGCTTCCTCGTAGAGGGCCGCCGCCGCGTCATCCTGCATCGGCCGCGCGCGTCCCAGCGCCACCTCCCTGCCCAGGCGCGTCCGGCCGTGGATCTCGAGCAGGTAAAGCGACAGGTGATCGACACCGATCGCGGCGAGGCGATCGATCCCCGTGAGCGCCTCGCCGCGCTCCTGGCCCGGGAGCCCGAGGATGAGATCGGCGCCGACGCTCCGGATCGCGGAGGCGCGCGCGGCGCGCACCGCCTCGAGGGCCTGCCCGGCCGTGTGCACCCGCCGCATGAGGGAGAGTTGCCGGTCGTCGAGCGACTGGACGCCGACGGTCACCCGGTTGACGCCGAGCGCCGCGAAATCCCGGCAGCGCGCCGCGTCGAGGTCCTCGGGGTTCGCCTCGAGGGTCACCTCGGGGTCCGGCGCGAGGGAGAACGTCTCCGCGATCGCCCCCAGGATCCGCGCCAGGTCCCCGGGAGGGAGAAGGGAGGGTGTGCCGCCGCCGAAATGCATCGTGTCCGCCGGGCCCCTCAGGTCCGGCGGCGTCGCCGCGATCTCGGCGACGAGGGCCGCAACATAGCGCCCCAGGTCGCGGCCGCGCCCGGTCACCAGGTAGAAGTCGCAGTAGCTGCACCGGGTGCTGCAGTACGGAACATGCAGGTAGAGACCGATCCCACCTTTGCGACTCACACCTGCGCCACTCACACCTTCTCCACGGCCACCTCGGGTATCCAGCCGCTCAAGGCATTCGGCAGGCTGACCTGGTACCACCCCTCGAGATGGTTGTGCACCTCCACGATAGTCCCTTCGTGCACCGTGAACAGCACCGTGTTGTCCTCCGCCGGGCCGCTCCTCACGTCCGCCTTGTCCTGCATCACGATGGCGAGGGGGGTCGCCGCGTCATGGACCTTGTAGGCCAGCGCCCCGGCCAGCAGCGCGGCACACAGGCCGGCCGCGAGCGCCCCGTAGCCAAGGGCACGCCGCCGCGGCGCCGCGCGCGCCAGCAGCATGACGACCACCAGCCCCCCGGCCGCCTGGTAGAAGACCAGGAAGGCGAAGGTCATCGCGTTGAAGGTGATGGCGTCGAGCATCCTCTTGAGGGCCCTGATCGGGTACTGGACCTCGGTCTCGGCGACGCGGTCGCGGATCTGCCCCCGCGCCAGATCAATGTTGTCGCGCGTTTCCCGGTCGGACGGATTGAGCTTCAGCGCCCGCTCGTAGTTCAGAATCGCCGCGCCCAGCCGTCCCAGCTTGAAATAGCAGTTCCCGAGGTTGTAGTACACGCGCGGGTCGAGAAGGCCGTAGTTCAGGATCCGCGCGTAGCCGGACGCCGCCTCTTCGTACTTCTCCGCCTCGTAGGCGTCGTTGGCGCGGCTGAAGATCTCGGCTGGGGTGGCGGCCGCGGCCGCGCCGGGCGCCGCCGCGCACAGGAGGACCCACAGGGCGCAGGCGACCCATCCCGGGACGATCACCCCGCGCCATCCGCCGCCCGCGGCGCGAGTCCTCATGCGGAGAGCGTCCGCTCGAGCCCTACCAGCGTCTCCTCGGCAGCCGCCAGCGCCTTGCGCATTTCGTCGGGACCGGACGACGACGGGGCGAAGCGGGCGTAGTCGCACGCCTCGAGGCAGCGATGGAAGGCGCTTCGCTTTTCCTCGGGGGCCCCGTGCGCGGCCAGCAGCTCCTCGATTCGCTGGTGGGTGAGGCCGGCCCCGGAAGCGTCGAACTTGTCCCCCACGTAGCCGGTCAGCGCCTGGGCGACGGCGGCATAGAAGGCTCGCGCGGTCGCCGGCGACATCCTCCGCCGCGCCTCATTCAGCCGCTTGCGCGCCACCCTGCGCGCCCGGCGCTCGCGCCGCAGGCGGGTGCTGGCTGTCGAGGCGTCGCGCCGCCGGGCGTAGAGGGCGGCGCCCAGGTCGGCCACGACCGGCAGAAGGATCAGGGCCATGAAGACCGGCGACGTGTGGAACGGCCGGGACCAGTCCTCGAGCCCCCCGCGCGCCAGCTTCAGGTAATGCACATCGCGGCGCAGCAGCCTGACGTCGCTCTGGGACACCGACGGCAGCGAGGGGCCGACCCCTCCCTCCCCGCGGGCGACCTGTATCGAGACCGGTTCGCTGCGCACCGTGCGGTAGGCCCTGGCCACCGGGTCGAAGAACGTGAAGGCGACGGGAGGGATCGTCTGCGTGCCCGCCGCGAGCGGGATCAGGACGTAGTCCCACACTTTCTCTCCCCGGAACCGATCCGCCTGCAGCGAGGTCGAGGCATTGACTTTTGGCGCGAACTGCTTGAAGTCGTTCAGCTCCGGGAGGGGCGACGCGGTCACGGCGTTGAGGTTTCCCTCACCGGTGATCCGGAACTTGACGCCGATGGCGTCGTTGACGCGGGCCTCCGTGCGATCCGCGGCGAGCGACACGTTGAACGACCCGACGGCCCCCGAGAACCCGGGTGGGCGGGACTCGGCCGGAAGCGGCAGGACGGTGATCGCGATGGGGTCCGAGCGCCGGGTCACCGTCTCGGTCGGGGTGAAGAAAAACGATTCGATCGGGTCGGAGCTCCGCCGGCGGACCTGCACCTGGTAGGTCACGGGAGGGATCGTCTGCTGGCCGGGGCTCGTCGGGAAGAGCGCCCGCTTCATCAGGGTGTACTCGACGAAGGAATCCGCGCCGATCTGCACCCGTTTCATGTCGAGGTTCTCCGGCAGCTTGATCTCCTCGGCCCAGAACCCCGGAAAGGTCGGGTTGTCCTTGAGCGCCAGGTTGAGGATATCGGTCTGCGTGTCAAGAAGGAAGCGCACCGTCACCTGCTGCCCCACGTAGACCGTGCGCGCGTCCGCCTCGACGCGGACCCGGACGTCCGCTCCGGCGCCGGCGGCGCGGCCGGTCCCCGGGGCGGGTGTCGATGGCGGGATGGAGCGGCCGGGCTGCGGGCCGGCCACGGGCGGGGGCGCGTACGGCGAGCGGATGGTCCCCGGCGGGTTCACCGTCAGGGTGATCGGCCGGGTGCGGTAGGTCCTCCCCTGCACGAGCACCCCGAGCGCGGGGATGGTCAGGGTGCCGGTGCCGTCCGGACGCAGGACGTAGGAGTAGGTCCGCGAGGCCGAGGTGCGGCCGTTGATCCACTGGAAGCGGGAGGATACCGACGGACCCGTAATGACATCGAAGCCCTCGAGGCGCGAGATGTCGGGCGGCGCCGCCTGGTCCAGCGACAGCGCGGCGATCTCGATGGAGAGAGTGATCTCCTCCCCCGCGGAGATCTCGGTGCGGTCGAGAAAAGCCCGCACCACCGCGTCATCGGCGAGGGCCGCGCCCGCGGCCAACGCCAGGAGCACCGCCATCGACCCCGGGAACCGCGCGCGGAGGTCCATCACCAGTCCTTCTCGGGCTCGCGGCTCTGCGGCATGGACGCCTGGGCGTGCTTCTTGATGCCTTCTTTCTCCTCCTGCCGCAGCGCCTCGAGTATCTGCCGGGCCTCCTCCTCGCTCATCTCACCCGGACGGGGCTTCGGGGGCTTCTTCTCGTCCCCCTTCTGCGGCTCCTGCTGCGGGTTCTTCTGCTGGGGCTTCGAGGGATCGTTCTTGTCCTCCTGCTTCTGGTCCGGCTGCTGCTGCTTTTTTTTCTGCTCCTGCATCAGCTGGAGGGCGAGCTCGAGGTTGCGCTTGGCATCCTGGTCCTTCGGGTTGGCGCGCAGCGCCTGGATGTACGAGTTGATCGCCTGCGGCAACTGTTTCTGTGCGAAAAACGCGTTGCCGCGATTGTAGGCCGCCGACTGCGCCAGCGCGGGGTCTTTCGCCGCCTGGGCGCGCAGGTACTCCTCGACCGCCTTGTCATACTCCCCCTTGCGGAACAGGACGTTGCCGATGTTGTAGTGCAACTCGGGGGCCTGCGGCCGGGACGCCTGGGCGTCGATGTACATCTTCAGCGCCTCGTCGTATTTTTTGTTGTTGTAGAGCCGGTTCCCCTCGTTGTTCTTCGAGGCGGCCGAGTCGGCCACAAGCGGACAAGCGCCACCCAGGAAGGCGCCGAGGAGGAGGGCCGCCACCGCCGCGGTAACGAATCGTCTCATGCCGCTTCCCTCCCCCGCTCCCGGGAGGCCTGCGCCGCTTTGCGCCCCTTGCGGTCCCCGATCGAGGCCTCCAGCATCAGCAGGGCGAGCGCCACTCCCAAGGGGATAACATACCGCTCTTCGTAGGTCGTCTGCAGCCGCGCGGAGAGGCTTTTCTGGTCCATCCCCGAGACCTCCTCGTAGATCCGGCGCAGCTCGGGGCCCTCGGCGCTCGAGCGGAAGTACTTGCCGCCGGTGATGGACGCGATCGACTCGAGCGCGCCTTCCCCAAGCCGGCTGGTCACCTTCCGGCGCTCGCGGTCCTCCTTGTAGCCGGTGATCTCGCCCCGAGTGTTCCGCAGCGGGATCGGCTCCCCGGCCGTCCCGCCAACGCCCACCGTATAGATGACGACCCCCTCCGCGGCGGCATCGCGCGCCGCCGCCTCGACGTCCCCCTCGTGGTCCTCGCCGTCGGTAATCAGGATCAGCACCTTGTAGCGGCGGTCCTTCGACTGGAAGGCCCGCATGGAGGTCCTGATGGCCTCGGCGATCGCCGTGCCGCGCACCGGGATCAGGTCGGTGTCGAGGACGTCGACGAACATCTCGGCGGCGTTGTAGTCGAGGGTCAGCGGGCAGGCGACGTAGGCGGCCCCCGCGAAGGCCACGAGACCGACGCGATCCCCCTGCAGCATCTGAATGAGGGACGAAATCGCGGCGCGCGCCTGCGTCAGCCGGTTCGGCTTTACGTCCTCGGCCAGCATGCTGAGGGACGTGTCCACGGCAACGATGACGTCCACCCCGCGGCGCCGCACGGTCTCGAGCTTCGTGCCCCACTGGGGACGGGCCAGGGCGAGGACGAGGAACATCGCGGCGAGCATGACCAGGGCGGCCTTGATCACCCGCTTCTCGGTGCTGACGCTCGACGCCAGGCGATCCATCAGGGACAGGTCGCCGAACGCCTCGAGCGCGCGCCGGCGCCGCCGGAAGGACAGCACCAGGAGCCCCGCGAGGATCGGCAGGGCCAGGAGCAGCCAGACGTACTGGGACGCGCCGAACCGCATCAGGGGACTCTCCTCAGCAGGGTCCCGCCGAGCAGGAGCTCGAGGCCGATGAGAATCGCCCCGGGGTAGAGGAAGGCGGCGAACTTCTCGGTGTGCCGCGTGTAGCCGCGCACGCGGATCTCGGTCTTTTCCATGCTGTCGATGGTGTCGAAGATCTGCTTGAGCGAGCGCGAGTCGGTGGCCCGGAAGTACCGGCCGTTCGTCGCCTGGGCGATCTGCTGCAGCGTCGCCTCGTCGATGTCGGCCGAGACGTTGATGTAGCGACGGCCGAGTATCGGGTCGTCGATGGGATAGGGGGCCTCCCCCTCCTTGCCCACCCCGATGGTGTAGACCTTGATCCCGAGCGCCTGTGCCAGGCGCGCGCCGCTCAACGGGTCGATCTGACCGCGGTTGTTGCGCCCGTCGGTTAATAGAATAATTACCTTGCTCTTGCCCCGGGCGTCCTTGAGACGCGCCGCGGCGGTGGCGAGCCCCATGCCGATGGCCGTGCCGTCCTCCTCGCGCGTCGCGAAATCAACCTGGGAGAGCAGGTCGAGGAGGACCGGGTAGTCGAGTGTGAGCGGGCAGCGCGTGTAGGCGTTCGCGGCGAACACGACGAGCCCGATCAGATCGTTGCGCCGGCCGCGCACGAACTGCCCCACGACCTCCTTGGCGACCGCCAGACGGTTCCGGGGCTTGAAGTCCTCGGTCCGCATGCTGCCGGAGACATCGACGGCGAGCACGATGTCGATCCCCTCGGTCAGGACATCCTCCTCGTGCCGCGCGGTCTGCGGACGCGCGAAGGCGACCACGAGGAGCGCCAACCCGGCCACCCGCAGCGCCACCGGGATGTTGCGCAGCCGCACCCCGAGGCCGGGACGGATGCCGTGGAACGGAAGCGTCCCCGAAAACGACAGGCTCGCCCGGCGCC
>JANMQK010000231.1:0-11630 GCA_031370485.1 Acidobacteriota bacterium | reverse complement strand
GTCCCGGAGCTCTTCCAGACGACCCTGCCTTTGGACGTGGCCCTGATCCAGGTCTCGCCCCCGGACGAGCATGGGTTCTGCTCTTTCGGCGTGGGTGTCGACACGACCAAGGCCGCGGCGTCGGTCGCGCGGACCGTCATCGCCCAGGTCAACACCGAGATGCCCCGGACGCTGGGGGATTCGTTCATCCACGTCCGCAAGCTCGACGCCATCGTGGAGACCTCGCGGCCGATCCTCGAGCTGCCGCGGCGGCCGACAACACCGCTGCACCAGGCCATCGCCCGCCACGTCGGCGGCCTCATTGAAGACGGCGCCACCCTGCAGATGGGAATCGGCGGCATCCCCGACGCGGTCCTGCTCGAGCTGCGCGACCGCCGGGACCTGGGGATTCACACCGAGATGTTCTCGGACGGGGTCGTCGAGCTCGTCGAGGCCGGGGTCATCAACAACGAGCGGAAGACTCTGCACCGCGGAAAGATCATCGCCTCGTTCCTGATGGGGTCGCGGAAGCTCTACGACTTCGTCCACAACAACCCCATCGTCGAGCTTCACCCGAACGAATACACGAACGATCCGTTCGTCATCGCCGCCAACGACCGGATGGTCGCGATCAACTCGGCGCTGCAGATCGACCTGACGGGGCAGGTCGTCGCCGATTCGATCGGCAGCGACATCTATTCCGGCTTCGGGGGCCAGGTGGATTTCATCCGGGGGGCGGCACGCTCGAAGGGCGGCAAGCCGATCATCGCGCTGCCGGCCACGGCCAGAAACGGCGCAGTTTCGCGGATCGTGCCGATCCTGGATGCGGGGGCGGGGGTCGTCACCACGCGCGCCGACGTGCACCACGTCGTCACCGAGTACGGGGTCGCCCGGCTCCACGGCAGGACGCTGCGCCAGCGGGCGGAGGCGCTGATCGCGATCGCCCATCCCGATTTCCGGGAGAGGCTCATGGACTCCGCGATTGCGAGCCGCTACCTGGATCGAACGGCGTCCGTGCCGACTGTGGCGAGGGGCGCGTGCTGAGGCGGCCATGACAACGATGCCGAAGGAGGGCCCGATGACCGAGATGCTCGTCTATTTCAACGGGAAGTTCATGCCCGATTCCGAGGCCCGAATACCCCTCCTGACCCATGCCCTGCAGTACGGCACGGGGGTGTTCGAGGGGATCCGCGCCTACCACGACGCCGAGACGGGCGAGGTGCTCCTGTTCCGCGCGAAGGACCATTTCGAGCGCATGTCGAAGAACGTCAAGTTCCTCAACATCAAGCTGCCCGCTTCGCCCGAGCAGCTCACCGAGGTGGCCGCGGAGCTTGTCCGGCTGAACGAGTTCACGAGCGACGTCTACATCCGGCCGATCGCGTTCAAGTCCACTACCAAGGTCGGCGTCTCGCTCCCGCCCGGGGACGCGTTCGCGATGATCGCCGTCCCGATGGGGGACTACATCGACACGCGCAAGGGGCTGCATTGCGGCGTCTCCTCGTGGCGGCGGCTCCAGGACAACTCGATCCCCTGCCGGGCCAAGATCTGCGGCGCCTACGTCAACTCGGCGCTCGCCGCGCAGGAGGCCCGCGACCGGGGCTTCGACGAGGCGATTCTCCTGAATGAGGCCGGCAGCATCGCCGAAGGTAGCGCCATGAACCTCTTCATAGTGCGCGAGGGGCGCCTGCTCACTCCGGATGTCTCCCAGGGGATCCTGGAAGGGATCACGCGGGACACGGTCATGACGCTGGCCCGCGAGCTCATGGATGTGGAGACGGTGACCCGCGCCGTCGACCGCGCGGAGCTGTACGTGGCCGACGAGGTCTTTCTCTGCGGGACCGCGGCGCAGATCGCCCCCGTGACGCGTGTTGACGGACGGGCGGTGGGGACGGGGACCGTGGGCCCCCTGACCCTCGAGATTCAGGCGGCGTACGAGAAGGTCGTCCGGGGCCGGCTGCAACAGTACAAGCGGTGGGCCGAGCCCGTGTACCGCTACGCCAGGGTGGGCCGCTGATGCGGCCAGCCCGGTCCGGGGTCCGGGTGCCCCGGGGGGAGTCGTCATGGATCTGAGAAACGAAGCGCTGCAGTACCACCGCGGGGGACGCCCCGGAAAGGTGGAAGTCATCAGTTCGAAGCCGTGCGCCACGCAGCGGGATCTCTCGCTCGCCTACACGCCGGGGGTGGCTGAGCCCTGCCGCGAAATCGCGCGGGACCCCTCGCAGGTGTATGCCTACACGGCCAAGGGAAACCTCGTGGCCGTCGTGAGCAACGGGACGGCGGTGCTGGGTCTGGGGAACATCGGCCCCCTGGCGGGGAAGCCGGTGATGGAGGGCAAGGGGGTCCTGTTCAAGCGGTTCGCCGACATCGACGTATTCGATCTGGAGATTGGTTCGACCGATGCCGAGGAGATCATCCGGACGGTGCGTCTTCTGGAGCCGACCTTCGGCGGGATCAACCTGGAGGACATCAAGGCGCCGGAGTGCTTCCACATCGAAGAGCAGCTTGTCCGATCGATGAGCATCCCGGTCTTTCACGACGACCAGCACGGCACGGCCATCATCTCGAGCGCCGCGCTGCTCAACGCGATCGAGCTGGTACGCAAGAATCTGAAAGCCGTCCGCATCGTGATCTCGGGGGCGGGGGCCGCCGGCATCGCCTGCGCGAGGCTGCTCCTGGCTCTCGGAGTGCGCACGGAGCAGATCGTCCTCGTCGACACGGCGGGAGTGGTCCACCGGGGGCGCGAGCGCAACATGAACCCCTACAAGGCCGAGTTCGCCACCGATGAACGCTGCCGGACGCTGGCCGAGGCCCTGAAGGGGGCCGATGTGTTCCTCGGGGTCTCCGCCGCGAACATCGTGAGCCGCGAGATGGTGAAATCGATGGCGCCGTCGCCCATCGTCCTGGCCATGGCCAACCCCGATCCCGAGATCACCTACGAGGAGGCCCGCGCCGCCCGGCCGGATCTCATCATGGCCACCGGGCGATCGGACTATCCCAACCAGGTCAACAACGTCCTGGGCTTCCCGTTCATATTCCGGGGGGCACTCGATGTCCGGGCCCGCGCGATCAATCTGGAGATGAAGCTGGCCGCCGTCCATGCGCTGGCCGACCTGGCGAAGCAGTCGGTCCCTGCGAGCGTCCTCAGGGCTTACGGGAACGTGCCATTCCACTTCGGGCCGGAGTACATCATCCCCAAGCCGTTCGACCCGCGTGTCCTGCTGTGGGAGGCGACTGCGGTGGCCGGGGCCGCCATGGAGTCTGGAGTGGCACGCCATCCGGTCGACCTCGCGGAGTACCGCGAGGCCCTCGAGAGCCGGCTGGGGCTGGCCCGGGAGGCGATGCGGATCATCATCCACCGGGCCCGCAAGGAGCCCAGGACGATCGTCTTCCCCGAGGGGATGCACCCGAAGATCCTCCGGGCCTGCGCCGAGATCGTCGAGGAACGGATCGCCCGTCCGGTCGTGCTCGGAAACGCCGACCGGGTGCGCGAGGCGGCGAGGGCGCTCGATCTGCCGCTCGGCGGCATCACCATCTTCGACCCCGCGCTCTCCCCGCGCCTGGCGCGCTACGAGGAGGAGCTGTACGGCCTGCGTCACCGCAAGGGGGTGACCAGGGAGGACGCGCACAATGCCGTCCTCGACCCGAAGGTTTACGGCGCTCTCATGGTCAGGCTGGGAGACGCGGACGGGCTGGTCGCGGGCGTCAGCCAGCACTACCCCGAGACGATCCGTCCCATCCTGCAGATCATCCCCGCCAGGCAGGACGTGCGCCGCGTCGTGGGGGTCTTCCTGCTGACCTTCCGCAACCGATCGTTTTTCGTGGCGGACGCCACGGTGAACGTGGAGCCCGACGCGGACGACCTCGCCGAGACTGCGATCCTGGCCGCCGAGGTGGCGCGGCGTTTCGACATCACGCCAAAGGTCGCGATGCTGTCGTTCTCCAATTTCGGAAGCGTGAAGCACCGGCTGGTGACGCTTGTCCGGGACGCCACGCGCAAGGTGCGCGAGCGAGCCCCCGATCTGGTCGTGGACGGCGAAATGCAGGCGGATACCGCCGTCGTACCGGACGTCGCCCTGACGCACTTCCCGTTCAGCGCGATCAAAGGGGACGCCAACGTGCTGATATTCCCCGACCTGACCTCGGGCAACGCCGCCATCAAGCTTCTGCACCGGCTTGGCGGCGCCGATATGGTCGGGCCGATCCTGGTCGGCATGAGCCGTCCGGTCCACATCGTCCACCCGTCGAGCGAGGTCCAGGACATCGTCAACGTCACGGCCATCGCCGTCGCGGACGCGCAGAACCTGGCGCCGCCTGTCGCGAAGGATCCGGTGGCCGCCGAGGCGCGCGCGGGGGCAATGGCCGGCGGCGGCCCACATGGGATCCCGGGTTTGTAACTTGCGTCTGCATGCGGGGAGGGAGTGCGAAATTCTGCGCGGTGCGCCGGGCGTCACGACACGATCCGGAAAGGTTTGCGCGATCTGGCGCCGGGGCGCCCCGGCCCCGCTCTCGCAAGGGGCAGGCGGGGGACTGGCACGGGGGCTGCTAGTGATACGAGACACGGGGGTGGCCCATGAGGGTCCTGATAGCGTTTGACGGCTCTCCTTCATCCGACGCGGCGGTCGATGAGGCCGTCCGGAGACCCTGGCCTCCGGGGACCGAAGTGCGGCTGGTCACTGTGGTCGAGAGGCCGCTCTCGGTTCCGCCCGCCAACGGTGTCGAGGTCTACGCGCCGCTTTACGAACGGATGCGCGCCGCGCTGCGCGAGGATGCCTACCGGAGAATCCAGGCCGCCATGAAGAAGTTCCAGGAGCGGCCGGATCTGCAACCCAGCTACGAATTGCGTGACGGCAGCGTGAAAAACGGGCTGCTGGACGCCATCCGCGAGTGGGGGGCGGACCTCGTGATCGCCGGATCGCACGGGGCGTCGACCTTGGCGAGGCTGGTCCTCGGAAGCGTCTGCCACGCCCTGGTGACCCACGCCCCCTGCAACGTCGAAGTCGTCAAGATTGCACCGCCCGCCTGAGAACCCGCCTGGCGGGATCCTCCATCCCGCGGGGTATACTCGCGCCGTCATCGCCATGCTGGACAAGGAGTTCGACGCGACCGGGGGAATGGCCATCCTGGGTGAGCTTGCCCGCCTGACGGCGGAGCCGGCCGGGCCGGAGGAGATCTGCGACCAGGGCCTGGCGCTGGTCGTCAAGGCCCTGGGCCCGCAGAGAGCGCTTCTCGCACTTCGGAGGGCTGGGGACGGTTCGCTCCAAGCCGCCGCGGCGCGCGGCCCGGATGCCGAGCGGGACCTCATCGGGCTCGGAGCGAAGTCGATGTCCGACCTCGCGCCGGTGGAGGAGACCGGCTCCTCCGATGGCAAGCCCCTGCGGGTCGCCCTGCCGCTGACCGGCGCCGCCGGGGCGGTCGGGGCGATCGTCCTGGATTGCCCCAGGCACTGGAACCCGGCGGCACGGATCTTCGCGCGGAGCGCCGCGCGGGCCATCGCCTCCGCCCTCGGGTCCTCGCGGGTCATCCGGGAGACCCGCGAGCAGGGGGAGCAGCTGGCGAAGCGCAACGTCGAGCTCGAGGCCCTGAGGGAGTTCGCGGTTCGCGTCCAGACGCCCCTCGCCGCGGATCACGAGATCCTCGAGGAGGCGCTCGATCTGGTGCTCCAGAAACTGGGTCTCGACGCCGGGTGGATTTTCTGGGGGGAGAAAGGAAAGGGGGAGATGGAGCTGGCGGCGGCGCGCGGGGTCGCCGAGGAATTCATCTGCAGGGCGCGAGAGGAGGGCATCGGACCGTGCCTCTGCCAGGACGTGTTCAAGACCGGCCGGCTGCAGTACGCGCGAAATACCCTGGAATGCCCGCGGCTTCCAGAGCTGGTGCGCGGGAACGATCCCATGACCCATGCCTGCATCCCCCTGAAGTTCGAGCGTGACGTTCTCGGGGTCATGAACATCGCCAACCGCCCGGGGCAGATCTTCACTCCCGAGGAGCTCCATTTCATGGAGACGCTCGGCCGGCAGGTCTGCCTGGCGGTGGACAAGGCGCGATCGATACGGTCCGAGAGCCGCCGGGACGCCGAGGCCCGGGCCCTCGCCTCGCTCACCCGGGCGATCGGGGGGAGCCTCGACCAGCACCGCGTCCTAGCGGCGGTCGGGGACTACGGCCGCGAGCTCCTGGAGGCCGACCGGTGTCTCATCCTGCTCGGCGACGATCCGGAGCGACTCCGCTTCGCCTACCTCTCGGGCGCGAAGATGGATGTCCTGGAGGAAGGGGGCGAGGTCGATCTCAAGGCGCTGGGCTCGCGGGCGTTTCTCGCCGCGCTGAGCCAGAGGCAGGTGATGGTGATCGAGGATGCGCTGGACGACGCCCGGGCGAATCCCGAGCTCGCCCGCCGGCTGGACTTGCGCTCCGTGGTTATCGTCCCCCTGATGGCCCACGAGCGGCTGGAGGGAATCCTGGTGGCGGCGCGGTCGCGGCCCTCCTCCTGGCGTCCCGACGAAGTCGAGCTGGCGCACGCCCTGGCGGGGCACGCGGCGCTGGCCATCGAGAACGCGCGGCTCTACCGTGAGGCGCAGGAGGCGTTTCTCCGGCTGCAGCACGCCCAGTACAACATGATGCGCGCCGAGCGCATGGCGGCCGTCGGCACCCTGGCCGCGAGCCTGGCCCACGAGGTGCGGAATCCCCTCAACTCGATCAACCTGCAGCTCGTCCTCCTGTCGCGCCGGGTGGCGCGGGCGGAGCCGTCCCTGCAGACGGAGGTCGAGAAGCTCCTGGAAAGCGCCCGCAAGGAGATTGCGCGTCTGGACACGCTGGTAAACGAGTTCCTGTCGCTCTCGACGATCGACAACCTGTCGCTCGCCGCGGCCTCCCCGGGCGAGGTTCTCAGGGAAATCATCGATCTGATGGCGCCGGTGGCGCGCGAGCGGGGGATCGACGTGACCGACGAGATCGAGGCTTCGCTCCCCCCGATTCGCATGGATCGTGAGAAGATGAAGCAGGTGCTGATCAACCTCGTGCGCAACGCCCTCGAAGCGATGCCCGAGAGCGGCACGCTGGCGCTCTTCGCCCGGAATGAAAACGGAGCCGTGGTGTTCGGCGTCGGGGACACCGGGGTCGGCATCGAGCCGGGGATCGACATCTTCAATTTCTTCACGACCACGAAGCGCGGCGGCACGGGGCTCGGTCTGCCGATCGCACGGCGAATCGTCGAAGCGCACGGCGGGACCCTGGCCTACACGAGCGAACCGGGCCGCGGGACGGTCTTCTCGGTGATCCTCCCGGCCCAGGCGCGCGACGGCGGCGGGAGCAAGGAGAAGGTGAAGCGATGAGCGAATCGCGCGGGCGGGTCCTGGTCGCGGACGACGAGGAGGCGGCGCGCCGGACCCTCGGCGAGATCCTTACGGAGGACGGGTACGAGGTCGCGCTGGCCGCCGACGGAGACGAAGCGCTGCGGCTGGTGGCCCAGGAGTCGCCCGACGTCCTCCTGACCGATCTCAGGATGCCCGGCATGGACGGGCTGGAGCTCCTGACCCGGGTCCGCGCAGGCTACCCGGAGGTCGCGATCGTCATCATGACCGCGCATGGCACGATTCGCAGCGCGGTCCGGGCCCTGCGGGACGGTGCCGAGGATTACCTGACCAAGCCGATCGACGTCGAGGAGCTCGAGCACCTCCTGGAGGGGCTTTTCAGCCGCCGGCGGCTGGCGGCCGAGACCCGCATCCTGCGCGAGAGGCTGGACGAGAAGTACAGCTTCGAGAACATCATCGGCCGCAGCCCCGAGATGCTGCAGGTGTTCCGGCTGATCGAGCAGGTCGCCCCCAGCCAGGCCTCGATCCTGATCACGGGCGAGAGCGGCACCGGGAAAGAGCTGATCGCCCAGGCCCTCCACCAGCGCAGCTCGCGCCGCGACGCGCCCTTCGTCAAGGTCTCCTGCGCCGCGTTGCCGGAAACGCTTCTCGAGAGCGAGTTGTTCGGCCACGAGCGCGGCTCGTTCACGGGGGCGCTGGCGCGCCGCGCCGGCCGCTTCGAGATCGCCGCCGGAGGGACGATCTTCCTCGACGAGATCGGCGACGTCCCGCAGGGGATGCAGGTGAAGCTGCTGCGCTTCCTGCAGGACCACCAGTTCGAGCGGGTGGGCGGCAACGTGACGATGACCGTGGACGTGCGCGTGATCGCCGCGACCCACCGCGACCTGCCTGCGCTCGTCCGCGAGGGAAAGTTCCGCGAGGACTTCTACTACCGGCTGAACGTGATCGAGATCCCCCTTCCGCCGCTGCGGGCGCGTGACCAGGACATTCCGTTGCTCGTGGACTACTTCATCCACAAGTTCGCGGCCGGAAATGGCAAGACCGTGACGGGTGTCGACGACGAGACGATGGCGGCGCTCGTCTCCAACTCCTGGCCGGGCAACGTGCGCGAGCTGGAGCATGCCATCGAGCGGGCGGTGGTGCTCGCCCGCGGGCCCATCCTCGACCTGTCTCTCTTCCCCTCGCTCCCGGTGGTGCAGGAACCCCAGAAGAGGCCGGACGGTCCACTGGTCCCGGGAGCGTCCTTGAGGGACATCGAGCGCGACGCGATCCTCCGCACCCTGGAGGCGGTCGGAGGCTCGACGAGCCGCGCCGCCGCCGTCCTCAAGATCAGCCCGCGCACCATTCAGTACAAGATCAAGCAGTACCGGCTCGGCTCCGTAACGACCGGGGAGCGCCGTTCCGAGACGCCAAAGGCCAAGGAGCCCGAGGCGCCGCCTCGCTGATCGCGGGACTCTCCACGGGGGAAACAGGTGTTCGAGACCGCCCGCCCGTTCCTTCTGTCGCTCGCGCTGGGCCTCGTCATCGGGATCGAGCGCGAGCGGGCGCTGGGTGAGCGCGCCCCGACGCTGCCCATCGGATCCCGGACCTTCACGCTGCTCGCCCTGCTCGGCACCCTGACGGCGCACGTCGGCCAGCCGCTCGTCGCGGCGGTCCTGGCCGCGTTCGCCGGCGCCATCATCCTGGCGGCCTACCTCCAGTCCGGCGCGATGCACGGGGCCCACGCGCTTGGGGCCACCACCGAGGTGGCGGCGATGGCGACCTTCGGCCTCGGGTACCTCGCCCACAGCGACCTCACGCTGGCGGCGATGCTGGGGGTCATTGTGCTCGCGGTGCTCGCCCTGAAGCCGCGCATCCATGAATTCGCGCACGCCGGGCTGAACCCCAGGGAGGTTGCCGCCGCGCTGGGGTTCCTGGTGATCGCGTTCGTCGTCCTGCCTCTCCTGCCAAACGAGACGGTGGACGCATGGAACCTGGTCAACCCGTTCCGCCTCTGGATGCTCTTCGTCCTGATCGCCGGGATCGGGTTCGGCGGCTACATCGCAGTGCGGGCGCTGGGGCCCGCGCAGGGACTGGCGGCGGCGGGGTTCTGCGCCGGTCTCGTCTCGTCGACCGTGGCGACCCTCACCCTCTCGCGGAGGGGAAGGCAGGAGGCGGGTCTCGCCGGCCCGCTGGCCACTGGAATCGTTCTCGCCAACGTGGCCTCGGCGGCCGCCCAGATCGCCGTCGTCGCGGTGGCCTTTCCTGCCATGACCGCGGCGGCGCTCATCGTGATCGGCGCGCCCACGGTCACCGGTCTCGTCGGCAGCCTGGCGGCAGTCGCCTGGATGGACCCCACGCGCCGGGAGGAGCCGGCCGGGACGCAGTTCGGCATCGAGAACCCGCTGGGTCTCCGGTCCGCCGCGCTGCTCGCGGCGGCGCTCGCCCTGTTTCTCGTGGCCGCCTCGGCCGCGGCCCGCTGGCTGGGGACCGCGGGAGTCCTGGGGGTCGCGGTGATCGGCGGCACGACGGATGTCCATGCCGTCACGCTGGCCATGTCCACTCTCGCCGCCGCGGGGTCGATTCCTGTTCCCGAGGCCATCCGGGCGATTCTCGTCGCGTTTCTCTGCAACATGGTGGTCAAGCTCGCCATCGTCGGCTGGGCGGGAGGCCGGAAGCTGTTCCTCCCGGTCGCGCCGCCGCTTCTCTCCATGATGGCCGCCGGCGTGGCCGCCTACCTGATCTACATCGCCGCCACCTGATCCGGCCCGTCCCGCAAACAATGCATCCGCCGCCGGCGCCCCCGCATATGTTGCGGAATCACAGCGGTGGTCCCTGCCGCCCCTCCGTATTGGAACGCTTCCTGGCCCGAAGATGTGGCACCTCCATTGCACGAATGATTTGCGGGCCTGCCTCGAAGACCGGGGCGGCCGGCACGCGTACGACCATGGCGAATGGCGGCCCGCAGCGGGGCTTCGAAGGAGGTCGGCGATGAGGAAGAGCGCGGAAGGTGGCACGGACAAGACCAAGGGGCGCGACTGGATCCTGGTGGGAGCGGACTTCTCCCGCCCGGGGCGCACCGCCCTCATCCGAGCGCGGGAGTTGGCGCGACAGCGCGGTGCGTCGCTCCTCGTGCAGCATGTCATCGACGGGCACGGGCTCGATGAGCTGGCGCGTCTCTTCAACCTTACGGAAAAGGAGCTGCGCTCACGGCTGGAGCGCGAGAGGCGGGAGAGACTGGAAAAACTCCTTCGTGAGGTCGATGACGGGGAAGGGGGCGTGACCACGGAGATGGTGATCAGCTGGGGCACCCCCTTCGAGGAAATCTTGAGGAAGGCGACCGACTTCGCCGTGGATCTGATCGTGCTGGGAACGGCCGGACGGTCGGCCGACCTGGAGCGGGCGCTGTTCGGGAGCACGGCCGAAAAGGTGCTGCGCGCCACCCCCTGCCCCGTGCTCTGCGTCCCGACGGAGTAGGAGGGGGCCGGTTCCCCTCAGCGGGCGCGGTTGGCGGGACGGGATTCCCTGAGGCGTTTCTCCAGGAGGTCATGCTGCCGCCGGAGCTCGTCCGGCAACCGGCCGCCGAACTTGGCGAAGAACTCCTCCTGGCTTCTGAGCGCGCCGATCCAGCCTTCGTGGTCCACCGCCAGCAGGCGGTCCACGGCGCTTCCGGGGAGCTTCAGCCCGTCGAGATCGAGGTCGCCCCGCCCCGGCAGGAAGCCGATCGCGGTCTGGGTGGCCGAGGCGGTCCCCTTGCACCGGCCGATGACCCATTGCAGGACGCGCAGGTTCTCGCCGAAGCCGGGCCACAGGAACTTCCCGTCATCACCCCGGTTGAACCAGTTGACCCGGTAGATCTTCGGCGGGCGGGTGAGGCGCTTGCCGATGCCGAGCCAGTGGCGGAAGTAATCGGCCATGTTGTAGCCGCAGAAGGGAAGCATGGCGAAGGGGTCGCGCCGAACGACACCCACGGCGCCCGTCGCCGCCGCGGTGGTCTCGGAGGAAAGAGTCGCACCCAGGTAGACCCCGTGCGCCCAGTCGAACGACTCGTAGACCAGGGGGACGACACTCGCCCTCCGCGCCCCGAAGAGGATGGCGCTGATCGGAACCCCCTTCGGATTGTTCCACTCCTCGGAGTAGGTGGGGCTCTGGCGAATCGACACGGTGAACCGGCTGTTCGGATGGGCGGCCGGCTCGCGGCTGGCGGGGGTCCAGGGCTGGCCTTTCCAGTCGGTGCAGGCGGCAGGCGGCTCCTCGAGACCCTCCCACCACACGGTTCCATCGGGCTTCGTGGCGACGTTCGTGAAGATGGCGTTCTCGCGGAGCATCTCCAGGGCGTTCGGGTTCGACATACGGCTCGTTCCGGGCGCG
>JANMQK010000185.1:0-3682 GCA_031370485.1 Acidobacteriota bacterium | reverse complement strand
GGGGGGGGGGGGGGGGGGGGGGGGTTTTTTGCCCCCCCCGCCCCCCCGCGCCGGCGCCCCCCGCCCCCCGACCCCGCCCCCCTGCGCGACCAGTGAGGCCCAGGGGTCCGGGCAAGAGAGGCGCCGGCCGGGCCTTAGAGGGGAGGGTGGCGCAAGGGTCGCCGGGGGCCTAAATTTCGCCCCATGTCCACGCCCGGCAGGTATGCCCGGAGGGCCAAGGCCTCCGCGCGCAGCGGAGATTTCTCGCAGGCAGGGGACTTCTACAGGCTGGCGGGGGACTGGAAGCAGGCCATCGAGATGTATATCAAGGGAGGGCATTTCGACCTGGCGGCCCACCTGGCCGAGGAGATGGGGGATCTGACGGAAGCGGCGCGCTATTACTTCAAGGCGGGGGACCTGGCCGCCGCCGGCGACATCGAACAGCGTCTCGGGAACAAGGACAAGGCGGCCTGGATGTTCAGCCGGGCCGGCCAGTACGCGCGCGCGGCGGAGCTTCTCGAAGCGCTCGGGCAATTCGAGGCGGCCGCCGAGGCGCGCGACAAGGGGGGGTTCCACGAACAGGCGGGAATGCTCTTCGCGCGGGCCGGGAAGCATCTCGCGGCCGCCCAGGTCTTCGAGAGGCTGATAGCGGATCTGGGGAGGAACGATCCGGGGGGATTCCGCTCCGAGTCGGAGAAGGCGACCATCCTCAAGTACCACCGCTACTGCGGCGAGCTGTACATGCGGTCCCAGCAGCCCCTCCAGGCCGCCCCCCACCTCGAGGAGTCCCTCCTTCTGGACCAGGCCGCGGAGGCCTGGCGTCTCGCGGGGAACGCGGAGAAGGCGGCGGACATCCTCCTGCGCATCCAGAGGCCGGAGGAGGCCTACAACGTCCTGCAGGCTGCCGGCAAGGATCTCTCCTCCCTGGCACCCGGGATCCAGGCCGAGATCCTGGTGCGGCAGGGAAAGCACGCCGAGGCCGCCGAGGTCTACGAGCGGGCGGGGAGCCTGTTTCTCGCGGCGGAAGCCTGGAAGGAGGCGGGCTACTTCCTGAAAGCGGCGGAACTTTTCGAAAAGGAAGGGGAGATGGAGCACGCGTCCAGCAACTTCATCAAGGCCGGGAAGCACAGCGAGGCGGCCCGGATCCTGGAGGGGGCGCGCGACTTCCTGTCGGCCGCGGATCTCTACCGGAAGGCGGGATGCGTCGAGGACGCGGCCAGGGTGCTGCTGCTCGCCGGGGACCCGGTGGGCGCCGCGCGGATTCATTACGACCGCAAGGAATACGAAGCCTGCATCAAGGCCCTGCAGAAGGTCGGGGCCGACCACACGGAGTATCGAAAGGCCTGCTTTCTGCTGGGACGCATCTTCGCGGACCAGGGCCTTCACACGCTGGCGGCCGACAAGTTCCTGGCGGCCATCGGCGACGCGCAGGTGAACAGCGAAAACATCGTCCTCTTCTACTCCCTGGCGCTCTCCCACGAAGCCACCATGCGCCCCCGCGAGGCGCTACGGATCTACCAGCAGATTCTGGCCCACCAGTATGGCTACAAGGATGTGCTGGAGAGGATCAAGGCGATCGAGAGCCAGCCCCTGAAGACCCTGGGGGCCCGGGGCGGAGCGAAGCCGGCGGCGTCGGCCGGTGCCCCGAGCGATCCGGGGCGTTACGTGATCGAGCGCTCGCTCGGCCGGAGCCGGCTCGGCGAGGTCTTCCAGGGGTTCGACAGCGTGCTCGGGAGGCCGGTAGCGCTGCGCCGCCTCGAGGAAACCCAGGACGAGGCCGGGAAGGCCGATCGCTTCATCAAGGAAGCCGCGTCGGCGGCGCGTCTCAGCCACCCGGGCATCATCGCGACCTACGACACGGGGGTGGACGAGGAGGGGAAATACGTCGTCTGCGCGCTCGCCGAGGGGCGCCCGCTGCGGGCGTTCCTCGCGGAGAAGATGCGCTTCGAGGTGAACCGCATCGTCGAGATCGGCCGGCAGGTCCTCGAAGCCCTCGAGCACGCCCACGGCCAGGATATCCTGCACCGGAACCTGAGGCCCGAGAACATCTTCGTCGGGGAGGGGGACAAGGTCGGGGTCGCCGACTTCGGGCTGGGCGTGCGCCTCTCCGATTTCAAGGCCCAGGATCTGTCGGGCGGGACGCAGATCCAGTACACCCCCCCGGAGGTTTTCCTCAGGGACAAGGTGGACGCGCGCTCCGACCTCTACTCGGTCGGGATCATCCTGTATGAGATGGCCATGGGGCACCCCCCCTTCCAGGGGCGCGACGTCGGGCACCAGCACGTGAACGACCCGGTGCCCCTGCCGGCCCCCGGCGAGCGGCTGCTGCCCGATTTCCTCAAGGCCACAATCCTCCGCGCGCTCGAGAAAGACAAGGCGCGCCGCTACGCAAACGCGCACGCCATGCTCGAGGATCTGCGGCTCAAGGAGATCGTCCCGGGGATGGTCGTGGGCGAGCGGTACGAGGTCCTCGCCGAGATCGGCCGTGGCGGGATGGGGGCGATCTTCCGGGCGCGCGACATCGAGATCGACGAGACCGTGGCGCTCAAGTGCCTGAGCGGCGAAATCGACGCCGAGACCGTGGGGCGGTTCGTCCAGGAGATCAAGGCGGCGCGCCGGGTCGTGCACCCGAACGTGCTGCGCGTCTACACGCTCGAGAGATGGCGCGACCAGCGCTTCATCGTGATGGAGTACATCGACGGCGTGTCACTGCCGCGGTACCTCCAGCGCTCTCCCGTCCCCGCTTTCCCCGACCGGATGCGCGTCGCCCTGCAGATCACCTCGGCCGTGGACGCGGCGCACCGCGCCGGGATCATCCACCGCGACATCAAGCCGGAGAACATCCTGGTGACGCCAACCGGCGACTCCAAGATCCTCGATTTCGGCATCGCCCGGCCGGTCGCGGCCGAGCCCGGCCTGACAGCCAAGGGCCTGGTGATGGGGACGCCGACCTACATGTCGCCGGAGCAGATCCAGGGGGAGCCGCTCGACCGCCGGACCGACGTCTACTCGCTTGGCGCTGTGCTCTACTTCATGTTCACGGGGGTGGAGCCGTTCGCGGGGAACGACCTCAAGGAGATCTTCATGAAGCACCTGGACGGAAGGGTGCGCCCGCCCCACGAGATCGACCCTGACATGCCCCGCCGCCTCTCCGCGGCGATCATGAGAGCGCTCCAGGTCGATCGTGAAGGCCGCTTCGACTCGGCCGCCGATCTCAACGCCGCCCTCGCGGCGATGCTGCGTAGCTCGGCGGCCTGACAGGGTTTCCTGGCCAAGTCGTTCCGCGTTCTTGGTTCCGGTTGACTGCTCCGCCTCCGCCGCTGCACAATCGGTGCACTATTTTCCAGGGCTCTCAAGCATGCCGATTGCGAGCAGTGCGCGTCTGACCTGGCCCTATCAACTGCCTTCGTTTAGCGGGGCGGAGGACCTGGCTCGGAAGGGCGAGCGCCTGCGTGGCGCCGCTGCAGTGAAGGGGGAGGTGGTCCGCATGGCCCCTCCGATGGCCATGACTGTGCAACAGTATTGTCGCCCCGCAAACACTTCCCCGCCTGCGTATGAGGTGGTCGTTGGCTTGGCGATCGTCTTCAGGGACACGACAGGGTCGTATCGACGAGGTAGAAGTAAGTGGTAGTGTTGTTCGCTGCTCCTGTGTCCGTGTAGGTCACGCCTGCCTTTATTGCGCAGAGTGGCGCGGGATTGAAAT
>JANMQK010000144.1:0-4049 GCA_031370485.1 Acidobacteriota bacterium | reverse complement strand
GGATGCGGCACGTCGATGAGGTAGTCCACCATGCCGGCCAGGAGACCGCCGCCATTGCCCGTCAAGAAAATCCTCTGGAGCGATTCGATCCAATCAAGGGTCGAAACGGGAGGGCCCCAGTTTCTCTCCCGGGCCAGCATCAAGGCATTCGCTGCCTCGGACTATTCGAAGTTCCTCGAGATCGTCGCGCATGAGCATCTCGATCTCATCCTGCTCGACGCGGCCGCCGAGGATCTCCCGGCGGTTGAAATCTGCAGGCGGCTGAGCGCCGACGCGACGACCCGTGCGATCCCGATCCTGGTCCTGTCCGGAAACGGGCACGACGTGGGGGCCCTGGAGGAGGCCGGATGCGCCGGAGTGATCGGCTCGGGCACCACTCCCGAGACGCTGCAGGCGAAGATCGCCGAAGCGCTCGGCATGCGCCTGAGACGGCATCCCCGTTATCCCGTCGTCCTGCCGGTCGCGCGCGGCCGGCTGTTTCACGAGTTCCTGGGGTACTCGAACTCGCTGAGCGAAGGCGGAATGGGGTTCGACACGATTGTCCGGGTCAAGGCGGGGGACCAGCTGCCGTTCCGCCTCTACCGCAACAGCGAGGAAAAGCCGATCGGTGTCGTCGGGCGGGTCTGCGGGATCCGCCCGAACCTCGAGACGGGGGTGGGCTACGCCGTCGGTGTCGAGTTTCTCCGCCTCTCCGCCGCCGACCGCGGCCGGCTGGCCGAACTCTTCCCTCCCGAGCCTTGCGTCACCTGGGGCTCGGAGATGCCGTAGTCCCTCTGGACTTCAGCCGATGGGGAAAAGTCTCTGGGCCGTCCCGGAGAGGATCTCCTCACGCGCGGCGACCGGGAGAGGCAACGCGCGAAACGCTTCGACGTTCTGGCGCACGCCCGGGACGCCGGGTCCCGGCCAGTCGGTCCCGAACATCGTCTTGTGGCTCAGCTCCGCGAGCCGGGGAAAATAGTCGAGGAGTGCTTTCGGCGGGATGCCGGAGATGTCCATGAAGACATCCGGATGCCGCCGCAGCAGGAACTGGCAGGCATCCATCCAGAGCGGGCGCCCGCCGTGCGCGACGATCAGGGTCAGCCCCGGGAAATCCACCGCCACGTCGTCGAGGTCCATCGGGTCGCCGTATTTGTTCCGGGCCCCGGGGAAGATCGAGGTCCCCGTGTGGACGATGATCGGCACCCGCAGCGCCCTGGCCCGCTCGTAGAGCTGTGCCAACTGGGGCAGGTCGCCGCCATCCCGGTAGGCGTTGACGCGGAACAACTGGTGGGGCGGGTGGAGCTTCAGCGCCCGGATGCCGTGCTTTTCGACGATCTCCGTCAGGTCGGCGGCGGGGTCCCGCGACAGGCGCGGGTGGACGCCGCCGACGGGGATCAGGCGATCCGTGCGGCCCCGGCAGTAGCGGCCGATGAACTCGTTGACCTCGTCGGTGAACCCGATGATGTCGGGGCTGACGTAGTTGACCAGGACCGCGCGGTCGACCCCCTCCTCGTCGAGAAAGCGCAGGAACGCCCCCGGGTCGTCGCACAGGTCGCGGATCTTCTGGGCGTCCTTGCGCCCCGCGAGCATGCGGTCGAGCGCTTCCGGGCGGAACTGCCGCCACGGCTGGATGTGGATGTGCGCGTCGATGACCATCAGGGTGTCAGTACGATCTTGCCGAAGAGCGACCGTTCGGCCATGGCGCGGTGCCCCTCCGCGACCCGTTCGAGGGGCAGGACGCGATCGATGACCGGATGGAGGCGGCCGGCGCCGATGTGGCGGGCGATCGTCACCAATTCGTGGCGGCCGCCCATCGTCGATCCCAGGATCGACAGCGCCTTGAAGTAGACGTACCGGATGTCGGTCGCGCCCTGGTACCCGGAGGTGGCGCCACAGGTGACCAGCCGCCCTCCCTTGGTCAGGGCCTTGAGGCTGCGGTCCCAGGTCTCTTCCCCGACGCTTTCGACCACGACGTCGACACCGCGCTTCCCGGTCAGGCGGCGGACCTCCTCGAGAAAATCATGCGAGCGGTGGTTGATCGCCTCGTCGGCGCCCAGGGCGCGCACTTTTTCCTGCTTGCCGCTCGAGGAGACGGTCGCGAGGACGCGCGCGCCGTGAAGCTTGGCGATCTGGATCGCGGCCGTGCCCACGCCGCTTCCGCCGGCGTGCACGAGCACGTCATCCCCGGGCCGCACCTGCGCGCGCGCCACGAGCATGTGCCAGGCCGTGAGGAAAGTCAGCGGGAAGGCCGCCCCCTGCTCGAACGTCAGTGTCGTGGGAAGCGGCAGAACGTTCCGGGCGGGCAAAGCGACGAATTCGGCCTGCGTGCCGTTCGTGTGCTCACCGATGATGCCGTAGTCCTTGCACAGGGGCTCCCAGCCGGAAAGGCAGGACTCGCAGCGCTCGCACGAGAAACCGGGCGCGACGAACACCCGGTCCCCTTTGGCGATGCCGGTCACCCCCGGACCGATCTCCGCGATGACGCCGGCGGCGTCCGAGCCGGGAATCATCGGGAGGGGGACCGGGCGGCCCGGGATGCCGCGGCGGACCCAGGTGTCGAGGTGGTTCATGCCGGCGGCCTTGACTTGAAGCACGACCTGCCCGGCGCCGGCCGCCGGCCGCGGCACCTCGGCGATCTCGAGCGCTTCGTACCCGCCGTGCTTCCGGATGATGACCGCCTTCACGCGGCTCACTCCCCCTTGAACTTCGGATTCCTTTTCTCGAGATAGGCTGCCAGTCCCTCGGCGGCGTCCCCCGACTGAAACAGCTGCTGCTGCAGCTCGCGCTCGAGCGACAGCGCCTCGAAGAAGGGCATCTCGAGGCCCGACTGGACTGCCCGCTTGATCCGCCCGACCGCCATGCTGGCCTTGTGCGGCGGGCAGAACTGGCGGGCGTATTCCAGGACCTTGGATGAGAAACCTTCCGACTCGAAAATCTCGTTGACGAGCCCGAGCGCGTGCGCCTCCTCGAACGAGAATGTTTTGCCGGTGGCCATCATCTCGATCGCCCGCGAGCGGCCGACGAGCCGCGGCAGGCGCTGCGTGCCGCCGGTTCCGGGCAGCACCCCGAGGGTGACCTCGGGGAGCCCGATCTTGCCGCCCCCCTTGCGGGCTATCCGGATGTCGGCCGCGAGCGCGACCTCGAGGCCCCCGCCGACCGTGTGCCCGTTCAGCGCGGCGATGACCAGCTTGGAAGTCTGCTCGAGGCGCGACAAGGTCTCGTTGGCGTGCAGGCAGAAGTAATACTTGAAGCGCGGGGTCATGCCGGCCAGTTTCCTGATGTCGGCGCCCGCCGAGAAGAACCGCTCCCCGGCGCCGCGCAGCACGATGACGTGCACGCCGTCGTCCATCCGGGCATCGAGGATAGCGGCGTCGAGCTGCCGCATCATCTCGTAGGAGTAGGTGTTGGCGGGAGGGTCGTTCATTTCGAGGACGGCGACCCCGTCCTCGGTGCGGGAGGTGATCAGCGGGTCGGCCATCGCCCGGCCAGCCCTCAGGAAAGGTCGACCCAGACCGATTTGGTCTGGGTGTATTCCATCAGCCCGTGGTGGCCCAGCTCGCGCCCGAAGCCGCTCATCTTGTAGCCCCCGAACGGCATGGCGTTGTCGAACAGGCCGTAGCTGTTTACCCAGACGGTGCCGGCCTGCAGCGCCCGCGCGGCCCGGTGCGCCTTCTTGATGTCGCGCGTCCAGACCGCGGCGGCCAGCCCGTAGTGACTCCCGTTGGCGGCGCCGATCACCTCGTCGAAGTCGCGGAATCGGATCACCGACAGCACGGGGCCGAAGATCTCCTCGCGGGCGATGGTCATGCCGCCGTTCACGCCGTCGAAGATGGTCGGGCGGATGAAGTAGCCCTTCCCCTCCGGCCGGGAGCCGCCGCAGACGAGGCGCGCGCCTTCCGCCTTCCCCTGGTTGATAAACCCGAGGACCCGCTCCATGTGCTCCTTGCTGACCTGGGGCCCGACACGGGTCTTGGGATCGAGCGGGTCTCCCTGGACCAGCCTGGCGGTCTGGGCCTGCAGCCGGTCGAGGAAGGCGTCGTGAAGGGAGTCCTCGAGGAAAAGCCGCGACC
>JANMQK010000098.1:0-12175 GCA_031370485.1 Acidobacteriota bacterium | reverse complement strand
TGCTGCATATTCCCGACTTTGCCGCCAAGGCAGCCGGGTTAACTCTTGATCACGTTGTTTCCTTTGACATCGCACTTGATCTTTGAGCGCTACATGCCTCTCTCAGCATTCGCGGCCGAGGTGCGCGGCATGCCGCAGCGGAACCTCGCGGTCGAGCTCTTGCAGAAACTGCTGAAGGGCGAGATCAAGACGCGGTCACGGCGGAACGTCGTCCAGGCGCGGTCGTTCGCCGGGATGCTCGAGCAGGCGATCCGGAAGTACCAGACCCGGGCCATCGAGACGGCGCAGGTGATCGAGGAGCTCATCGCGCTGGCGAAGGAGATGCGGGCCGCCGGTGCCCGGGGCGAGGCGCTGGGCCTGTCGGAGGACGAGCTGGCCTTCTACGACGCGCTGGAGACCAACGACAGCGCGGTCAAGGTGCTCGGCGAGCCGACGCTCAAGACGATCGCCCGCGAGCAGGTGGCGACCGTGCGCAAGAACGTCACGATCGACTGGACGATCCGCGAGAACGTCCGGGCCCAGCTCCGCGTCTACGTGAAGCGCATCCTCCGCAAGCACGGCTACCCTCCCGACAAGCAGGAGCGCGCCACCCAGACCGTCCTCGAGCAGGCCGAGGTGCTGTCGGAAGCCTGGGCGGCGGCGTGACATCATGGGCGGCCTCACCACCGCAGGATGCAGACAGGACGGGCTCGGGGACTGCGAGGCAGTGGTTCAGGCTTTGCGGGATTCTCCCGCAAGCCCTTCCCCGGGCATTTGCCGGCGGACCGCGTCGCGCACCTTTCGGGCGGTGGCCACCGCCTCGTCGGCGTCCTGCCGCTCGATCGGGTCCCAGTCCCCCGGATAGCGGGCCTCGACGGCGTAAGCGGCGAGCGCGGCCAGGTCGGGAAGAGCCACCGCGAGGTCCGCGCGATCCTTGAGGAGAATCGCGAGCTCGGTCAGGTCATGCGTCCGCGGGAACCGGATCGAGTGGAAGAGCAGCAGCGCCTTCAGGTACTTCTCGGCGCACTGCTGCGCGTGAAAGCAGACGATTCCGAAGGGGGAGCCCTTCCGGAGCTTGAGCAGATGCTCGGCGGCGGCCAGGTCGTCCTCGGCCCGCTGCGCCCACAGGCGGACCGCGTGCAGGACCTCAGGCCGCTCGGTCATAGAGAACTTTCCCCTCGCGCAGGGCTGGATGGAACACTGTTCCCGGCACGTGACGGTAGCGCTCGATCTCCTCGGGGGTGGCGACAATCACGTCCTTCGCAAGGCCCAGACCGGACACCTCTACGGTGATGGCGGCGACCTGCCGCCGTCTTGATCCGGTCACCGGCATGATGACGAGCAGGTCAACGTCGCTGTCGGCGTCGGCGGTTCCGCGGGCGTGGGACCCGAACAGAATTACTTTGTGCGGGTGAAATCGCGCCACGATCCGCCTCACCATCTCCCGGATCTTTTCCTGGGCGTCGCCGCCAGCTTCAGGCTTGTGTCCGTCCATTGCTTCCTCCTCCCGGGCTCGCCAGGATTAGCCGGGGGTGGAGATCCGCATGACTCATCGCATCCTCCCCTCGCCCCGGGTGTTCTCCAGCGATTCCATCCAGGCATCCACCTTGTCACGCCGGAAGCGCCACTGCTGCCGGACCTTCGAGGCCGGGATCTCCCCCTGTTGCGCCAGCCTGTACAGCGTCTCGCGGCTGAGCCGGAGGTAGGCCGCTACCTCTTGCAGCGTCATCCAGAGGATCGTCGGCCGCCTGAGATTCTGTTTGTGGGGCTGAATCACTGCGCCAGCGTAGACCAAAGTTGACCAGGATGCAAGCGCGCCGGCAGCGCTGGCGAAGGACATGCGGGCCGCCGGCGCCCGGGGCGAGGCGCTGGGCCTGTCGGAGGACGAGCTGGCCTTCTACGACGCGCTGGAGACCAACGACAGCGCGGTCAAGGTGCTCGGCGAGCCGACGCTCAAGACGATCGCCCGCGAGCTGGTGGCGACCGTGCGCAAGAACGTCACGATCGACTGGACCATCCGCGAGAACGTCCGCGCCCAGCTCCGCGTCTACGTGAAGCGCATCCTGCGCAAGCACGGCTACCCCCCCGACACGCAGGAGCGCGCCACCCAGACCGTGCTGGAGCAGGCCGAGGTGCTGTCCGAAGCCTGGGCGGCGGCATAGCTCAGGAGAAGTAGCGGCTCCTCGATGCCCTGCTTCCGGCCGTGCCGGGGTAGAATGAGCCGAAAGGCATTCCTGGTCAGGAGGTCAGCATCATGAAGTTCGCGCGAATAACCGTGAACCCGAAACAAATGGGCGGTGTGCCGTGCATCCGAGGGCTGCGCATTCCTGTGGCGACAGTCGTGGGGATGTTCGCCGAGGGGATGAACGAGAAGGAGATCCTCAAGGCGTACCCTGATCTCGAAGCCGAAGATGTCCACGAGGCGCTGCAATATGCGGCCGAAGCCGTGCGCGAGCGCGAACTTCCTCTCGTAGCGCTGTGAGATTCCTGATAGATAACGCGCTCTCGCCCTCCTTCGCCGACGGCCTGCGCCAGAATGGGCACGATGCCGTGCATGTACGCGATCGTGGGTAGCAGACGGCCGAAGACGAGCAGATCTTCGAGCGGGCGGAGGAGGAAGACCGGATCCTCATCTCTGCAGACACTGATTTTGGCACGCTGCTCGCGCTCAGGGCTGCGACCAGGCCCTCTGTCGTTCTCTACCGGCGTGGAGAGGATTCGCGCCCGGAGAAGCAGGTCGCACTCTTGCTGGCGAACCTGCCTGGAATCCGGGAAGCACTTGAGGCAGGGAGCATCGCCGTTTTCGACAGGGATCGCATTCGCATCCGATCCTTGCCGATAGGTCGAGGCCAGTAAGGTCGCGACCCCGCGCAAGGAGGTCCGCGAAGGCCGCTCGTTCAACCCGGACGAGTTCGCCGTCGCCCGCGCGCTGGTGGGGAACGTGCGCAAAAGCGTCACGATCGACTGGACGATCCGCGAGAACGTCCGCGCCCAGCTCCGCGTCTACGTGAAGCGCATCCTCCGCGAGCACGGCTACCTTCCCGACAAGCAGGAGCGCGCCACCCAGACCGTCCTCGAGCAGGCCGAGGTGCTGTCCGAAGCCTGGGCGGCGGCGTAGCCGCTCCGTACCGGCCGAAAGTCCACTTGACTCGGTGTACACTTGTGCATATAGTCCTTCGGTGGAGTACGAGTGGGACGTCCGGAAGGCGGCTGCGAACCTCTCCAGGCACGGCGTCGACTTCGCGGATGCGGTCGCGGTGTTCGAGGACGACATGGCCATTACTATCGACCAGCCTGGGTCGGACGAGGATCGGCACTTGACCGTGGGCGAGGACGTGTTGGGGAGGGTGTTGGTGGTGGTGTACACATGGCGTGGGGACCAAATCCGCTTGATCTCCGCCCGCAAGGCGTCTCGGCCCGAGCGGCGTCAGTACCAGAGCAAGCGATGAAGAAGAACTACGATTTCAGTCATGGACGAAGGGGCGCCGTGGTGCGAGTGCCTCATGGCAAGACCCGCATCACCATCCGCATCGACAACGATCTCCTGGAGTGGTTCAAGGAACAGGTGCACGCGGCCGGCGGCGGGAACTACCAGACGTTGATGAACCGCGCCCTGCGCGAGTGGGTCGAGAACCGACGTGAGCCGATCGAAGACTTGGTCCGTCGCGTTCTCCGCGAGGAGCTGCAACCGTACGGCAAGGCGGGTCGGCGCCCGCGATAGGGGCGGCTCAACGACCCGGGCCACGGCGGGCGCGGAGACTCAGCATGGTCACACTCGAAGTCCAGCCCGGGGTGAGGCATCGACTCGCCACCCACCTTCGGGGGCACCTGCTTCTGTTCGACAGGAAGCCCTCCCCGGCGTTCGAGGCGGCGCGAGGCAGCCGGATCCTGATCGCCGTGATCCTCATCGAGGCCGTCCGGCTGGCCGCCGTGAGATGGTTCCTGCCGGCCGTCCCTCTCGCGCTCCTGGTGCCGCTCATTCTCGGCTTCGCGCTCTTGTCGATACATCTCGTCGCGGGAGTGAAGCCGTTGCAGATCGGGTTCCGCCCCTGGCGCGAGTGGACGGTGACGGAGCAGTCCTACTTTCTGCAAGTCCTGGTGATCGCGAACGTGGTCTTTCCGGCCGTGCTCGCCGCTCCTTTGCGGGCACGGCTGGCCCAGCCTTCGGCGGTCTGGAGCCTGTTCGTCCCGTATCTTTTCTTCGGCTTCTATCAGGAACTGGTCTACCGCGGACTCGTGCAGACGGAGCTCGTTCGCCGGTGGGGCGCTCCGGCCGGCATCCTGGTGGCGAATGCGCTGTACACCTTCGGCCCGCTCCATGCCTACTATTTCTCCTCCCGGGCCTCGCTCGCCGTACCGATGTTCGCGGCGATCTTCGTCATCGGCCTGTTCTTCGGGGTGCTGTTCCGGCGATCCGGCAACCTCTGGATCGTCGCCAGTTTTCACGCGATCCGAAACACATATATCGTCGGCAGCCTCGGAACGGGACCTTGAGCGCGGCCTCGGGGCCGTGCGTCGAGCGTCACCCCGGCGAGCCTGGAGATCGAGGATGAGCAAAGGCCGGCAGGAATGCGTTATCCTGACCGGAGGGGAGGGACAACAATGTCATTCGGGATTTACATCGTCGGGTACGTCATCCTCATCGTCGGCCTGGCGCTCGGCGCCCACATGCTCCACGTGCCGGAGAAGTGGATCGGCGTGGGCGTTATTTGCCTGATCGGCGTGGCGATCATCCATGGCGTGACGGCGACCCGCCAAAAGGATTCGTCGTCCTAGAGGAGATGAGCAAGAACCGGACGGCGCCCACTTTCGGCGGCGGGCACCAGGAGTAACGGAGCAATCCCACGCTGCAGCGCGTCAGCTTCCTCAAGCGAAGTGAGCCTCGCGATTCCCGTTCGAAGCGGACGAGGGACCCGCGCCGCTTTTGCTGACCTCCCGGACTCGCCGATGCAGCCTATCGCGCGTCGATCTAACGGGCGCTGGCCGGGCCGATCGGATCCCCGGAGATGATCAGCTCCACCCGGCGGTTCTGTTTCCGACCGGCGGGTGTGTCGTTCGTGGCGAGAGGATTCGCTTCGCCGAAGCCGCGGGACCTGATGGCGCCCGAGGGGAATCCCCGCGACACGAGGTAATCGCGCACGTTGGCCGCGCGCTTCTCGGAGAGCGCCTGATTGACCGCCTCCGTCCCGACGCTATCCGTGTGCCCCTCGGCCTCAACTTTCAATTCCGGGTGCGCCACGAGGATACCGGCGATCTTGGCGAGCTGCTCGCGCGCCCCCGGCACGAGCGTGTACTGTCCCCTGGCGAAGCTGACGTCCGAGAGACTCACGGTGAGGCCCCGGTCCGTGTCCTGAGCGTTGAGAATCTCGGTCAGCTGCTGGAGGAGTCGGGCACGCACCGCCTTCTTATCCTGCTCTATGGCATCTATGCGTGACCCCTCGGCCTCCTGGCGCGCCTTCTCCACCTCTGATGCGCGCTGGGCCTCGAACTGGGTCCGGTCGACTCCCCTCTGGGCCTGCTCGGTCTCGATCTGGGCACGAAGAGATGTTTCGCGCTCGGCCGCGAGCCTGGCCACCTCCTGCTCACGCGCCGTGCTCTCGGCCTCGATCTTCGACCGCTCGGCGGAAAGCCGCGCCAGAGCCTCATTGTGGTTCTTGCGCTCCGCCTCCATCTGGGCGCGCTCGGCCTTGAGCTGCGACTGGATAGCCTCATCGCGCTCCGCCTGAAGACGTGCGACGTCCTCCCCCTTGCTCCTGCCGCCTGCCTGCAGCCGGGCCTGCTCGGACTCCTGCGCCTTGGCTTTCGCCTCGCCTTGCGCGCGCTCGGCCTCCATCTTGGCGCGCTCGGCGCGCAGGGCGGATTGCATGGAGTCGCGCTCCGCGGTCATCCTCGCCCGCTCGGACTCGAGCGCCTGCTCGAGTCGCCGACGCTCCGCCTCCCACTGTTGCCGCTCGGCCTCGGCTCTGGCGCGGACCCCGGGATCCTCCACCGCCTTCGTCTGGCCCTCCGTCGATAGCTTCGCCTCGAGAGCCATCCGGGCCTCCCGCTCCATCGCGGCACGCTGCTTCGTCTGCTCGGCCTCCTGCGCCTTGACTTTCGCCTCGCCTTGCGCGCGCTCGGCCTCGTTCTTCGTCCGCCCCGCCTCGAGCTCGGCCTGCATCTTCACCCGCTCCGCCTCCAGCTTTGCGCGCTCCGCCTGGAGCCTCGCCTCTTGGAGCGCGGCGCGGTTCGCTTCGTCCTGGCTCCGGTCCTGCACGGCCAGATCGGCAGCGATTTCCGATTTCATCTGCGCGCGCTCGGACTCAAGGCTGAGCTTGTCCGCCTTGATCCGGGCCTGCATGAGCAGACGCTCGGCCTCGAGGCGGGCGCGCTCGGCCTCGAGGCGGGTCCTCTCCTCCATAATCGCCTCGGGCTGCAGCTTGCTTTCGGCCAGCTTCGCGCGCTCCTCGGCCGCTTTCATCCGCTCCTCGGCGGCCTGCCGCATCAAGACCTCCCCCTGCAGGGAGAGATCGGTCTCGGCTCGCGCCGCTGCCGCCCTCCCGGCAGCCTCGGCACGCTGCTGCTCCGCGAGCTCCTGCCGCACCATCTCGACCGCCCGGGTACGGGCCCGCTCGGCAGCCTCGACCGCCGATCTCGAGGCGGCCGTGGCGTCACTCCCCCGGCCGTTCTCCGCCTTGAGAGTGAGCCTGGCAGCGCGCTGGAAATCCTCGCTCGCGTAGCGGTCGGCCTTCGCGAGCTTGGCGATCCGGAGCGCGTTCCGGGCTTGAAGCAGATCGAGGGAAGGCTTCTTTCCTGGGCTCAGGAGGACGGCGATCTCTTGATCCGTGCGATTGAAAGCGTAGTACCCCTTCCCAAGCCATGCGCAGCCGACCTCGGAGGTGGTCAGCTTCTCGGCGAGCTTGCCCTGGGGATTGTCCTTGAGCACAACAAGATCGCTGGCGTGCGTGACTGCGAAGTACGGCTCCGCCGTCACGAACAGGCCGAACAGGGGAAGCTCGCTCGTGACCTCCACCTTTGCCTCCGATCCGGGTGCGAGCTCGCCCAGCGAGCGAGACGCGCCATCCTGACCGACAGCCCAGAGAACGTAGGTGAGGTAGACTTTCCCGAAGACGTCTGGAGCGTCAAGCCCCTTGAAGCTGGCCTTGATCTCCACCACGCCGTCACGGCTGCGGATCGTCGCCTGACCCCTCGCGTCGGGCAGAAGACCGGTGCCGCGGAACTCCACGTTGGCGCTCTTGGACAGCGCTCCGTAAGACCGCACCTTGCACCGGCGCTCAACGGTCGGAGGAAGATCGGACGGCGCGGCGGCGTTCGTCTCCGCTGCAAGAATGCCCGAGGTCGCCACAGAAATCGAAACAAGGATAGTGACGATCAGATTCTTGATCATTGGACTCCTCCTTCTGGACACGAAAACGCCTGCGCTAGTCGTCGATGACGAAGGTAACCATCATGTTGACCTGATACTCGGTGATCGAACCATTGCTCACGTGGACCTGCTGCTCCTTGACCCACGCGCTTCGCACGTTGCGCAGCGTCTTGTTCGCCCTGGCAATCCCTTGCTTGAGGGCATCCTCGAAGCTCTTGCTCGAGGTCGCGCTGATCTCGGAGACCTTGGCTACCGACATCTCATCCCCCTGGTCCATGTTCGAGAAAACCTCTAATGTGTCCAGGCCGGCGTCAGCGCAAGCCGGACATCCGCATTGCCTGGTCACGCCACGCGCCGTTCGCGTGGATGGCCACCTCGGCGGGAACGTATCAGGTCCAGCCTGGTCGATCTGTGCGATTTTGCTCATACCGGTGCTCGCGAGCGTGTCCCCGACCTGGGACTTGGGGCGTCGGTGCCCCCTGGCTTTTCGAGGGCTGGTGCCTGGAACCCTTCGTTGCCTCCTGGAGCGCACTGGAGCCCTCCGGCAAGCGTCCAAATCGAAAGAGTCGAAAATGAGTCGGGGTCGCAATCGCCCGGCCTGGAATGCGTTATCCTGACCGAGAAGGAGGGACAACAATGTCATTTGGGATTTACCTCGTCGGGTACGTCATCCTGATCGTCGGCCTGGGGATCGGAGCCAACATGCTCCACGTGCCGGTGAAGTGGATCGGGGTGGGCGTTCTTTGCCTGGTCGGCATCGCGATCATCCACGGCGTGACGGCGACCCGCCAAAAAGATTCGACGTCCTAGAGGGGATGAGCAAGAACCGGTTGGAAGCGTTCAGAGACGGTGTCGTGGCCATCCTCATCACGATCATGGTGCTCGAGTTGAAGGTGCCGCACGCGCCGACGCTGGACGCCTTGTCGCCGCTCGGGCCGGTGTTCCTGGGCTACGTGCTCAGCTTCGTTTTTCTCGGCATCTACTGGAACAACCACCATCACCTGCTGCAGGCGATCAAGCACTAAGGTGTCGATCGCGATCTACGTCGCGGCGATTCCGCTGGCCTTCCTGTACGCGTGGATCTCCTGCGCGCTGTACGTCCTGGTGGCGGTCATGCGGCTCGTGCCCGACCGCCGCATCGAGAAGACTCTGGGCCGCTGAGGCGGCACGGCGCCGGATCAGGCGCAATTGCGCGCGCGCCGGGCCTTCCGGTAACATGGCCCCCGCATGTTCAAAACCATTGAGTGGACCGACGCGGGCGTGGTCATGCTCGACCAGCGCCGCCTTCCCGGGGAGGAGATCTACGTCACCTTCACGACCGGGGAGGAGGTGGCCCAGGCGATCCGCGACATGACGATCCGCGGCGCGCCGGCGATCGGCGTGGCCGCGGCGATGGGGCTGGCGCTCGGCTTCGCCCGGGACGCGGCGGGCGGGCGCCCCGCGGCGGGAGGCGCGCCGGACGATCGCGCGGCGCGGTTCGAGGAGCTGGCGCGGTTGCTGGCGGCGACGCGGCCGACGGCGGTGAATCTTTTCTGGGCGATCGAACGGATGCGGCGCGTGGCCGAGGCGCAGCGCGGTGCTCCCCCGGCCGCGTTCGCGGCGGCGCTCCGGGCCGAGGCGCTGGCGATCCACAAGGGAGACATCGAGGCCAACCGGGCGATGGGGCGGTTCGGTGCGGAGCTCCTGCCGGCGCGGTTTCGTGTGCTGACGCATTGCAACGCCGGCGCTCTGGCGACGGCCGGGTATGGTACGGCCCTGGGAGTGCTGCGGGCGGCGGTCGAGGCGGGGAAGGACGTGACCGTGTTCGCCGACGAGACGCGGCCATACCTCCAGGGGGCGCGGCTGACGGCGTGGGAGCTCCACAAGGACGGCATCCCCGTGACGGTCGTGAGCGACGGGATGGCCGGGCACCTCTTCCAGAAAAAGAAGGTCGACCTGTGCATCGTCGGGGCGGACCGCATCGCGGCGAACGGCGATGTCGCGAACAAGATCGGCACCTACCCGCTGGCGGTCCTGGCGCACGCGCACGGCGTGCCGTTCTACGTGGCGGCGCCGACGTCAACCGTCGACCTGAGCCTCGGCACGGGCGAGGCGATCCCGATCGAGGAACGAAGCGCCGCCGAGATGACCCACTTCGCCGGACAGAGGATCGTTCCCGAGGGGGTGCCGGTCCTCCACCCGGCCTTCGATGTCACCCCGCACCGGCTGATCACGGCCATCGTGACCGAGCGCGGCGTGGCGCGCCCCCCATACGAGGCGAGCCTCGCGACGCTCTGCGGCGGCGCCACGACACGCGGCGCGGCGACCCGCGGCCGGTGAGATGAGCGAGCCGCTGATCCTCGGGGTCGAATCCTCGTGCGACGAGACTGCCGCGGCGCTGCTGCGGGGGCGGGAGATCCTGTCGAACGTCGTCGCCTCGCAGGTGGACGTCCACAGGGAATTCGGCGGGGTGGTGCCTGAGCTGGCGTCGCGGCATCACCTCGAGGCGATTGACGTCGTGATCGACCTCGCGCTCAAGCGAGCCGGCGTGGTGCTGGCGGAGGTCGAGGCGGTGGCGGTCACGTACGGGCCGGGGCTCGTCGGGTCGCTCCTTGTCGGGCTGCAGATGGCCAAGGGGATCGCCTATGTCCGTCGCGTGCCTCTCCTGGCGGTGAACCACCTGGAGGGGCATCTGCGATCGGTCTGGCTGGAGCATGGGGAGATCCCGACGCCGGCGGTGAGCCTGCTCGCCTCCGGGGGGCACACGGCGATTTACCTTTCTTCCGACGCGGAGAGGATCGAGCGGATCGCCCGCACCCGGGATGACGCCGCGGGCGAGGCGTTCGACAAGGTGGCGAGGCTCCTGGGCCTCGATTATCCCGGCGGCCCCATCATCGACAGGCTGGCGCCGACGGGGGACGCGAAGGCGGTCCGCCTGCCGCCGCCGAAGATGAGCGACGGCAGCCTCGACTTCTCGTTCAGCGGCTACAAGACCAACGTCCTGCGCTATGCACAGGCGCATGGACTCAAGCGCGACTTTTCCACCGCCGAGCCCGACAAGGAGACGCGCGACCTCATCGCATCGTTCCAGTCGTCGGTCGTCGAGTTCATGATCAAGCGCCTCATGACCGTGGCGGTCAGGGAGAAGGCACGCTCGATCTGCCTGTCGGGGGGCGTGGCCTGCAACTCGCTGCTGCGCAAACGTGCGGCCGAGGAGGCGACGCGCGCGGGCCTCGAATCGTTCGCCGTGACACCGGCCCTCGCTGCGGACAACGCCGCGATGATTGCCTATGCCGGGTCGCTGAAGCTGAAACGGGGCGAGGTCGCTCCGATGTCACAGAACGCCGAGCCCGGCCTGGAGCTGTAAGCACCGACCATGGATTCCAAGCACATCCGCAACTTCTGCATCATCGCCCATATTGATCATGGGAAGACGACACTCTCGGACCGCATCCTCGAGCTGACCGGGGCGCTGACGATGAGAGAGATGAGCGACCAGGTGCTCGACGACATGGACCTCGAGCGAGAGCGCGGCATCACGATCAAGGCACACTCCGTCGCCCTCGAGTACAAGGCGTTGGACGGTGCCACCTACCGGCTGAATCTGATCGACACGCCCGGACACGTCGATTTCGCCTACGAGGTGTCGCGGTCGCTCTCGGCGTGCGAAGGGGCGGTGCTCGTGGTCGACGCCACGCAGGGGGTCGAGGCGCAAACACTGGCGAACTCGTACATGGCGGTTGATCATCATCTGACCGTCCTGCCGGCGATCAACAAGATCGACCTGCCGTCGGCCGACACGGCGCGGGTGCGCGAGCAGATCGAGAACATCATCGGGATCTCCGCGGAGCACGCGCTTCTCTGCTCCGCCAAGGACGGGACCGGGGTGCGGGAGATCCTCGAGGCCGTGGTGCGCGAGGTCCCGCCGCCCACGGGGGACCTCGACGCCCCCGCCAAGGCGCTGATCTTCGACTCGTGGTTCGACACCTACCGCGGTGTCGTCGTGCTGGCGCGGGTCATCGACGGCACGCTCCGGCGCAAGATGAAGGTCCGGCTGATGGCGACCGGCCGCGACTATGACATCGAGGAGGTCGGTGTCCTGAGTCCCCGCCCGGTCCCGGTCGAGACGCTGTCGTCCGGCGAGGTCGGGTTCGTGATTTGCAACATCCGGAACGCCCTCGAAGTGAAGATGGGGGACACCATCACCGACGCGCGCAATCCGACCGCGACCCCGTTCCCGGATTTCCAGGAGATGAAGCCGATGGTGTTCGCGGGGCTCTACCCGACCGGGGAGACCTCCTACGACGCCCTGCGTGACGCGCTCGACAAGCTGCGCCTCAACGACTCGTCCTTCACCGTCGAGCCGGAGACCTCGGACGCCCTGGGGTTCGGCTTTCGCTGCGGCTTCCTGGGTCTTCTGCACATGGAGATCGTCCAGCAGCGTCTGGAGCGGCATTTCGGGCTGACCCTCATCACGACCGCCCCGTCGGTCCGCTACCGGATCACGACCACCGACCAGGAGACCCTCGAGGTCAGCAACCCGGCCCGCCTCCCCGAGCCGCAGCGGATCGCCGAGTGGGAGGAGCCGGTGATCACCTGCCTCATCCTGACCCCGCCCGAGTACGTGGGGGGTATCCTGGCCCTCTGCCAGGATAAGCGCGGCGTCCAGAAAGAGCTGAAGTACGTCACGACGACCCGCGTTCTGATCTCCTACGATCTGCCGTTCAACGAAGTGGTCGTGGACTTCTACGACCGGCTCAAGACGCTTTCCAAGGGCTATGCCTCCCTCGACTACCACCACAGCGGCTGGTGGAAAGGGGACCTCGTGCGACTCGACATCCTGGTCAACGG
>JANMQK010000078.1:0-1921 GCA_031370485.1 Acidobacteriota bacterium | reverse complement strand
GGACGACCGTGCATCTCCAGGCGGCCGCTTGCCTTAGGCAAAGTCTCGACAATCGGCCGTGGTGAGCAGGTCCGAATCGTCCCGACCAGAGAGCTGCGTGTGAGTGAGGACATCCAGATTCCAGATCTCACGGTGAGTGATGAGCATTTCGCCGAACAGTTCCCCCTCTCGCCGCTTGATGACTACATGATTCATCAGACGCCGGATCCGATCCGGGTCATGGCGACGGGGGATCTCAGAGCTTACGAACGCTACTGGATGGTTTGCCACGACCCAAAGGGCGAGGTGTTGGTCGCAACTGGTGGGAGCTTCTACCCGAATCTCGACCGGGCCGAAGCCTTCGCGATTGTGTGCCATGGAGGTCGACATACGACAGTGCGTGCGTTTCGGCCCTTAGGCGTTGACCGTGCGGACATGCGGGTCGGTCCGATATCGCCCCAGGTGGTCCGGGGGCTCCGACAATGGCGCTTTACGCTGGAGCCGAACGAGCACGGAGTGCAGTACGAGATCGACTTCACGGACACGACTCGCCAAGTGTTCCGAGAGCCCCTGTCCGATGTGGGCCGGGGGGTGCCCCCTGGCCGGCGCAACGATGTGACGACTGGGTTCGAAGGCTTCGGGGAAATCCGAGGTTGGGTTGAAGTCGGTGGCGCTCGCATTGAGCTTAAAGGCGGCTCGCAAGGAACTCGGGATCGGCACTGGGGCACGGGGCGGGGTGTGGGCGGTCCTGCGCTGGCGTTCGGCGCCCGCTTGCATGTGGGGGTGAATGGCAACGCCTTCGTGGCATTCCCCAGCTGGAAGCTGTGGGGGGACAGGACCTTCTATCCGCTCGGGGATCCCCGGCCTGGGTCGGCCCTGGTAGGGAAGCCGAGCCGACGGCTCCGCTTCGAGCCGGACACCCATATCTTCCTCGAAGGTATTGTCGAGTATCCACTTGACACAGGCGAGCTGCGTACCGTGCATTACGAGCGAATCGGCCATCAAACCGCCTACATGAGGTGCGGTATGTATGGCGGCACACCTGACCACGACATCCACCAAGGCGGTTATGACGGGCCGCCGAGCGTCGAGGGAGAGACGTACGACGTAACTCGACCGGACGTTCGTGCAAGCATCGCCGGGCTCGATGAACATCTCTGCCGGGTCAGCTGCGGAGACGAGACCACGGTCGGCATCTACCAGACCATCGACCCCGCCGCTTACCAGGCATGCTCGAAAGGCCGCCCCGGCTGGAACTTCATCTGACAATCGACCTGCGCGAATTCGTACGGGCGGGCGACACTGTCCTCTGGGGTCAGGGAACAGGCGAGCCCAGGACTCTGACCGAGGCGCTGGTCGAGCAACGGGCGCTGCTCGGCGGGGTGCGGGTATTCCTTGGCTCCATGTTCTCGGACACCCTGAAGCCAGAGCATGCCGACCACCTCCGGTTCTTCGGAATCGGTGGGATCGGGAGCAACGCTCTTCTAGCGCGCGCCGGCGTTCTCGATGTGCTGCCGTGCCACATCTCGTCGGTACCCAGCCTCATTGAGAGCGGTCGGCTGGCGGTCGATGTTGTTTTCCTGCAGCTGAGTCCCGCGGGCCCAGATGGGCGTCATTCCATGGGTTTGGTGGGCGACTACTTGCACCCAGCGATAGCGCGTGCGCGTACTGTGATCGCGGAAGTCAACGACCAGGTGCCTTGCACGCTGGGCGAAGCGTGGGTCGATGCGGGCGAACTCGATTTTGTCCTGCGCACCTCACGCCCGCCGGTATTCGTGGAGGCGTCCCCGCCCGACCCGGCCGCGCAGCGGATTGGTTCGCTGGTAAGCGCCTTGGTCCCGGACGGTGCGGTGATTCAATTGGGTATTGGCAGCGTTTCCCAATCGATCGCCAGAGCCCTGGTAGGCAAAGAACACCTCGGCGTCCATGCCGGAGTCGTCGG
>JANMQK010000048.1:0-4339 GCA_031370485.1 Acidobacteriota bacterium | reverse complement strand
CTGGCCGACATCTCGCCCCACGGCGCCGAGCACCTGCACGACCTCCTGGCCGGGAGCATCGTCTGGGTCACGCCCGCGCAGATTTTCAAGACTGCGATCCTCTACGCCCTCATCGGGATCTTCCACTTCGCCTTCAGGAAGCGCTTCCTGCTCATTTCTATTCAGCCCGAGGAGGCCTACGCCCAAGGGATCAACGTGCGGATGTGGGACTTCCTCTTTTATCTCTCGTTCGGGGTGGTCATCACCTCGGCCGTGCAGATCGCGGGGGTGCTCCTCGTGTTCTGCTACCTGGTCGCGCCGTCCGTGTTCGCCGTGATGTTCTTCGACGACCTCAAGCGGCGCCTTCTCACCGGCTGGGCGATGGCGTCGATCGTGAGCGCCATAGGGCTGCTGTTCTCCTACGACCGCCCGTCGGGGCCAACCATCATGGTCGGCTTCGCCATTGCGCTCATCCTGGGCGCCACCGTGAAGACGATTCTCCATGCGCCCAGCCGCTCCCGCGCGCTGGCCGTCGCGGCGATGAGCGCAGCGCTTCTCGTTGGCATCGGCTGGTCGCTCTACCGTTTCCGGCCGACGGGGGCCACCCATCTCGACGAGCACGCCGGAGAGGACCCGGTGGCCGCCGAGCCGGAGCATGCCGTCGGCCAGGGGATCGAAGCCTACCGCGAGGCCCTGCGCGACACTCACGAAAACGTGCGCGTCCGTGCCGTGTCGGAGCTCGCCGCCTCGGGCGACCCGCGCATCCTCACCGATCTCGTCTCGGCGCTCCACGACCAGGCGCCGGCCGTGCGCGAGGTGGCGGCGCGCGAGCTGGGGCACATCGGAAACCGCGCGGCCCTCCCGGCCCTCAAGCAGAGCCTGAAGAACCGCGACGAGGACGAATGGGTGCGGCTGCGGCTGGCGGAGGGGGTCGCCTATCTCGGGGATCCCGAGGGGATCCCGGTCCTGCTCGATCTCGCTGAAAAGGGGGAGGGGAAGGTGACGCGTCTCGAAGCGCTCACCGCCCTCCTGAAGCTGGCGGGGGTTGCAGGCACGCCACCCGCCGACCCCGACTCGGACGAAGGCCACACGTCCCTGCGCTCGCTGCAATCCTGGTGGAAAAACGGCAAGGGGCGGTTGACCTGGAGCCAGGCCTCCCAGACCTATGGTGCCGCACGCCCGTGACGCGGGGCGTTTTCAGCCCAGGAGTCCGCTGAGTCCCGCGGAAAGAAGCGTCTTGCAGCCTGGGCAGATCAGGGCGTAACCGCGCCGGGGCAGCGAGGAGGTGAAGTTCACCTTGGTTCGGAGAAGCCGGACCACCTGCATCCCGGTGAGGCTCCTCTTGCAGTCAGGGCAGCGCACCGGGGACTCGAGCGTGTACTCGGCCTCGATCTCGACCTCTTGAACCTGATCCACGGCGCCCTCCAGTGAATGCCGGGGCGCAATATGACGCCCGGAGCCGCGAAATGCAACTCCGCCGGGCTGTCGGCCCCGGCGGCCGCCGGCGGCTTCTGTATAATCCGGCACGGAGAGCCCACGATGCCCGGCCCCGGAGTCCCGGCGACCATCGAGCGCAAGCTGGCCGCCCGGCTGGTCCTCACGCACATCGAGATTATCGACGACAGCGCGCTCCACGCGGGTCACGCCGGAGCCCGGGGGGGCGGCGGGCACTACCGCGTGACGGTCGTCTCGGCCGCATTCGAGGGTCTCGGGCGGGTGGCGCGGCACCGCCTGGTTTACGCCACCCTGTCCGAGGAGATGCAGGGACCGATCCATGCGCTCGCCCTAGCCACCTACACCCCCTCGGAATGGCAGCGGGCCCCCCGGACCCCCTCCTACTGAGCCGGCTCCACCTCGGGCATGGTAAGCACGCCCTGCGCGGGGCCGAGCAGCCCGAGCGCCTGCAGACGGCGCGCGAGCGGCTGCACTTGGCGCAGCGTGATCGCGACCGCCTGGAGCGCCGCTCTTGGCTCGCTGTTCTCGGACTCCGCACCGAAGATCAGTTCGAGTGGCGTCTTCCTTTTCGGGAACTCCGTGATCGTCACGTCGTCCTTCTCGGGGATGTTCGCGGCCGCCTTGGCGAGGCGCAGGGCGGCGGGAAACCCACCCAGCTCGTCCACGAGACCCCGCGCCTTGGCGTCCTCGCCCGTCCAAATCCGGCCCTTGGCGATCTGGAGGACCTTCTCCCTCGGCAAGCCGCGGCCTTCCGCCACCTTGCTCGTGAAGTCCACGTAAACCCGATCGAGCCAGCTCTGGAAGCGGGCCCACTCGGCGGGCGAATAGTCGTGCGTCCCGGTCCACATCGTCGAGTTGGCGCTGGTGTGCACCTCGTCCCAGGAGAGGCCCAGCTTGGCCCACAGCCCGGGGGTCAGGATCTTGCCGCCGAGGACCCCGATCGAGGCGGTGATGGTCCCGGGCTGGGCGACGATCTTGTCCGCCGCCATCGCGACGAAGTAGCCCCCCGAGCCGGCCAGGTTTCCCATCGTGACGATGACCGGCTTTCCCTTCTCCTTGGCCTTGAGGGTCTCTCTCCAGATCGTGTCGGAGGCGACGTAGGATCCACCGGGGCTGTCCACGCGGAAAACGATCGCCTTGACCTTCGAATCGGCGACCGCGTCACGGAAGGCCGCCGCGACCGTGTCCGACCCCATGGACTGCGCGCCCGAGACCGGGTTGTACTGGCTCTCTCCGCGCCCGACCCCTCCGACACCATAGATGAGAGCGATCGTCTTGCCGCTCTGGTGCGGTCGGCCGGCGCGCTTGAGATAGGCCTGCAGGTACAGGCGCTTGGCGTTCTTCCCGGCCTTCTCCATCACCTTGCCGTACACCTCGTCACGGTACGCGACACCGTCCACCAGTTTCGCGTCGACCGCTTCCTGCCCCAGGAACGGGCCCCGGTCGAAGAGGGACTTGACCTCGCTCTCCTTGAGGTGGCGCGCCTCGGCGATGCCCTTGATCATCTGGGAGAACCAGGAGTTCATCAGCGCCGTCATCGCCTCCTTGAACGCCGGGTCGTACTTGGTGTCAGTGAAAGTGTTCATCGCGTTCTTGTACTCGTAGCGGTGATCCATGTGCGGCTTGAGGCCAAGCTTGTCGAAAACCCCACGCAGGAACGGGCTCTCGAGCATGATCCCGGTCAGGCCGATGTCACCCGAGGGCTGGAGCCAGATCTCGTCGAAGGCGGTCGCCAGGTAGTAGGAGGCGTTACCCTGCCCGAACTCGCCGAAGGTCTCGGCGAACGCGACGGCCGGCTTGTTCTTCGCCCGGAAGGCGATCACGGCGTCGCGGATCTCCTGCACCTGCGCCAGACCCATCGGCGCCGCGCCGACGCGGGCCACCATCCCGACCACCCGATCGTCTTCCGCGGCCTTCTCGAGCGCCTCGACGATGTCCCTCACGACCGGCTTGTCCTTGTTGACCACCTTGGCCACCAGGTCGTCCGGCACGTCCTCGATCACCCCGGTCTCCAGGTCGACCTCCAGCACCGTGCCGCGCGGCACGCCCCCCTTGGACGCCTTCATGATGACCCCGATCCCCACCCCGAGTACCAGGACCACCACGACCAGGCCACCGATCACTGCGAGGAATTTCACCAAAGCAGATTTCATGTCGCTACCTCCCGGCGAAAAGCTGTCATCTGGCGGATCCCTGCCCCGCGAAGAGTCGGCATACTGCCAATGTAGGCTACGGCGTCGAGAGACTATCGCCTGATCGCGGGCGCGTCAAGCCGCCGGCCCGGGGCGGGGTCATCGCATTCCGCGCGCGGGCGGGTAGAATCGGCGCGGCGATCCGCGGGGACGCGGCCATTGCCCTGGAGGACATCCGCATGCGTCGCACGATCATCACACTCTCCCTGGCGGCCGCTCTCGCGATCCCGGCCCCCGGGGCCTCCCGCCCGGCGGCCCCGCGCGTGGAGATTCAGCGCACGGAGGTCCAGCGCTTCGTCAAGTCCTACATCGACGCGTGGAACCGCGGCGACGCGCCCGCCATGATGAACATGATCAGCCGGGCTCCGGGCGCCAGCGCGATCAACGAAGGCACGCTCACGACCGGCTGGGAGACCATTCGCGACGCGGCCGGCGGCAGGGTCGCGGCCGAGGGGAGCTTTACCATCGTCCTTGGCGCCCTGGACGTCCGGCTGCTGGGGCCGTCGCACGCCCTCGCCGTGGCGCCGTTCGTCCTCACCGTCCAGGGGGAGGACGGGCCGGTCCCGATCGACGGGGGCCTGACTCTCGTCCTCGAGAAGGCCGGGGGCCGCTGGAGGATTCTCCCCGCGCACCGGAGTGCGCCGGGGCCCGAGGATGAGGGGGAGGACGGCGAGGACGAGGGGAACTCGCGACCCGGTTCGGAGTCCCGGGCG
>JANMQK010000044.1:0-31375 GCA_031370485.1 Acidobacteriota bacterium | reverse complement strand
GCGGCCGCATCCGGCCGGGGTTCATCCTGGCCGCGGTGGTCGTGGTCGTGTCGATCGCCCTGGTCCCGCTTCTGCCCCCCGGGGTGGTCTGGGGCGCCGGGGTCGCGTCGGACAACGAGCCGGTGGCGGCCGCCGATTTTCTGGAGCGCGAAGGGGTGGGCGCCAAGCTCTACAACGACGTGAAGTTCGGCGGCTACCTGATCTGGCGCCGTTTCCCGGAGCGGCAGGTCTTCATCGACGGCCGCAACGAGATATACGGTCCGCTGCTGCGGGACATCGCGGCGTCTCTCGACGGGGAGGTCGAGTGGACCCGGTTCCTCGATCGCCACCGGATCGACGCGGCCTTCCTCCGCTACGCCCCCACCCTGCAGAGGATCGTCTCCACCTCGCCCGACGGCCGGAAGACCGTCCTCGGCGAACGGGCCTTCTCGGCCGCCTATTTCCCCAAGGAGCGGTGGGCCCTGGTCTACTGGGACGACGACGCGATGATCTTCCTGCGGCGGACGAAGGAAAACGAAACCGTGATCGGGCGTCTCGAATATCGGGCGATTCACCCGGAGGACTGGAGGTACGAATTCGCCGGTGTTGTCCGGGGGAGCATCCCGGTGGCGCCGATCCTCTCGGAGCTTCGCAGGAAGCTGGCCGAGGATCCCTCCTGCAGGCGGGCCGGCGGCCTGCTCGCCCATTTCGATGACCTGGCCAGGGACCTCTCGGCCCGGACGGCGCCGGAGCCGCCCAGGGACGGGAAGATGGAGTGACACGGCGTGTCAGCCCGCATCGAACAACCTGACGAATCTTGCTACTTCCGGTCGCCCGGAAGGCTTCCCGGAGCGTTACAAGAACGGCTCCACGGGCGGAATCCCCGGTGACTAAAGCATTTACTCCTGAAGCGCAACGCGGCCCGATCGGTGGCATCACGATTGCTCTTACCGGGGCGAGGGAAGGAGGACCCACTAATGAGCAAACAGAAGGGCTTCACGCTGATCGAGCTGTTGATTGTCGTGGCCATCATCGGGATTATCGCGGCCATCGCGATCCCGAACCTGTTGAACGCCATCGACAGGGGCAAGCAGAAGAGGACCATGGCCGACATGCGGTCGGTCGGCACCGCCTGCGAATCGTACGCCGTGGACAACAACTTCTATCCGAAGGGAATGTCCAACGTGGGTGCCGCGGGCGTCAGCACGCACGTGTCCCCGATCTACATCAAGACCGTCCCGACGACCGATGGCTGGAACAACGTGTGGCACATCGATTCGACGTCCACCGGTTCGCAGTACACGGTGAGCAGCTACGCCAAGGACAACGCCGTGGGGACGAACCCCGGCGGGCAGACCCAGGATTTCAACTGCGACATCGTCTTCGCCAACGGCCAGTTCTTCCAGTGGCCGCAGGGTACGCAGACCTAAGCAGCAATCCGGCAACAAACGAGGCGGTGCCTCCGGGCACCGCCTTTTTTTTTACTCCAGGGCGCGGATGATCGGGGGGAGGACGTGACGGGACCGGCGGGAGAGGCGCGGTGGCGGTCGATCCTGATGCCGGGGGCCGCCTGCCTCATGCTGGCGCTGGCCGTCGCGTGGCCGCCCGAGCTGCATCCCTCGTCGCGGGGCGTGATTCAGGCATTGTCGGCGGGGCTCCTGATGGCGCTCGTCCTCGGACGGGCGCGGTTCGTCCTTCCCGCGTGGGTGCCGCTCCTTTTCCCGCTTGCGATAGGGGCGATCCTCGCCGCCCCCTGCCGGGCCCGCGCAATCGACGAGGGCGCCGCGCTGCTGGTGCTCCTGACGGCAGGGCTCCTTGGCCGCGCGCTCGGGTGGAACGAGGCTGCTGTGCGGATGATCCTGCTCCTTGTCGTCGTGCTGGGGTGCATGGTCTCCTGCCTCGCCGTGGCCCAACACCATCTGCTCTACCCGGGGCAGGCCGCGGCCATCCGCGCCGCGAATCCGCTCGAGGCGGGGGAGATCCTGGGCCGGCTCGAGGACGGGCGGCCGTACGGGACCTTCGTGCTTCCTGCGGCGCTCGGAGGGTTCCTGGCGCTCGCGTTGCCTGCGGCGGCGGGGGTCGCCGCAGCGGCACGCCGCAATGGGCCGCGTCTTCTCGCGGCCGCGGCGCTCCTGCTCATGGGATATGGTCTATTCCTGACCCGTTCGTTCGGAGCCCTGGCGGCCACGGCCGGCGGGCTGGCCTGCATCCTGCCGTGGGCGGCGCCGCGCAGGAGCCGCGCCACAGCGGCGGCGCTTGTTCTCGTCGCGGCGATCGTCGCATTCTGGTTCCTGCATGCGCGCGGCGCGGAATTCGATCACTCCGCCGGTCAGGATCCGCTGACGCTGCGCGCCGGGAACTGGGGTGCCGCCGTCCGGATGATCGTCGATCACCCGATTCTCGGCACGGGACCGGGGTCGTTCGGGACGGTCTACCCGCGCTACATGCGTCAGGGCATGAACGAGACGCGCTACGTCCACAACTCGTACCTGCAGGCCGCGGCGGGATGGGGACCCTGGATTATCCTGCCGCTCGGGTTCCTGGCAATCGCCTTCGGCCGGTCGTCGCGGCGGGCCTGGCGGGAGCCGGGCCCGCGGCTGGCGGTCGTCGCGGCGGGGTTCACCTTCCTGCTGCACAACCGGGTCGATTTCACGGCTTACCTGCCGGGGGTCGCGATCCCGTCGGCGCTCCTGGTCGGTCTGTCCCTGGGCGACAGTCCGGACGACGGTGGGGAGCGCGCCGCGCCGGCCGCGTGGCGGCGCGGTCTGCCGCTCCTTGCGGCGGCCCTCGCGGCGATTCTCTTGTTTCACGGCCTGGTCGCGGCGCGGACCGACATGTATCTCGACGAGGCCAAGGAGGCCGCGCGGGCGGACGACGTGGCTCGTGCCGCGGGGCAGGCGCTCGCGGCGGCGAAGTCCCGCCCGGACGATCCGGGGCCGCAGAGATTCCTGGCCGAGATGATCCTGGCACACGGCATGGAGGATCCCGAGCTCCGTGCGGCGGGAGAGAAGGCGGCGGAGAGGGCGGTGGATCTCGATCCCGAGGTCGCCATCGGGCACTACACCCTCGCCCTGTACCACCAGGCCGCCGGCGAGACCGCCCCGGCCTGGCGCGAACGGTACGCGGCCCACCTGCTTTACCCCCTGAAACCGCTGTACCGTGATCCGCCGTTCTCCGGCCGGGAGCCCCGGCCGTGAACCGGTTCGTGCTTCTCCTGGCCTGCGCGATCGTGCTTGTCGCGCCGTTCGGCGAGGGGGGCCGGACGCCGCTGTCGCTCCTTCTCCTCCAGACACTGGTGATCCTGTTCGTCGTGTCCGCCGGGCTCCGCCCGGCCCGGCCCCCTCTCCCGGGAACGGGGGGGAGCGGGACAAGGACAATCTCCATCCTCGTCATGGTGGCGCTTGGCCTCGCCTGCCTGTCGGCATCGCGGGCCGCCTACCCTCTCGCGGCGGGCCTGGGACTGATCGATCTGCTGGCGGCCGGAGGTCTGTTCCTGGCCGCGCTGACGGTCCGCGCCCAGGCGGGGGACTGCATCGTCCTGAGGAATTGTCTCGTCGCCTCGACCTCTTTCCAGTCGCTTCTCGCCATCGTCCGCTATGCCCAGGGAGGCGTGGCCGCCGCCGGGTCGGAGTTCCTCAACCGCAACCACCTGGCCGCCTTCCTGAACCTCGGGCTCCTCGTCTGCCTCGCCGCGGCGGAGGATCGGGCCGCAACCCCCGGGCGCCGTGGCTGGATCCCCTGGGTGCTGGCGGGCGGAGGGCATCTGGTGGCGATCCTCCTCCTGGCCTCGCGCGGCGCGATGCTCGGTCTCGCCGTGGCGGGAGCGTGCGGGATTGCCATGCGCTGGAAATCCTGGACAGACCGGCGGCGGGTCGCGGTGGCCGCGGGGGGTCTGGCGATTCTCCTGCTGGGGGTGGCGCTCCTGACGCTGCGATTCGCGCGCGACCACGATCCGTTCCAGTATCACCGCCTCGCCATCTGGCGCGCCTCTCTCGGCATGGTCCGTGACAATCCCTGGATGGGGCAAGGACCGGGAATGTTTCCGCATGTCTCGCCGCGCTACAACTTTCCCGCGGACCAGGGACCAGTGCGTTACGGGCGGACCTTCGCGGGCGCCCACAGCGCCCCGCTCACCCTCGCCGGGGAGGATGGCGCGCCCTTCGCCGCCTGCGCCCTGGCGTCCGGGGTCCTTATGGTCGCGCTCCTGCTGCGCCGATCGAGGCGGGGCGATCCAGGAGCGGCCGCCCTGGGGGGCGGGCTCGGAATCCTCGCGCTTCTCGCCCACGGACTGGTGGAGGACCTCCAGACCCGCCCGGCCCTGGTGCTCGTCACGGCGCTGCTGGCGGGGGTCGTCCTGGCGCGTCGGCCCGCTGCCTTGGATGACGCCGTGCCGGGAGAGATGGCGGGCCCGGTACGCCTCCGCCCGGCGACCAGGGCGTCCCTCATCGCGCTGGCGTCCGTAGTCCTGCTCGGCGGGGTGTTCCTGCCCTATCTGGCGGACCATGAGGCCGCCACGGCGCGCGCCTCCGGAGCCGCCGGCCTGGCGAGGATGGAGCGGGCGGCGCGTCTCAATCCTCTCCATCCCGAGTACCACCACGATCTCGCAATGGCAGCGCTCAACTCGAGCGCCCCCGCGACGCAGCGCTATGCCGAGGCGTCGCTCCATCTTCGGGAGGCGGCGCGGCTCGACCCGATCGACTACCGCTTCCCCCTCCTCATGGCGAGGCTCGAGGATCGGATCGGCGGGCCGCAGCTAGGCGACGCTTCCGCGGCCGGGAGGGGGACCGCTCTTTACGAGGAGGCGGCCCGGCTGGCGCCGCTCGACCCACGCCCGCTCCTTGAGCTTGCGGCGCATCTGGTCTCCCTGGACCGTTTCGAGGAGGCGGTGGAATGCGTCACCCGGGCGGTTGAGATCGAGCCGAACTTTCTCCGCGCCAGGATTCTGCAGGCGTCGATATTGAAGCGGCTCGGCCGCGCCCGGGAGGCGGAGCGGGCCATCCGCGCTCTCCAGGACACCCTTCGGGCCCTGGCGGATTACACCCCGGACAGCAGCTATGCCCGGGATCTGGTCGCCGATGCCCCTGCGGAGCGGGAGTCGATCCTCTCCTCCCCGCAGCCTCTCCCGGCGGCTCCGGGCCAGCGCGGAACTGGTTAGCCGCAAAGGGGTTGCGCAGGCCGTCAATTTCTGGACAAGCCCCCGCACGGGGACTATATTGACCTTTCGCAAGTCGTTGTTCCACTTTGAGATGGAGCCTTCCTTGTGCGGCATCTGCGGGGTTTTCGACTTCGGAAGCGGTGATCGGCCGGTCGAGGAGCCGGTCCTTGTCCGCATGCGCGATACGCTCACGCACCGGGGCCCCGATGACGCAGGGATTCACATCTCGCCCGACCGCCGCGTGGGGCTCGGCCATCGTCGCCTGTCGATCGTCGATCTCTCGCCCGCGGGCCGGCAGCCGATGTCCAACGAGGACGGCTCGGTCTGGATCACCTTCAATGGCGAAATCTACAACCACGCGCGGCTGCGGGAGGAGCTCGAGCGCAAGGGGCATGTCTACCGCTCGCGCACCGACACCGAGACCCTGGTCCACCTCTATGAGGAGGAGGGCCCGGATTTCGTCCACCGCCTCGAGGGGATGTTCGCGCTCGCCATCTGGGATTCGCGGCGCCGCGAGCTTCTCCTTGTGCGCGACCGGATCGGCATCAAGCCGCTCTACTACGCGCTGCTCCCGGGGGCGATTCTCTTCGGATCGGAGATCAAGGCGATCCTCGCCCATCCCCGGATGACGCGCCGCATGGACAGCGCGGCCCTCTACCACTACCTGACCTTCGTCGCCGCGCCGGCCCCGCGCACCCTCTTCCAGGGAGTGCACAAGCTCCCCCCCGCCACCCGCCTCACCGTGAACCGCCATGGCGACGTGCGCACCGACGTCTACTGGGACCCGCTCCAGGTCCCCCCGGAGCCGGGCGCGCGCTATGACGACGCGGATTTCTGCGCGGCCCGCATAAGGACCCTCCTGGAAGAGGCGATCGAGAAGCGCATGATGTCCGACGTGCCGTTCGGGGTCTTCCTCTCGGGCGGGCTCGACTCCTCGGCCAACGTGGCCCTCATGAGCCGCCTGATGGATCGCCCGGTGCGCACCTTCTCGGTGGGGTTCAAGGATCACCCCTCGTACAACGAGTTCGAGTACGCTCGCCAGGTGTCGCGGCAGTTCGGGACGGAGCACCACGAGGTGGTGATCGGCTGGCAGGACCTTCTCGACGCCATGCCGGAGGTCGTCTACCACCAGGACGAGCCGATCGCGGACTGGGTCTGCGTGCCGCTCCACTTCGTCTCCCGCCTGGCGCGCGACTCCGGGACGATCGTCATCCAGGTCGGGGAGGGGAGCGACGAGCAGTTCTTCGGCTACGAGACCTATCGAAGAGCCTACGTGGCTCACGATCTCTACTTCAGCAAGCTGCTCCGGCTGCCGCGTTCCTTGCGCCGCGGCGCCTACGAGGCGGCCCGCGGGCTGGCGTTCCTGATGGGAAGGGGGGGCGACCGGCTGGAGCTTCTGCGCAAAGCGGCCGGCGACGAGATGTTCTTCTGGGGCGGGATCATCGCCTGGAGCGAGAGCGAGAAGCGCCGGCTGCTGTCCTTGGGGGCGCGCGGCCGCATCAACGGGCTCTCCTCCCACGAGGTGCTCCTCGAGCACGACCGGCACGTCCGGCGGACGATGCCGGAAGCCGATTTCGGCCAGCGGATGATCTACCTCGAGCTGAAGAATCGCCTGAGCGAGCTTCTCCTGATGCGCGTGGACAAGATCACGATGGCCAACGGTGTTGAGGCGAGGGTGCCGTTCCTCGACCACAAGCTGGTCGAATTCACCATGCGCATCCCGACGGCGCTCAAGATCCACGGCGGGCAGACGAAGCACCTGCTCAAGAAGGCGATGACCGGGATCCTGCCCGACTCGATCATCCACCGGCCGAAGCAGGGGTTCGGGGCCCCGGTCCGCGAGTGGTTCCAGACCGACCTGTACCGCCCGGCGGTCGCGGCGGTCCTCAACTCGCGCCTGCGCGAGGAGGACCTCTTCGACTATGACCACGTGCGGGATCTGTTCGAGGCCCACCGCGCGGGACGGCGCGATCATTCGTGGCATCTCTGGACGCTGTACAACCTGAGCCGGTGGTACGACTACTGGATCGCCGGCGAGGCGGCCTGATGGGCGAGATGAGCTTCAGGAACCGCGCCACCCTCACGCTTCTCGTGCGCGGCGCCATGGTCGGGGTCGGCCTCCTGAGCAGTGTCGTCACGGCCCGGTGGCTCGGTCCCGAGGGACGCGGGCTGCTCGCCACGCTCTCGGTGATCACCGGCCTGACGCTGCAGTTCGGAAACCTGGGGCTTCACAGCGGCAACGTCTACTACGTCGCGAAGGATCCGGGGGCCGCCCCCGCGGTCCTCGGGAATTCCTTGTGGCTCAGCCTCTTCCTGGGGGGGCTCGGCGGGCTCGGCGCGGTCGCGGCGGGCTTGTTGCGGCCCTCCTGGTTTCCCGGGATTCCCTTCGCGCTCATCGCCGTGACGGCGGCGGCCCTGCCGTTCCACTTCATGATGCTCCTGTTCCAGAATTGCCTCCTGGGCATGCGCGAGGTGAAGGCGTTCAACGTCTTCGAGGGGGCCGGCAAGACCCTGACCTTCCTTGCCCTCGCGGTCTACCTCGTCCTGCTGGGGGGCGGGGCGCAGGGGGCCGTCGTGCTGTTCGCCGTCACGAGCGCCGTGTTCGCGCTGGCCTCGGTTGTCTATTGCCGACGGCTCGTGCCGTCCGGGTTCCGCCTCGACTCCGCCCTGTTCAGGAGGATGATCGGGTTCGGCGGGAAGGTGTACCTTTCCTGCCTGATGTCGTTCGTCGTCCTCCGGTCCGACATGCTCCTGGTGAACTACTACTGCGGCGCCGCGCAGGCCGGGGTCTATTCGATCACCGTGCAGATCGCCGACACGCTTCTCCTCGTGCCGATGACGATCGGGATGCTCCTGTTCCCCCGCATAGCGAGTGAGCAGGCGGATCGCCAGGAGGAGGTGACCTCCAGGGTCATCCGCCACACGGCTCTTCTCCTCGGCCTGCTCTGCGCCGTGGCCTGGGTGCTGGTCGGCCCGGTAGTGTCCTTCCTCTACGGACCGCCGTTTGGCGAAGCCGCCGTGGCCCTCCGGTGGCTGGTGCCGGGGATCTGGGCCGTGGGGCTGAACGGAGTGCTGATGAACCATTTCGGCGGACAGGGGATGCCGTGGGTGACCGTTGCCGCCCCCTGCGTCGGAGCGGTGCTCAACGTCCTGCTGAACCTCTTCCTGCTGCCGCGCTACGGCATCGTCGGCGCGGCCGCCGCCTCGACGGTGGCGTACGCCGCGATGGCCACGGTGGGCTTCGGCGCCTTCAGGAAGCGCAGGGGCGGCAGGTTGCGTGAAAGCCTGGTGATGGCTCCCGAGGAAGTTATGGGCCTTCTGGGCCTGCGTCGAGGGTGAGAATGAGCGTCAACGCCTCCCGGCGTGATACGAACGACCCGCGTAACAGGATCAAGCTTCGCACGGCCGAGCACTGGTCGGAAAACCCGATCGCCGCCCGCCACCCCGATTTCCGGCCGACCCACCCCGAGTTCAGCAAAGGGTGGTTCGAGGAACACTCCCATTTTCGCTACGTGGACTACGGACCCTGGATGCGGGAGGTCGCCGGGTTCGACCGGCACAGCGGGGAGTTCATGCTCGAGGTCGGCTGCGGGATGGGAACCGACCTTCTGGAGTTCGCGCGCGGCGGGGCGCGGGTCGTGGGTCTCGACCTGACCTGGCGTCATCTCGAGCTGGCGGCCCGGCGCTTCTCCTTCTTCGGCCAGCGGGGGCGGTTCCTGCGGGGGGACGCGGAACGGCTGCCGTTTCCCGACGAAAAGTTCGATTTCGTCTACTCGAACGGGGTCCTGCACCATACACCCGACACCGAAGGTGCCGTCCGTGAGATTCACCGCGTGCTCAAGCCGGGCGGAAGCGCGACGATCCTCCTCTACCACCGGAATTCCCTGCATTACCGCTTCCAGATCTGCCTTTACTGGGCCACAGAGGACTTGGCGAAACGACTTCTGGGCCGCGGAGGCCGGCTGCGGAATTTTCGCCTGAGCGACCACCTGGCGCGCAGCACCGACGGGAACACCAACCCCCTCACGAGGGTGTTCTCCGCCTCCGCCTGTCGCGCCATGGCACGCGACTTTACCCGGGTCCGGACGCGTATCGTCCATCTCAACCGTGGGGATGCCTGGTTCCTGAAATGGGTGCCGGAGCGGCTCATGAAAGCCCTCGAGCAGCGTTGGGGATGGTACGTTGTGATTGAGGCCGTGAAATGAGCGTGGGGACGCCTTCCGCTGCGGTGCTCCTCCTGGTGACCGATCCCGGGAGGGCGGAGAAGGATCTGCCCAGGATCCTCCCCGGGCGGAAGCTGCGCGCGCTGCGGCGCGAGGATCTGAAAGGGGACGACGCGATGAGTTTCGTGCGCCGTCTCCGTTCGCTCGGCCTCGACGAGCTGGTGATGCTGAGCGACGATCTCGACAGTCATGAAAACCTGTGGCGTCTCCAGGCGCTCGGGGCGCTCCCGCTGGCGACGCGCCGCTATCTCCTGGACGCCTCGGGAAGGCGTCTCCCGCTGTCGGCCGCGCTGTTCGTGGCCCGCGACCTGCCGGCCCTCGCCCGCGGCCTCATGTCGGGCGGTCTGGCTCTATTCCAGGTGGCCCACCGGGTACGGCATCTGCTGCGCGTGCCGCGCCACACCCCCCGCCGGGCGACCGGACGGCGCATCGCCTACCTGAGATCGGATCTGTGGGGGGGAGTCGCGGCTGGAGGCTCCGTGGGGCATGTCGCGGGGACCGCCTCGGGGCTAAGGCAGGCGGGGGCCGACCTGTTCTTCATCAGCACCTGCACTCCGGCCTCGATCGACCCCGAACGGCACCTCGTCCACCTCGTGCCGCGGGACCGGCGCTACAACATCGGCCGCGAGCTGCCCCGTCTGGCCCACGGGCTGCGCTTCACGGTCGGGGCGGCGGCGGTCCTGTCCCGCGAGCCGGCCGATCTCATCTACCACCGGTTCGACCCGGCCACCTGCGCCGGGGTCGACCTGTCCCGCTCGCTCGACCGGCCGCTCGTCCTGGAGTACAACGGCTCGGAGATCTGGGTCGCCGATCACTGGGACCGTCCGTTCCGGCGTCGCGCGTTGTTCGTGGGCCTCGAGGAAGCCAACCTGAGGCACGCCGATCTGATCATCGTGGTCTCGAGTGTTTTGCGCGAGGAGCTTCTGGCACGGGGTGTCGAAGCGGAGAGGATTCTCGTGCTGCCGAACGGGGTCGATACCGGGCGCTATCACCCCGGGGCCGACGGCGGGCCGGTGCGCCGCCGCCTGGGAATCGAGGGGCGGATCGTCGTCGGATTCATCGGCACCTTCGGGGCCTGGCACGGCGCGCCGGTCCTGGCCCGGGCCGCGTCGATCGTGCTCAAGGAACGCCCCGGCTGCCGGGTGCTGTTCGTGGGGGACGGACCGGAACGGGCGCGGACCGAGGCGATCGTGCGCGAGTCAGGACTGGGCGATCGCGTCCTGTTCACGGGCCTCGTGCCGCAGGACGAGGGCCCCGCCCATCTCGCCGCCATGGACATCCTGGCCGCGCCCCACGTGCCCAACCCGGACGGCACCCGGTTCTTCGGTTCGCCGACCAAGCTCTTCGAGTACATGGCGATGGGAAAGTCGATCGTGGCGAGCCGGCTGGAGCAGATCGGCGAGGTCCTCGAGGACGGACGGACCGGCATCCTGGTGCCCCCGGCGGACGACGCGTCGCTCGCCCACGCCATCGTGCGGCTGATCGATTCTCCGGACATGAGAGAGCGGTTGGGGGCGGCGGCGCGGCTGCGCGCCCTCGAGCGGCACACGTGGGGGGCGAACGCGAAGGCGCTTGTCGCGCGCCTCGAGACGATGGGACTCGTAAGGTGGAGCTGAATCGCATGGCCTACGATCCGATGGCCGCGGCGCGGGGGCTGCGGCGCCGGGTGGGACGCGTCGTGAGGCGTCTCAAGGACAGGGCGCACCTGGCGTTCCCGAGCGAGAACGGGTTTCTCCGGGATCTCGGCGGACGCTTCGGGACGATCGAGGAGGTCCTGGACGCCGCGTCGCGCGACGACGGCAGGCTTTTCGTCGCCGGCATGCCGCGCCGCGTCGCGGCGGAGTTCTTCGCCAATGGGCACGAGGAGCGCTGTTCGCGCATCGTGAACACCGCGGAGGCGGCCTGCGCGCACCGCTTCGATCTTCTCGGCTCCGGTCCGACCGTTCTCGGGGCGCGGCTGCCGTGGCACGCGGACTTCAAGTCGGGGCACGTCTACGACTCCGGCGCCTACCACGACGATCTGCGAAACGGCCTGGCGGCGGAGTTCGGCAAGGGGTGGGACGTGAAGGTGCCGTGGGAGCTGTCGCGCTTCCAGCACCTCCCGGCCCTCGGCCAGGCGTTCTGGCTGACGGGGGAGCGCAGGTACTACGAGGAGGCGCGCGCGCAGATCCTCGACTGGATCGGGAGCAACCGCACCGGGTACGGCGTGAACTGGACCTGCACCATGGACGTCGCCATCCGCGCCGTCAACTGGGTCTGGGGCTACGGCTACTTCCGCCCGGAGATCCTGGCCGACCGCGAATTCGGCTCGCTGTTCCAGCGGAGCCTCTTCGCCCACGGCCGCTTCATCGCCGCCAATCTCGAGAACACGGGGCCGGTGCGCAGCAACCACTACCTGTCGGACCTCGTGGGGCTGCTCTTCCTGGGTGTCCTCTTTCGGGGGGCGCCGGAGGCCGACGCCTGGAAGGGAATCGCGATCGCGGAGATTGTCGCCGAGGCCGGGGTCCAAACGCATCCGGACGGCGTCGACTACGAGGCCTCGATCGCCTATCACCGGCTGAAGACCGAGATCTACCTCACCGCGCTGCTCCTGATGGAGCGCTCCGGCTTCCGCCTGCCCGGGCTGCGCGACCGCGTGCGCGGCATGATCGATTTTGTCGCGCACTACACGCGCCCCGACGGCACGGCGCCTCCAATCGGTGACGATGACGATGGCCGGCTGCAGATTCTCGGGGAGTACGACGCCGACCGGCGCGACCACCGGTACCTGCTGGCGGTCGCGGCATGCGCCTACGGCGATCCGCGGCTGATGAGCCTCGCCGGGGAGCGCTGGGAGGAGGCGTTCTGGTTCTTCGGCGAACGCTGCATCGAGATGCTGGAGTCCACCGCCGGGCGGCCGATGCCCGTGGTGACCGGCCGGGTCTACCCGCAGGCGGGGATCGCGGTTCTGCGCCACGAGGACATGCACGCGGTCCTGGACGCGGGGGAAGTCGGCCTCAAGGGGCTCGGGGCGCATGCCCATAACGACACGCTCTCGGTGGTCCTGCAGGCGGCGGGCCGGGACCTGGTGGTCGACCCCGGTGTCGGGGCCTACACACCGGACAGGGCGCTGCGCGATCGTTTCCGCTCGACGGCGGCCCACGCCACGGTGCGGGTCGACGGGCAGGAAATCAATCCGCTTCCGGACCGCCCCTTCGAGCTCCCCGGCATCGACGCGCCGCGGATCCTGCGGTTCGACTCGCGGGGCGGGTTCGACATGGTGGAGGCGGAGCACAGCGGCTACATGCGGCTGGCCGACCCGGTCCTCCACCGGCGGGTTCTCCTGTTGAACAAGAAGGAGCGCCGGTTCGTGATCGAGGACCATCTTGAAGGCCGGGAGACCCACCGCCTCGAGTGGTTCTTCCCCCTGGCCCCCGGCACCGAGGCGGTCTTCGACGACGCGGATCAGGGGGCGCGCTGCCGAGCCGGAGGAGTCCGATTCGCGATACAGCCGGCGCTTCTCCCCGGAGGGGCGCGCGGCTGGGTCGCCGACGCGCTCTTCTCCCCCTCCTACGGGCGGGTCGAGCCGTCGAGGGCCGTGCGGTACGAATGGACCGGCCGGCTCCCGGTAACCGCGCGCTTCTCGGTGCTGCTCCTGGACGAAGGGCGCGGCGCGCCGGAGATAGGTGACGGGTCATGACCATGAAGCAGGTGCTGCTCCTCGGTGGGAAGGCGGTGGTGGAGGAGGTGCCGGTCCCCGCGGCCGAGGCGGGACGGGTGCTGGTGCGGACCGCCTACTCGGTGCTGAGCGCCGGGACGGAGCGCAGCGCCCTGCGCGCCACCGGGGAGTCGTCGCTTCTCAGGGACGCGGTCCAGCCGGGACGGATCCGGCGCGCCTTCGAAATCCTCAAGGAGGAGGGCCCGGGCGGGGTCCTAGAAAGGCTGCGGGCCCGCGAGGAGCCCTCCGCGCTGGCTCCCGGCTACGCGGCCAGTGGCCACGTCCACGCGGTGGGCCGAGGGGTCTCCGACCTGCCGCCGGGAACGCCGGTCGCGTGCGCCGGGGCCGGTTTCGCCTGCCACGCCGAGTGGATCGCCGTTCCACGAAACCTGGTCGTCCCGGTTCCTCCCGGGGTGCCGCTCGAGGAGGCCGCCTTCGCGACCCTGGGGGCGATAGCGCTTCAGGCTGTTCGCCGCTCGCGGATCGCGATCGGGGAGTGCGCGGTGGTCCTGGGTCTCGGACTGATCGGCAGCCTGGCCGCGCAGATTCTCCGCGCCGCGGGGGCGCGCGTCATCGGGTTCGACCTGGATCCCGGGCGCGCCGGACGCTGCCGCGACCTGGGCATCGAGGCGTACGACCTGGCGGCCGTCGATCCGCGCGAGGAGGTGCCGCGCAGGACGGGCGGGCTCTCGGCGGACGCCGTGCTGATCTGCGCCGCCTCCAGGGGGAGCGAGGTCGCGAACCTCGCGATGCGCCTCTGCCGCAAGAAAGGGACGGTGGTCGTCGTCGGCGACGTGGGGCTGGAGATCGACCGGTCGCTCATGTACGAGAAGGAGCTGGATCTCCTGATCAGCACCTCCTACGGTCCGGGGCGCTACGACCCGGCCTACGAGGAGAAGGGGATCGACTACCCGCCCGCGTTTGTGCGGTGGACCGAGAACCGCAACCTGGGGGCGTTTCTCGCGCTCCTGTGCGACGGCTCGGTGCGCGTGCGGCCGCTCATCGATCGGGTGCTGACGCTCGGCGAGGCGCCCGCGGGCTACGAGGCGTTGGACATCCCCGCGCCCGGGGGCTCGCCACTGGGAATCGTCCTGCGCTACCCGGACGCGCCCGCCGTGGAGGCGCCGGGGAGTTCCGCGCCGGCGCCGCGCGCCGGGGGGGCGCCCGGCGGCCTCGTCGACGAGGTGCCGTTCGAGCCGTTGCCGCAAAGCGCGGCGGTAATCGGCGTGGGGTTCTGTGGGGCCGGGGATTTCGTGAAGGCGGCGCACCTGCCTGCCCTGCGCAGGACGCGCGGGTTCGCCCTGCGCTCGGTGGTGGCCGCCTCGCCGGTGCGTGCGCGGGAGGTGGCCCGTAAGTTCGGGGTGGCGCGCGCGGCGGGCGACCTGCGCGAGATCCTGTCGGACGATTCGGTCGACCTGGTCGCCATCGGCACGCGCCACAACCTGCATGCATTCCAGGTCCTCGAGGCGCTGCGGGCACGCAAGCACGTGTTCGTGGAGAAGCCGCTCTGCCTCGACGAGGCCGATCTGGGACCGCTTCTCGACGCGGCGCGCGCGGCGCGCCGCCTCCTGGCGGTCGGTTTCAACCGGCGCTACAGCCCCCTGGCGGGCCGCGCCCGCGAGGTGCTCGAGCGGCTCTCCGGCCCGACGCTCGCGGTCTACCGGGTCAACGCCGGCGCCCTGCCCGCGGGGCACTGGGTCAACGACCCCGACGTGGGAGGAGGGCGGATCGTCGGAGAGTGCTGCCATTTTCTCGACCTGCTGCTCTTCCTGACGGGCGAGCGGCTGGAGGGCATCGAGGCGCGGGCCCTCCCCTCGGACGGCGCCAGGGTGATCGCGAGCGACTCGTTCGCCGCCCTCCTCGATTTCAGCGGCGGATCGCGGGCGGTCCTCGCCTACACCGGTCTGGGTGATCCCGGCCTGGCGAAGGAGCGGCTGGAGATTTTCAAGGGGGGGGCGTCGCTCGTCCTGGACGATTTCCGCCGACTGTCGGTGCATGGGGGGCCGGGGGGCTCGATCGAGCTGGCCGCGCAGGACAAGGGGATCGCCTCCATGTGGGAGGAGATCGGCCGGGCGCTTCGGGGCGGGACATCCCGGATCATCACGCCGCGGGAGGTCGAGGCGGCGATGCGCGCGACCTTCCGGCTTGACCGGGCGGTGCGGGGGGAGCGATGAACGTCCTTATGTGGGAGCACTTCGCCCCGGGCGGCCCGATCCGCGTGGGAGGGCACCACTTCGCGCGGCGCTTCCTGCGCAATGGGGCCCGCGTCGCCTGGTGCACGGGGCCCCTCTCGCCGGTCAATTTTGTCAAGCGCAACGACGAGACGCGCGCCCGCCTGCGGCTCTGGCGGCGGGGAGGGGACTGGATCGAGGAAGGCCGGCTCTTCGCCTATGCTCCGATGACGCTCCTGCCGTACCGCCCCTACCCCCTTTTTGACAGCCCCGCGGTGGCGCGCCGCACGCTGCGATGCACGGTTCCCGGACTGCGCGCACGGCTTTGCGAGGCCGGCTTCGGCCGGCCGGATATCCTCTGGATGTCCCCCGGGAGCCCCTTCCTGGCGCTGCTCGACGATCTGCCGCACGGGTTGTCGGTGTATCGGATGAGCGACGACACGGCGACGTTTCCGGACGCTCCGCGGAGTTTCGCGCGGCTCGAGGAGGAGGTGCTCCAGAGATGCGACCTGGTGATCGCGACGGCGCGCCGGCTCGAAAGGCGGGCGCGCGGCCTCGGCGCCCGTCGGGTGCTCTACCTGCCCAACGCCTGCGAGCCGGAGGTGTTCGCGGCAGAGCCGCTCGCGGAGCCCGCCGACGTCGTACATCTCGCCCGCCCGCGCGCGGTCTACGCCGGGGCGATCGATTCCTGGTTCGATGCCGATCTGGTCGCCGGGGCGGCGCGCGCCCTGCCGGAGTGGGAATTCGTCCTGATCGGACCGGTCCGCGCCGATCTGGGGACGCTTGCGGCATCGCCGAACGTCCGGGTCCTCGGCCCGCGCCCTTACGGCGACCTGCCCGCCTATCTCAGGCACGCCGACGCCGGAATCGTGCCGTTCCGGATCACCCCGATGACGCAGGCGATCCATCCGATCAAGGTCTACGAGTACTGCGCGGCGGGGCTCCCGGTCGTGGCGACGCCGATGGAGGAGACGGTTGAGATGGACGCCCCGCTCCGCCTGGCGCGCGACGCGGAGGGGTTCGCGAGCGCCCTTGTCGCGGGGCTGGGCGACGGACCGGGCGGACGCGACGGGCGGCTGGCCTACGCCCGCGCCAACACCTGGGACGATCGCTTCGAGTTGGTCCTCTCCGAGATCGGCGTCCTCGAACGCGCGCGGGGCGCGGCGGCCGGCGGCGGGCCGCGGGATCCTGTCCAGGCGCGGGAACCGATGAAGGCGCGGGAATCGATCGGGACGCGCGCCGCGGGGAGGGCGCGATGACTGCCACCGCGCAGCCCGGAGTGCGCGGCGCCGGACCGGTGGCCCCGGCCCCGGCCGCGGTACACGGCCCGGTGAGTCTGCTCCACGTGATCTCGACCCTGTACGCGGGGGGCACCGAGATGCTGATGCTCCGGCTGATCCGGAGCCTCGATCCCTCGCGCTACCGCGTGCGGGTCGCGTATCTCAAGGGGACCCCCGAGCTCAAGGCGGAGGTCAAAAGGGCGACCGGCGCGCCGCCGTTCGAAGCGCGGCTCCATGGCAAGGCCGATCCGCTCGCGCTGGCGCGGCTCTGCGCCTACGTGAGGCGGGAGAAGTTCGACCTCGTGCACACGCACATGGACCTCGCCGACTACTACGGCGGGCTTGCGGCGCGGCTCGGAGGAGCGCGCGGCCTCGTCTCGACGAAGCACAACGCCGACGAGTTCCGCACGCGGGCGACATGGAAGCGCTGGCCGTTCCTGGCTCTCGAGCGGCTCGTCTACGAGGCGGCCGACGCCGTCATCGTCGTCTCGCCGGGGCTCCGGGACTTTCTCGCGACCGCCGAGCACCTGCCGCGCCGCAAGATGGTCGTCATCGGGAACGGGGTCGACCCCGGCATCGCCGCGGCGGCGCCGCCGCGGGACGAGGCGCGCCGCCGACTGGGATATGAGGGTTTTCGCCCGCTTCTCGGATCGGTGGGCCGGCTGGCGCCGCAGAAGGGGCACGCCCATCTCCTCGACGCCCTGCCGGCGATCCTGGCCGTCTACCCGGATGCCGGACTGGTGATCGCCGGGGAGGGGCCCGGGCGCGCCGATCTCCAAGCCCGGGCCACGCGGCTGGGGATCCGGGACCGCGTCGCCTTCCTCGGCCATCGCGAGGACGTTCCGGGGGTCCTGGCGGCGCTCGATCTCTTCCTCCTGCCATCGCTCTGGGAGGGGATGCCCCAGGCGCTGCTCGAAGCGATGGCCATGTCGCTGCCGATCGTCGCGGCGCGGTGCGTCGGAGTCGTCGACCTCCTGGAAGACGGCGTCGAGGCGCTGCTCGTGCCGCCGCGGGACGGCGCGGCGCTTGGCGCGGCCGCGATCCGCCTTCTCGGGGACCGCCCGCTGGCCGGGCGGATGGCCGGGGCGGCGCGCCGCCGCGTCGTGGAGCGCCACTCGCTGGCTGGGACGACGGCGCGTGTCGAGGCACTCTACGGGACGATCCTCGGGAGGACTTCATGACTCCGGCCATTCCGAATTCGCACCTGGCCGGCGCCGTGGCGGTCGCGCGGCGTCCGGCGGTCAGCGTTCCGCAGACCGGACCGGCCCCCGGGGCCGTTCCGGCGGCTCGCGGTCGGCGTCCGCGTCTCCTGATCCTGACGGTCGGCTTCGGCGTCGGGGGGGTCGAGCAGCTGATCCTGACGACCGCGCCCCGGCTCCAGAAGGAAGGGTTCGAGGTGACCGTGGCCTGTCTGAAAGGATGGGACATACTCGGCGACGAGCTGGACGCGCGCGGCGTGCGCGCCGTGGCGCTGGGCGCCAGCGGCCGCCTTGATCTCAGGGCCGCGGGACGGCTGCTGACCCTTCTGCGCTCGTCGCGGATCGAGATCATCCACTCCCACCTGTTCCTGGCGAACCAGGTGGCGCGCCTCCTGGGGCGCCTCGCGGGGGTTCCCGTGATCGTCACGTCGCAGCACGACCTCGATCTCTGGATGGGGATGAGGCACCGCCTCATCGAAAGGATCACCGCCCCCTGGTCCGACGCCGTCGTCGCCTGCTCCGAGGCGGTGCGCCGGTATGCGCTCGACCAGTACGGCGTGAGGCGCGGCCTGGTCCGCACGCTGCACAACGGGATCGAGATAGGGGAGATGCGGCCACTCGATCCGGAGCGCCGCCGCCTGCTGCGGCGCGAGCTGGGGGCGGGGCCGGGCGACCTGCTCCTGGGCTGCGTTGGACGGCTCGTGGAGCCAAAGAAGGGGCTCACGGTCCTGCTGGCCGCGACCGCCCGCATCGCGCGCGAAATTCCCGGCGCGCGGCTCGTCATCGTCGGAGACGGCCCGGCGCGCGCGTTGCTGGAGAGGTGTGCCGCACAGGAAGGCGTGCGGGGTCGGACCCTGTTCACCGGCCTGCGGCGCGACGTCGATCTCATAATGTCCGCCCTGGACCTGTTCGTCATGCCGAGCAACTGGGAAGGCTTCGGCATCGCGCTCCTGGAGGCGATGGCGGCCGGAATCCCGATCGTCGCGACCCGGGTCGGCGGTATTCCCGAGGTCGTGCTCGACGGCGAGACGGGGCGGCTCGTGCCGCCCGGAGACCCCGAGGTCCTCGCGGCGGCCTGTGCCGATCTCCTGCGTGATCGCGAGCAGGCGGCGCGCCTGGCCGCGGCCGGCCGGTTCAGGGTCGAGGCCGAGTTCGGGGCCGGGGCGGTCGTGGAGCGGATGGCGGCGCTCTACCGCGATCTGCTCGGCTCCCCGCGCGACGGGGCCGTCACGGCGCCGGAGCGCGTCCGGGGACGCGCGAGGGGAAAACCATGATCCGGTACGCGCTCGCCTTCGGTCTGGCGGGGGCGATCTCGCTCTACGCCACGCCGCTGATGCGCCAGGCGGCAATCCGCTTCGGCATCGTGGACCATCCCGACGGCCGTCTCAAGAAACAGGCCGAGCCGGTCCCTTACCTCGGCGGAATCGCGATCTACCTTTCGTTCCTGCTGGCCCTGACCGCGACGCTCCGCTTCGACTCGACGGAGGTCCTGGGGCTGCTGCTCGCCGGGGCGATCGTGGTGATCCTGGGCCTCATCGACGACTTCGGGGTCCTGACGCCCGGCGTCAAGCTGGCCGGGCAGGTGGTGGCGGTGGCCACCCTGATGAATGCATCGATCTACATCAAGCTCGGGTTTCTCGACCCCTGGGTCGCCATCGCGTTGTCGTTCGCCTGGCTCCTTGCGATCACGAACGCCTTCAACATCATCGACGTCATGGACGGCCTCGCGGCGGGGGTGGCGGCCTGCGCGGCGCTGGTGCTGTTCCTGATCGCGGCGGTCAACGGGCGGGAGACCACGGCGGTCCTCCTCGCGGCCCTCTGCGGGGCGCTGGTGGGGTTTCTGAAATACAACGTCCCCCCCGCCCGGATCTACATGGGGGACGCCGGCAGCATGTTCCTCGGGCTGATGCTCGGCGCGCTCGCGATGAACAACTCCTACACGCGGCTCCACCCCGTGGCCGCGCTGGCGCCGGTGGCCATCCTCGGAGTGCCCATCTTCGACATGCTGTTCGTGATGTACGTGCGATTCCGGCGCGGGATGCCGGTGATGCTCGGGAGCCCCGATCATTTCGCGCTGCGGCTGCGCAAATGGAGGCTGAGCACACGCGACACGGTGCTCTGTTCCTGGGCCGCGACCCTCCTCCTGGGAGGGGTGGCGATCGGCGCGATGCTGGTGCCGGCCGGCGTCGCGGTCGGGCTCCTGGGTGTCCTGACCGTGGCGTTCCTGGCGCTGGGTGTCTTCCTGAAGCGGATCGACATGACGCTATGAGCAACGTGCCCGAGCAGGTTCCGGTCGTCATCCTGGGGGCCGGCCTCACCGGCCTGTCGGCGTCCTACCATCTCGACCCGATCCCCTCGGTGGTGGTGGAGCGCGAGACGGAGGTCGGCGGCCTCTGCCGGACCCACGTGGAGGACGGCTTCACTTTCGACTGCACGGGGCACCTTCTGCACCTGCGGGATCAGGCGATCAAGGACCTCGTCGATCGCCTCCTGCCGCTGGGGTTCGCCCGGCACGAGCGCAGGGCGCTCATCTTCTCGAAGGGGGTCTACACGGCGTACCCGTTCCAGGCCAACCTGCACGGGCTCCCGCTGCCCGTGGTGACGGAGTGCGTGCGCGGCTTCGTCGAGTCCCTGGTGCGCCGGGAGAAGGACGGCGAGCCTGACCTGACCCGTCTGAACTTTCGCGAGTGGGCCGGGGCGACCTTCGGGAGCGGCATCGCGGAGCATTTCCTGCTTCCGTACAACCGGAAGCTGTGGCGGACCGACCTGGACGAGATCGAGTGCGGGTGGGTTTCCTGGTCGATCCCGCGGCCCTCCCTGGACGAGATCCTCCGGGGCGCCTTCGGCACCACCGTGCGCGGCCTCGGGTACAACCCGACCTTCCTGTACCCCCGTCATGGGGGCATCAGCGTCCTCCCCGAGGCGCTGGCCGCCCGCTGTCCCGACGTGCGGACGGGCGAGACCGTGGTGGCGGTGGATGCGCGGGCGCGCACCGTGCGGCTCCATAGCGGACGGGTCCTCGGGTATGAGTCGCTGGTCTCGACCCTGCCGCTCGACACCCTGCTCGCCCTCACGACGGGGCTCCCGGACGACCTGCCCCCTCTCGGTCGGCGGCTCCGTGCGGTGCGGGTCCTGAACATCAGCCTCGGGATCGACCGCCCCTCCGTCTCGCAGGCGCACTGGGTTTATTTTCCCGAGCCGGAATACTCCTTCTACCGCGTCGGCTTCCCGGGGAACCTGTCGCACGCGCTCGCCCCGCGCGGCTGCTCCGCGCTGTATGTCGAAAAATCCCTCCTGCGCGACGAGCCCTACGACCCCGAGGAGGTCGTGGCGACCGCGGTCGAAGATCTCCGGCGCGCCGGGATTCTCTGGAAGGGGGATCGCGTCGTCTACCGGAGGGTCGGGGTGCTCGATCCCGCGTACGTGATCCACGACCGGTTCCGCGCCGAGAACCTCCCGCGGATCCTCGCAGGCCTCCGGGAGGCGGGGATCCACTCCGGCGGAAGGTTCGGGTCCTGGGAGTACTCCTCGATGGAAGGGGCGATCCGGACCGGCATGGAGGTCGCGCGGGATCTCCAGGAGTCGCTCGGGAGGCGCCACGCGGGGCTCCGGGAGGCGCGCCGTTGACCGTTCGATTCGCCGGGGAGGCGTGAGATGTGCGGACTGGCCGGCATCGCCTGGAGCGACCCCGAAAGACCGGTCGACCGCGGCGTGCTGCGTGCGATGGGGGACGCGATCGCGCACCGCGGCCCCGACGATGGGCGCGAGCACGCCGGCCCCGGGTTCGGTCTCGCGAGCCGGCGCCTGGCGATCCTCGATCTCTCGCCGACGGGCGCCATGCCGATGTCCAGCCCCGACGGGCAGGTGGTCCTGGTCTTCAACGGCGAGATCTACAACTACGTCGAGCTGCGCGACGCGCTCAAGCGGCGGGGTTGCCGCTTCCGATCGACCTCCGACACGGAAGTCCTCCTGAACCTCTATCTCGACGAGGGGATCGACGCCGTGCACCGCCTGATCGGGATGTTCGCCTTCGCCCTGTGGGACGCCCGGCGCGCAGCGCTCTACCTGGTGCGCGACCGGATGGGGGTCAAGCCGCTCCTTTACCGCATGGCCCCCGACGGGATCCGCTTCGCGTCCGAGATGCCGGGTCTCCTGGCGGAGCCCGGGTGGACCGCCGAGCCCGATCCGGAGGCGATCCACCACCTGCTGGCGATGCGCTTCATACCCCGGGCGCGGACCGCCTACCTGGGCGTCCACCATCTGCCGCCGGCGCACGTGCTGACGTACGAGGCGGGACGGGTCCGGCTGGAGCGCTACTGGTCGGTGCCGCAACCCGCCTGCCGCCCGGATCGCACGCTGGCCGCCCGCGAAGAGCGCTGCCTGGCGCTGCTGGACGACGCGGTGAAGATCCGGCTGAGAAGCGACGTGCCGGTGGCCCTCCTCCTCTCGGGCGGGCTCGACTCGACGATCGTCGCCCACCACATGAGGCGGAACCTCCCGCGCTCCTTCCGCGCCTTCACCGTCGGCTTCGCGGAATCGGACTACGACGAGCGGCGCTACGCCCGGGAGGTGGCGTCGCGTTTCGGGATCGCCCTCGAGGAGATCGAGGTGACCCCGTCCGCCACGGATGACCTCGAGACCCTGGTTGCGCACATGCAGCGCCCATTCGCCGACCCGTCGCTGCTGCCGGTCTGGATGCTGGCCCGCGAGGTGAGCCGGCACGTGAAGGTGGCGCTCGTGGGGGACGGGGCGGACGAACTGTTCGGGGGATACGATCGATACCGCGCGCACCTCTGGGCCGATCGGCTGGGCTGGCTGCCGGGCCTGGTCTCGCGGACCCCTTTCCGTGCGCTCCTCGACACCCTCGCCGCCGACGGGACCCGCCGCAACCTGCCCGGGCGTCTCAGGCGTTTTCTCGATGTATGGGAGCTTCCGGCGCGCGAGAGAAACGCCCGCTGGCTCGCCAACCCGGGCAGCCGCCGCCTGGCGCGCCTTTACCAGCCTGACTTTGCGGCCAGGGTCGCGCGGACCGACCCCGCGCTGTCCCTGAGCCCGATCCCCAACGACTGGCGGTCGCCCGGCCTCCTGGGGGCCCTGCTGCGCGCCGACCAGGAGAACTACCTTCCGGACAATCTCCTCTACAAGGCCGATATCGCCTCGATGGCCTTCGGGCTCGAGCTACGCAGCCCCTTCCTCGACCACAGGCTCGTCGAGTTCGCGGCCACCGTTCCCGCCGGCCTCAAGATCCGCGGACGGCACGGCAAGTGGCTGCTGCGGCACACTTACCGGAGCCGCATCCCGCGGGCGGTGCTCAAAAGGCGCAAAGCGGGGTTCGGTATGCCGCTCGATCACTGGCTGCGCGGCGACATGCAGGGCGCGGCGCAGGACCTTCTGCTCGGCGCCGGGGCCTGCTCCCGCGACTATCTGAACCGCGACGCCGTCGCCGCGGTCCTGAAGATCCACCGCTCGGGACAGCGGAACTACGACGAGCTGATCTGGACCCTGATCGTCCTGGAGATCTGGCTGCGCGGCCTCCCTGGCCGGCGCACGAGGGCCGTGGCGTGAGATCGGATCGAATCGAGGTCTGCCACGTGATCACCCGCCTCGAATTGGGCGGCGCGCAGGAAAACACCCTGTACACGGTCCGGCACCTCGGAGAGCCGTTCCGGGCCTTCCTGGCCTGCGGGCCCGGAGGGATGCTCGACGATGAGGTCCGCCGCGACCCGGGGGTCGACGCCGTCTTCGTGCCGGGGCTGGTGCGCCCCATCCGTCCCTTGAGAGACGCCGCGGCGCTGCTCTTTCTGCGGGACCTGTTCCTGGAAAGACGGCCAGCGATTGTGCATACGCATTCCTCCAAGGCCGGCATCCTGGGGCGGATCGCCGCGCGGATGGCGCGCGTTCCAGTCATCGTCCATTCGATCCACGGGTTCGGGTTCAATGACCGGCAGCCGGCGCCGCTGCGCAAGGCGCTTGTCCTGCTGGAGCGCGCGGTCGCCCCCCTGACCACCCATTTCGTCGGGGTCTCGCGGGCCAACCTCGCCCGGGGGGCCTCGCTTGGGATCATCCCTCGCGGCCGGGGGAGCCTGATCCGGAGCGGGATCACGATCGACCCGTTTGTCCGGGCCGGGGAAGAGCGGCAGCGCCGCGGCGCCGCGGCGCTGCGCCGGGAGATCGGCGTCCCGGCCGAGGGCCCCCTCGTCGGCATGGTGGCCTGCCTCAAGCCGCAGAAAGCACCTCTCGACTTCGTCGAAGTGGCCCGCCTCGTCGCCCGCGAGCTCCCCGCGGCCCGCTTCCTGGTGGCGGGGGACGGGGAAATGCGGTCTGCGGTCAAGGCGCGCGTCCGCGCCGCGGGCCTCGAGGGGAGGTTCCACCTTCCGGGATGGCGCCGCGACCTGCCGCGGGTGATGGCCGCGCTCGATGTCCTCGTCCTCACCTCGCTCTGGGAGGGGCTGCCGCGGGTGATCCCGGAGGGGATAGCGGCGGGCGTGCCGGTCGTGGCCACCGCGGTCGACGGGACGACGGACATCCTGGTGGACGGCGTGAATGGAATGGTCTGCCCGCCGGGCGATATCACCGGGATGGCCGGGCGTGTGGTCCTCCTCCTGCGCGACCCGGTCCTCGGGGGGAGGCTGGCCGGGCGGGCGCGCGGCGTGCTGCCCGAGTTCGACATCGATGGGATGGTCCGGGCCCAGGAGGAGCTTTACCTGGATCTTCTGCGTGAATCGGGGCGGGCGCCCGAGGTCACGGAACCGCTCCGCAGGGTGGCAGGGGAATGATGCCGGGCCGACGGGGGGAGTGTCTGAAGCCGGACATAAAGAAGATAGGCGCCGCCATTCGCTTCAATCGGTACAACTCCAGCCGGTTCTATGACTTGACATCCTTCCTGCGCGGGTTATGTTGGGCCGGGGCGGGACTCTGTCCCGGCCACTCTGTGAACGTGGGCGGCGTAGCCCCGGGAGTCCGTCATGGCCGTGCTTGAGCTGACTGGCGTCGCCAAGAGCTACCGCGCCCATCTGTCGCTGCGGAAGTACTGGATCCTGCGCAATCTCGATCTTTCGATCCAGGAGGGGGAGGTCTTCGGGTTCATCGGGACGAACGGCGCCGGCAAGACCACGACGATCAAGCTCGCGCTCGGCCTGATATTTCCCGATTCCGGCTCGATCCGTCTCTTTGGCGACCCCGCCGGGAACCCCGAGCTCCGCCGCCGGATCGGATTTCTCCCCGAGAATCCCTATTTCTACGATTACCTCACCGGCCGGGAGTTTCTCGACTTCCATGCCCGCCTCTTCGGAATGAAAGCCGCCGATCGCCGGCGCAGGGTCGGCGAGCTCCTCGAGAGGGTGGGCCTGGGGAACCGCGGCGACCGGCAGCTGAGGCTCTACTCGAAGGGGATGCTGCAGCGGATCGGGCTGGCCCAGGCGCTGGTAAACGACCCGGAGCTCGTGATCCTGGACGAGCCGATGTCCGGTCTCGACCCGATCGGCCGCCGGGAGGTTCGCGACATCATTCTCGATCTCAAGGCCCGCGGGCGGACGGTCTTCTTCTCGACCCACATCCTCTCCGACACCGAGATGATCTGCGACCGCGTCGGCATCCTGGTGCGGGGGGGCCTGAAGGCGGTGGGAAGGGTCGAGGACCTCGTCCGGGGCGAGGCCCGGTTCTGGGAGGTGACCCTGGCGGGGGTGAACGGCGGGGAGATTCCCTGCGGGCGCGTTGTATCGCGCGGCGCGAATCAGATCCTGGTGCGGGTCGAAACGCAGGCGGACCTGCATCGCCTGCTGGGTGAGCTCAACGGGCACGGCGCCACGCTTGTCTCCGTGACCCCCGCCCGGCAGTCCCTCGAGGATCTTCTTGTCCGCGAGGTCCACCGGGCCGGACCCGCAAGGTCGGGAGAGGTTGAACGGGATGCTCTCTAGAGTCACGGCGATAGCCTTGAACACATTCCGGGAGGCGATCCGCAACCGGGTCCTCTATCTCCTGCTCGTGTTCGCGGTGGCGATGATCACCTTTGCGCAGATCCTGTCGCTTCTGACCGTGGGGAGCGAGGAGAAGATCATCAAGGACTTCGGGCTGGCGTCGATTGACATCTTCGGGGTCCTCACCGCCGTGTTCATCGGGGTCGGCCTGGTGAGCCGGGAGATCGAACGGCGCACCGTCTACACCCTCCTGGCGAAGCCGATCCACAGGGCCGAGTTCGTGCTGGGCAAGTATGGCGGGCTGGTGCTGACCCTGCTGATCAACACAGCCGTCATGGCCCTCTGGTTCTTCCTGATCCTCGCCCTGAAAGGGACGTTCGACGCGGGGCTGGCGATCGCCATCCTGATGCTCTTCATGGAATTCCTGCTGATCACGGCTATCGCCGTGCTGTTCTCCTGCCTCAGCACCCCCATGCTTTCCTCGGTGATGACCCTGTCGCTCTGGGTCATCGGACACCTCCTCTGGAGCCTGGATCTTCTCGGGGCGAAAACGCCGTCGGCCGCGGCGCGGGCCCTCTGGCGGACGCTCTACTACCTGCTGCCGAACTTCTCGAACTTCGACGTCAAGGGGCAGGTGGTCCAGGGGCTCTCCGTTGCTCCGTCGGCGGTCGGCTTCGCCGCACTTTACCTTGCGCTCTACGGCGCCGCGGTCCTGATCGGCGCTTGCATGGTCTTCCAGCGCAAGGAGCTTCAGTAGGTGGCGCGCGCCGCGGAGTACCTGCCGGGGAGGCGCGTCGCGGGCCTCTGCGCCGCCCTGGCCCTTGCCAGCGCCATGCTCGTGCAGAACGGCATCGAGGGAGGGGCCCTGCGCCCGGGGGGAGGGCGCCCGCTGCTCTACCTGCCTTCCGGCAAGTACCTGCGCGTCGCGGCGCTGGGATTCGACGGGCTCCTGGCCGACGCCGTATATCTCTGGTCCATCCAGTACTACGGCAACTACCAAATCCAGGATCGTTACACCTACCTCGAGCACATCTACACCGGTGTCATCTCCGAGCTCGACCCCCATTACGTCGATCCCTACCTCATCGGGTCGCTGATCATGAACACCGAGGCGCGCGAACCGGAGATGGCGCTGCGCCTCCTCGACAAGGGCATCGCCGCGAACCCGGAAACGTGGATTCTGCCGTTCGAGGCCGGGTTTCTCTGCTACAACGATCTCAAGGACTATCGCAGGGCGGCCGCCTACTTCGAGAAGGCTTTGCGCGTCCCGGGCGTCCACCCGCTGGTGCGGCGGCTTTACGCCGAGATGCACAACCGGGCGGGGGACAAGCGGACCTCCCTCAGGGAATGGTCGGAGATTCACGACACGGCGCAGGACGACTACGTCCGGACGGTCGCCCTCAAGCACATCCACGACCTCAAGGTGGATGTCGATCTGCTGACTCTCACCGAGGCCGTGAAGAGGTTCGAGGAGAAGGAAGGACGCCCTCCCGCGCGAATGGAGGAGATCGTGAAGCGGGGCTTCCTGACCGGGGTGCCCCGCGACCCCGAGGATCGTGCCTACCTGTACGACCTGCGCAGCGGACAGGTCGCCTACGGCGGCAGCCTGGTCCTGGGGCGCTGACGGTGGAGCCCGACCTGTTCATGCCGGTTTTCTGGTTCCTCGTGATCGGGGTCGGTGCCTGCGTCGGCTCATTCCTGAACGTCTGCATCCACCGGCTGCCCCGGGAACTGTCCATCGTGCGCCCGCGCTCCTTCTGCCCGGCCTGCAGCGGACCGGTCGCGTGGTACGACAATGTCCCCATCCTGAGCTACGTTCTCCTCCGGGGCCGCTGCCGGAGCTGCGCCGCCCGCATCGCGGCGCGCTACCCGCTGGTGGAGGCCTCGACGGTTGTCCTGTTCGCGCTCCTGTTCTCATTACTCGGGCCATCGGCCGCCTTTGTCATCGAGGCGGCGCTCGGGGCCTCCCTGATAGCGCTCATCCTGATCGACGCCGGGCACCAGATCCTTCCCGATGCGATTACCCTGCCGGGGATCGTGGCCGGGCTCCTGGCCGCGTTGCTCGGCGGGAGCGCGTGGTCGTGGTTCGCCGGGGCCTGGATCACGCCGTTCTGGGACGCCTGCGCCGGGGCGGTCCTGGGATACGCGCTGCCGTGGATGGTCAACGCCTCGTACCGGGGCTGGCAGGCGGCCCGCGGGGTCCCCGGGGAGGAGAGGATCGACGGGATCGGGCAGGGGGACTTCAAGCTCCTGGCGATGATCGGGGCGTTCATGGGGGTGCGGGTCCTGCTTTTCGTCCTGTTCTTCGGCGCGATCTCCGGTGCGGCCTTCGGTCTCTACATGATGCGGTTCGGCGGGTACGGCTGGAAGTCGAAGCTTCCGTACGGTGTGTTCCTCGGCGGCGCGGCGATCCTCGCCCTGTTCGTCGGACGTCCCTGGATCGGCTGGTACCTCCGCGCGGCCGGAATCGCCCCCTGAGCTTTCCACCCCGGTGTCACGTTTCGTGGCATCCCCCGGATTCGATCGCCCGCAAGCGGACGGCGTCAAGCGCCCGTCCGCGACCGCGATACCTCCACGATGCGGCGCGCCCGTCCTGAAGCGGGGGCCGGTATGCCTGGTATGGCCCTTGCTGCCTTCGCCCGTCGCGGGAGCCCGCCGACGGGCCCGATTGCGAGGGGTGAGGCGTGGATCAGGACGGGACTGGCGGAGAGAGAACGAGGCCCCCCTGCGGGACGGCAGGCCCGCGGCGGCGACGCGGGTTCAGCCTGGTCGAGGTGATCCTGGCGCTGGGCCTCCTCGCGGGGATCCTGCTTTCGATCGGCACGATGTTCGTCCTCGGCGGCCGGCAGGTGGCGTCGGCGCGCAGGCAAACGCAGGCCACCGCGATAGCCCGCGACATCCTCGAGTCGCAGAAGAACCGGTCATTCACGGGCCTCTACACCGCCGCGGGAGCCACGCCGGCCGACCGGCGCGCCACGGTGACGAGCGTCCGGCCGGGCAGCGTGATCCCGCCGTGGCAGCCGCGGATCGCGGGGCTCCTCGGCGATGGCGCCGCGACGCTGACCATCGAGCCGCTCGGCCCCGGGGCGCCGGATTTCGGCGCGGCGCATGGCCTCCGCCTCGTCGTCAGCGTGAACTGGAACGAGGCGGGGCGAGGCCGCGCCGTGACCATCGCCACGGCCAGGTTCTGAGCGATGCGGCCCGCAGCGCCCGGACGCCACGACGCGGGCTGGAGCCTCCTCGAAATGCTCGTGGCCTCGGCGATTCTCGTCACGGTCCTCGTAATCGTCCTCACGGTCTACGAGGCGACGCGCAGGGCCTGCGTTCAGAACGAGACGCGGGCGGAAATCCAGCTTTCGACCCGCACGGCTCTCGACCGCCTGCTCTCCGATCTTCGGCTGGCGGGATTCGTCTCCGCGGACCATCCGGATCCCGGAGAATCCTTCGAGCCAATCGAGGGAGCATGGGACACTGCGATCGCGTTCTCGGGAGAGATCGACGGTGACGGCGGCCCGGCGCCCCTGGTGGTCGTTGCCTACCTCCTGGCGCATCCCGGCACGGGTGGCCCGGGCCATCTCGATCTCGGGATCGGAGCGCCGGAGCCCGGGGCGGAACGGTCGCCGACGGTGCGCCTCCAGGGGGTCGCCCTGGTGCAGGACAGCCCGCCTTACACGCTGTACCGGGTCACGATGCCGGCGGACAGCGGCTCCTCCTCCGGCGGGAGCGCGGGCCGTCCCCGCTTCGAGCCGGTGGCGGACGACATCAGGTCCCTGAGGTTCCGCTACTTTGGCAGGGACCGGAGCAGCCTGGGCCCGGAGACCGTCACGGATCCCGAAGACGATGTCGGCGGAGAGGATGGCGCGAGGGCGCTGCGCGCGCGGATCCGCGCGGTCTCCGTCGAGGTGATCGGCATGGCGTCCGGATGCGGGCCGGGCTGCGGCGAGGTGGTCCAAGAGTCCTCGGTCAGTCCCGAGAATCTCGGCGCCTGGAGAATCCGGGAGTCCTCCCGGGCGGTCCCCGGGCCGGCGCTTCGATGACGCGACCGGCCCTGCGGGACGAGGGGGGCAGGCGCGGCGCGGCCCTGATCGCCGTTCTCCTGGTAACCGCGATCCTCGCCGTCCTGGGGTTCTCCCTTCTCCTGATGGCGCAGCGCGAGAGCGGGATGGTCGCGAACCAGACGAACGGTGAGGTCGCCCTCTACGCCGCCGAGGCGGGCGCGCGGCTGGCAATCCACTGGTTCGACGATCCCGCCACGGCCTGCTTCGGCCGCCCCTCGGACCGGCAGGTCGACCGCGCCCGGCGGCTCCTTCCAGTGGCGGGGGGTGCTTCCGGTCGCAGGCGTCCCGGCGAAGCGGGCGATCCCGGCCGGCCCCTCTACAAGGATCGGGCGCTGACCCGGGGCGTCCTCTTCGACAGGCCATACGGACCGGGCGCCATGGATGCGTTCCTGGGGATCGAGACGGGCACCGATCCCGACCCGGCGCTCGCGGGCTTCGGCCCCGACGTGATTGTCCTTCCGGCCCATCTCGAGTCGATCAACGCCGCGCTTTTCGATGGAGCCGGGCCCGCGGGAGCCGGCGTGCGAATAACCAGTATCGAGATCTTCGGCCCCCCTTCCGCGGAGCGCGCCGCCGGGGCGGCCGGCGCCGGGATCGCAACGATCAAGGTCTCCGCGGGGGTATTTCTCCATCCCGGAAGCCCCGAGGAGCGCTGTGCCGCGAGGCGCAGCCTCCGCGTGGTTATCGACCGGATCCCCATCCCGGCTTCCCTGGGGCCGATACAATCCTGTTCGCGGCTCTCCTGGGGCCGGACGTCGCGGATCCACTGGGGCACCGTGGCTGCGGCGGGGAACATCGACCCCGGCGCCGGTTCACCCGGCCAGGCGCCCGCCGGGATGCCCTACGCGCCCGTCATCCCTCCGGCCTACATCCACGGAACGGAATCGCTCGCGGCCTGGGCGGCGCGGCACTCGGGGGAAGAAATCGAGGATCCCTGGTTCGTGCTGATCGCCGGTGGGAGGATCACGACCGCCCCCAATGAAGACCGGCAGCCCTGGCCGTTCACCTGGCCCGGGACGCCCGGCGGGGATCACAGCAACATGTTTCAGGGATCGGCGGGGGAATGTCCGGCGTTCGAGTACGAGCGATGGAAGGCCATCGCGCAGAGCGGGACCCGCGGCACGTTTTATTACTCGTATCGCGACGGCGGGTTTCATCTTGATGGGACGGGCCCCGCGGAGTCGTTCGAGAGCGCGAGCGGCGGCCGGAGCGGCATCATGTTCTTCGACACAGTGGACGGGCTGCCGCCATCGGCCCTGCCCTCCGGCGACCCGGGCTCCAACCTGACTCCGGCGGTCGTCGTGCAGGGGGACGCCTGGACGACTCGCGGCACCGTCTATCTCAACGCCAGGAGCCTGGAGGTCCGGGGGAGCGGAGCCGGCGTCGAGCGGACGCTCGTGCCGCCGGGAGAGCCCGGCGACGAATCCGGGTTCGTCAACCTGGACTACCCGGGTTCAAAAGATGGGGCTTATGAGGTCCGGCAGGGAACCGTGTCGTTCAGGACCTTCCAGGACCCGGAGACCGGCGGCTGGTGGTGCACCGACGCCTCCCGGTGCGACGGCGAGTCGCGGGCCCCCGCTGCCGCCCCGGTGCGGGACGGCACCGGTCTTCCATTCCGCGCGGCCGTGTCTGTGGATGGCGTTCTCCACACGAGCGGGGCGTTCAGGACGGCCGGCAGGGCCCTCTTCCACGGCGCG
>JANMQK010000018.1:0-16709 GCA_031370485.1 Acidobacteriota bacterium | reverse complement strand
GGGCCGCCGAGAGCGGGCGGCCCACCATTGCGTAGACGACGGAGATGGAGTTGGCCGCGGCCACCTGGCCGAAAAGGTAGGGATCGTCGACGACCGGGGTGATGTAGTCCACGGTCTGGACCAGGGCCAGGTCGTCGGTCAGGCGATAGACCCCCGCGTCATCGCCGGTCTCGAAACCGACGATCAGGTTGGGATCCTTCTTGGCCGCGGCGGCGAAGTCGCGGACGATGTCGCTCAAGTCCACCGGACTGAGCTTGGCCGCTCAGCCGCCCGAACGCGCGTAGCTCGTCAGCTTCGAGCCGCTCTGCTCGCTCATCCTTCTCCCCGCGGATCCCGGAGACCGGCCGCGTACGCCGCGGCAGGATGCCGGGGAATCGTTGATGCTAGACGCTTCCCGTCCGGACTGTCAATCGCGGCAAGTCATCTATAATGGCGCGCGAGATGCATCCCAGCGACGTGGCCAGCAGCAGCGTCCTCGACCTTATCGGCGGCACGCCTCTCGTCGTGATCCGCCGCATGAACCCTGTCCCCGGTGTCGTGGTCTACGCGAAGCTCGAAGGTCACAACCCCATGGGCAGCGTCAAGGAGAGGATCGCTCTGCGCATCGTCGAGGAAGCGGAGAAGCGTGGTGCTCTCAGGCCCGGCATGGCCATCCTGGAGTCCTCCAGCGGTAACACCGGGATCGGGCTCGCCATGGTCGGGGCCGTCAAGGGGTACCCGGTCGTCATCACGATGTCCCGAAAGGTGTCCACGGAGCGGCGTCAGATCCTCAGGGCGCTGGGCGCAGAGATCGTCTTCACGTCCCCCGCAGGGGGATCGGACGAGGCCTGGGATCTCGCGGACCGCCTGGAGCGGGAGAGCCCTGGAAAGTACTTTCGGGTCGGCCAGTACGTCAACCCCGACAACCCGCTGGCCCACTACGAAGGGACGGCGGACGAAGTGTGGCGGCAGACCGGGGGGCAGATCGACTGCCTCGTGCTCACCCTCGGGACCTGCGGCACGCTCGTCGGCATGGCGCGCCGGTTCAAGGAGCGCAAGCCCTCCATCCGTGTCATCGCCGTCGAGCCCCAGGAGAAGCATTCCCAGCAGGGGCTGCGGAACATGCGCGAGTCGCGCGTGCCGCCCATCATGGACTGGAGCCTGGTGGACGAGCGGATGACCGTCCGGGACGAGGACGCCTTCCGCGCGGCCCGCGACCTGGCGCGCCTCGAGGGGATTTTCGGCGGTGTGTCCTCCGGCACGGCGATTTTCGCGTCGATCGAAGTCGCGCGCCGGATCGGGCGTGGACACATCGTGACGCTTCTACCCGATCGGGGCGAGAAGTACCTCAGCACGGCGCTCTTCCCGGCGGGGCCGGAGCCGGGCTGAGACGACGGGCGAACGCCGGCTCTCGACAGGGGGGCGCGATGCCGCAGGGTTGTCTCGCGATTCAGGTCGTTGCAACCGCCTCCATGGCGGAGGCGTTGCGGGAGTACAAGGCGGCCGACCCCAGGGCCGACCTTGTCGAGATCCGCCTGGACTCGGTGCGCGATCTCGACCTCGATCGTCTGCTGGGCGCCCCGGGCAAGCCGAAGCTCATCGCAGCGAGGAGCCGGCAGCAGGGAGGCGGTCTCCTGCCGGCCGAGAGGGGTCCTCTTCTCAAGCGGGCGCTCGCGGCCGGGGTCGAGTACCTGGACATCGAGCTCGGGGACCAGGACCTGCCGTTCATGCGCAGCAAGTCCCCCACGCGCCTCATCCTGTCGTTCCACGGGCTCGACGCGACTCCGACCGATCTCCCCGCGCTCTATGCGACGATGCGCAACGCGTGTCCCGGCGGCCTGGTCAAGATCGTGACCTTCGCCGAGGTGGGCGGCGACATCCTGCGGGTGCGGGACCTCCTGCGCACCTCCGAGCCCGGCAGCCTCATCGCGTTCTGCAGCGGGTCGAAGGGGGTGCCGAGCCGCATCCTGGCCCCCCTCTGGGGCTCGGCGGCGATGTATGCGCCCCGCCGGGGGGGCACCCCCACGGCACCCGGCCAGGTGGCCTTCGAGGACCTGTTCGAGCTCTACCGCTTCGACACGATTGATGCTCACACCCGGCTGCTGGGGATCGTGGGAAGCCCTCTCGACCACTCCCTCTCCCCATGCGTTCACAACGCCGCCCTTCACGCCCTCGGCCTCAACTATCGCTACCTGCCGTTCGAGGCGGCCACCCTCGCGGAGTTCCTGCCGCTGATGTCGGAACTGCGCCTCCACGGTCTCAGCGTCACGCTGCCCCACAAGGAGAAGATCCTGCCGTACCTCGACACGTTCGATGATACGGCCCGCACGGCCGGGGCCGTGAACACGGTCGTCAAGCCTTGGAACAGGCTGGAGGGACACAATACCGACGTGGCGGCGGCCATCGCGCCGCTTGAGGAGCGGTTGGCCTTGAAAGGAGCGCGCGTCGCCGTGATGGGCGCGGGGGGAGCGGCACGGGCACTCCTGGCCGGCCTGTCGGAACGGCGCGCGAAGGTCACCGTTTTCAGCCGCGACCCGCGCCGCGCCGCCGATCTCGTCCGGAGGTTCGGCGCCCGGATCCTCCCCTGGCCCCGCCTGCGGGGTTTTCGCTGCGACCTCCTGGTCAACGCCACGCCGGTCGGGATGACGCCGCATGTCGACGCGACCCCGGTGCCCGCGTCGTGGGTGGGGGCGCCGGTGGTCTACGACCTCGTGTACAACCCGCCCGAGACCCGTTTCCTCAAGGAGTCGCGCGCCCGTGGTTTGAAGGTCGTCAGCGGCCTGGAGATGTTCCTGGCGCAGGCGAGGGCGCAGTTCCGCCTGTTCACGGATGCCGAGGCGCCGGCCGACGTCATGCGGCGCGCCGCCGACCGGGCCCTGGCCGCCGCCCCGGCCGCCACCCGCGTCAGGGAACGGCGGGGCCGCGGAACGGGCCGACGCCGCTGAAACACCCTGATTTGACAGGGCCCGGTCCCGGGGCTAGAGTACGGCGCAGTCATCGGGAGAAGAGCCGTGTCCGGCCTGCACGATCCAGCCCGTTCATCCCAGCCCTCGAATCCCTTTCACTGCCTGTTGCGCTGAACGAATCCCTCCGGGGTGCGCGTCCCGGCGGGCGACGACGAGAAAGGCGGAGGGTGTCGACACATGATGAAAGACCTCGGTGGAGCACGGAAGACCTTCTTGATGTCGGCGGTGATTCTTGTGGCCGTCACGGCGTGCGGCACGCTGCCCAGGAACCCCAATGTGATCGGGACCTACAGCGACAAGCTGAGCCCCTACAACTATAAAGAGGATGGCAGCCTGGTCCTCATGGTCGTCGGTGTGGACGGCGCCCGGTTCATACGCAAGGAGCGCTATTTCCCGCTCTTCGTGGAGGTGGCCAACAAATCGAAGGAGACCTTCGAGATCACCGGGGAGTCCTTCACGCTCGAGGATTCCCTCGGGCGGCGGTACGCGGTCGCGCCCGCGACCGAGGTGGCGGAGGAATACCGCAGGGTCGACCTGGACCGCAGGCTCTTCCAGCAGAATCGATCAATCACCTCCACGTACGTCAGCCTGTATACGTACATCGTCAGCGACTTCTACCCCTCGTCCGCCCGCCGGAGCATCCGCGTGGACCAGGTCACGCTGCCCCCAAAGGCCTACATGGAGGACGTGCTTTATTTCCCCATACCTGAGAGCGGCCTCAACGGAGTGCCTCTCCGGCTGATGTTCAAGGTCAAGAGCCTGGCCGAGCCGATCCAGGTCGTCTTCGAAGTCCCGAAAACGCTGGGTGTGTTCGAGAAGGAAGAGCCCGCGGACGGTAACGAGCGGTGATCACGGACGGCTGGAACATCCAGCCCTCCGATCTGCCCGAACTGGCCCGTCGCGGCAACCTCGTGCCGCTGTGCCGGGAGATCGACGCGGACCTGCTCACCCCGGTCGGCGCCTACGTCCGGATCGCCCGGGGCGCTTCGTGCCCGTTCCTGCTCGAGTCGGTGGAAGGGGGCGAGACCGTGGCGCGTTACTCGTTTCTGGGCCGCGACCCGGCACGAGTCGTGCGCGGCAGGGTGGGGGAAGGGGACCCGATCGCCGAGCTCCGCCGGGCCGTGGCCGGCTGCCGGGCCGTCCGGCTGCCCGACCTGCCCCGTTTCTGCGGCGGCGCGGTGGGCTACCTCTCGTTCGACCTGGCGCGTGCCGGGATGCGGCCCGCCGCCGCGACCGGATCGGATCTCGACCTCCCCGACCTGCTGTTCGGGGTGTATGAAACGGTGCTGGCATTCGACCACCTGAAGGGACGCATCCAGATCGTGTCGAACATCCGAACCGATGACGGCGGCCCGGTATTGTCCCGCGAGCGTCTCCTCGAGCGCTACCGTCAATCGAAGCGGAGGATTGACGCCATCGAGCGGATGCTGCGGACCCCGGCGCCCTCCACCCGGCGGCCGCCCCGGTGCCGCGGGCGCTGGGCGGCGAAGGTCAGCCGGGCCCGCTACCTGGGGGCCGTGCGCCGCGCCAAGGCGTACATCCGCGCCGGAGACATCTTCCAGGTGGTGCTGTCGCAGCGTTTCGACCGGAAATCGGGTGCGTCTTCCTTCTCCGTGTATCGCGCCCTGCGCCGGATCAACCCGTCGCCCTACATGTTCCACCTCGATTTCGGCGAGGCGGCCCTGGCCGGGGCCTCTCCGGAGATGCTGGTGCGCGTCGACGAGGGCCACGTCCGCACCCGCCCTATCGCCGGAACTCGCCCGCGGGGCCGGGACGAAAACGAGGACGCGCGCCTCGAGGCCGAGCTGCGCGACGATCCGAAAGAGCGCGCCGAGCACGTGATGCTGGTCGACCTTGGGCGAAACGACGTCGGGAGGGTCTGCCGGCCCGGCACCGTGGCTGTGACCCGGTTCATGCAGGTCGAGCGTTATTCGCATGTCATGCACCTGGTCTCCGAGATCCAGGGGCGCCTCAGGCCGCGCCGGGACTCCTTCGACGCCCTGCTTTCCTGCTTTCCCGCGGGTACCGTCTCCGGCGCCCCGAAGGTCCGGGCACTCGAGATCATCGACGAGCTCGAGACGTTCGGACGGGGTCCTTACGCCGGGGCCGTCGCCTACGTGGATTTCTCGGGGCGCCTCGATTCCTGCATCACCATCCGCACCGTGGTCATGAAGGACGGGATCGCGCATGTCCAGGCGGGGGCCGGCATCGTCGCCGACTCGCGGCCCAACCGCGAATACCGGGAGTGCCTGAGCAAGGCCGGCGCTCTCATCGACGCCGTCGAGCGGGCGGAGAGCGCGCGGTGATCCTGGTGATCGACAACTACGACTCGTTCACCTACAACCTCGTGCAGTATCTGGAGGAGATCGGAGAGCGTGTCGAGGTGTTCCTCAACGACCGCATCACGCCGGAAGCGGTCGAGCAGAAACGGCCGGACGCGCTGGTTCTCTCGCCGGGGCCGAAGACGCCCGACGACGCGGGCGTCACGCTCGAGATGGTCCATCGGTTTTCGGGACGCGTGCCGATCCTGGGGGTCTGCCTCGGCCACCAGGCGATCGGGCAGGCGTTCGGGGGGCGAATCGTCCGCGCCCCCTCGCTGGTGCATGGCAAGACGAGCCCCATCCGCCACGACGGGCGGACGATTTTCCGAGGGCTGCCGAACCCGTTCGACGCAACCCGGTATCATTCCCTCGTGGTCGACCCCGGCAGCGTGGGCCCCGACCTGGAGGTCTCGGCCACGACACCGGACGGGGTGATCATGGGGCTCAGGCACCGACGGCACCGCACCGAGGGGGTGCAGTTCCATCCCGAGTCGATTCTGACGCTGGAGGGCAAGAGGCTCCTGAGGAACTTCGTGGAGGCAAAAACGGCGTGACAGGGGAGAGCCGGACGGCGGCGGCGGAGGCCGGAGCATCCCTCAAGCGGGCCCTCGACAAGGTGGTCGCGGGCGAGCCGCTCACCGCCCCGGAAGGACGCGCGGCGTTCGAGACGATCATGGACGGTCTGGCCGCTCCAGAGCAGCTGGCGGCCTTCCTGGTCGCGCTCCGCACGCGGGGAGAGACGGTCACGGAGATCGCCACCTTCGCCCGCGTCATGCGCGAGCGGGCGACACCCGTTCGATTCTCCCATCCGAGGCTGATCGACACCTGCGGCACGGGCGGCGACGGGGCCGGGACTTTCAACATCAGCACCGTCGCGGCCTTCGTCGTCGCGGCGGCGGGGGTGCCCGTCGCCAAGCACGGCAATACGGCGGTCAGCAGCCGGTGCGGCAGCGCCGACCTTCTCCGGGGCCTCGGCATCCGCGCGGACGTTCCGGCCGGGACCGCGGAGCGCACGCTGCGGGAGACAGGGTTCGGATTTCTCTACGCCCCGGGGCTGCACGGGTCGGTGCGCCACGCGGCGCCGGTGCGTCGCGCGCTTGGAGTGCGGACTGTGTTCAACCTGCTCGGCCCCCTGACCAACCCGGCGGGGGCGCGCATGCAGGTTTTGGGAGTGTACGATCCCCGGTGGGTGGAGGGGCTGGCCCAGGTCCTCGGCGAGCTGGGCTCGGAGAGAGCGATGGTGGTGCATGGCCAGGGCATCGACGAGATCGCATTGCACGGCGAGACGCTCATAGCGGAGCTGCGCGACTCGAAGGTGACCACCTGGTCCTTCCGGCCGGAGGATGTCGGCATCGGGCGCGCCGGGCTGGAGGCCGTCGCCGGGGGCGATACCCGCGACAACGTGGCCATCGCGCTGCGGATCCTGCGCGGGGAGCGTGGCGCCCCGAGGGACATCGTGCTGATCAACGCCGCCGCCGCCCTGGTCGTCGCCGGCAGCGCCGCGGACTTCCCCGCGGGCATCGAGCGCGCCGCGGAGGCCATCGACTCGGGCGCCGCCCTCGCTGTCGTGGACAAGCTCAGGGAAATCTGCCCGGACGAGGCGGGCGCGAGGTGACCATGGACATCCTGGAGCGGATCGTTGCGGCGAAGAGGGCCGACGTCGAACGGGAGAAAGCGGCCCTGCCGATGCGGCGGGCGATCGAGCTGGCCAGCGGCGCCGCGCCGCCCCATGACTTCGTCGCCGCGCTGAGGCGGACCGACCGCCCCAACGTCATCGCGGAGGTGAAACGCGCCTCGCCGTCGAGCGGGGGCATCCGGGAGGACGCGGATCCGGGGAAGACGGCGCGGGCTTTCGCCGACGCGGGCGCCGTGGCCATCTCGGTGCTCACCGACGCGCGGTTCTTCCTGGGGGCGCCGGAGCACCTGATGGCGGCGCGGCAGGCCAGCCCCCTGCCGGTTTTGCGCAAGGACTTCCTCTTCGACGAATACCAAATTTACCGCAGCCGGGCCCTTGGCGCCGACGCGCTGCTCCTGATCGCCCGGATCCTTTCCGACAGGGAGTTGCGGACCCTGCTGGGTGTCGCCCGCTCGCTCCACATGGAAGCCCTGGTCGAGGTGCACTCCGAGGAGGAGATTGCCCGGGCCCTGGAGTGCGGCGCCTCGATCCTGGGAGTAAACAACCGCGACCTGGGGACCATGACCGTGTCGATCGAGACCTCGCTGCGGCTGGCGTCCAGTCTCCCCGGATCGGTCCTCAAGGTCAGCGAGAGCGGGATCGAGACCCGCGAGGACATCGCGCGTCTCCGCGGCGCCGGTTACGACGCGTTCCTCATCGGAGAACGGCTCATGCGGGAGAAGGACCCCGGAGGCGCCCTGCGCGAGCTTCTGGGCGGGGAGCCATGATCGTCCGGGTAAAGATCTGCGGCATCACGCGGCTCGAGGACGCGCGGCTGTGCATCGATCTCGGAGCCGACGCCCTCGGGTTCAACTTCGTGGAGGGAAGCCCGAGGCGGCTCGACCCGGACACGGCGGGGGCGATCAGCGCGCTGCTTCCGCCCTATCCGGTGCGCGTCGGGGTCTTCGCGGACCAGCCGGGTGAGGCTATCGAAGCCGTGGCCCGCAAAGCCGGCATGCACTGCCTGCAGCTGCACGGTGACGAGTCCCCGGAGGCCTGCGCCCGGATGCCACTCCCCTGGTACAAGGCGCACGTCGTCTCGCCGGGGTTCCGCCCGGAGGAGGTCACCCGGTACCGCTCGGCGGCGTTCCTCCTGGACGGCTACGCCCCGGGGTTGAAGGGCGGGACGGGGCGGGCGTTCGACTGGGGCGTGGCGCGCCGGGCGGCATCCTTCGGACGGCTGATCCTCGCCGGAGGGCTCACCGTGGAAAGCGTCGCCCGGGCGATAGCCGCCGCCCGCCCCTTCGCCGTGGACGTCAGCGGCGGGGTCGAGTCGGCCCCGGGGATCAAGGACCCGGCTCTCCTGGCGGCCTTCCTGCGCAAGGTACGGGAGGCCTCGCTCTCCCTGGGGGACGCACCGCCGGCCCCGGAGGCGAGGCGCGCGTGAGCCCGGCCGACGAGCGGGGACGATTCGGGCCGTACGGTGGGCGTTTCGTCCCCGAGACCCTGATGACGCCGCTTCAGGAGCTCGAGGAGGCCTGGCTGGCCTGCCGCCGGGACCCCGCCTTCCTCAAGGAGTTCGATGACTACCTGACGGGCTATGCCGGGCGCCCGACGCCCCTGACCCGCGCCGACAACCTGACGGCCCGCGTGGGGGGCGGCGCGCGGATCTACCTCAAGCGGGAGGACCTCACCCACACCGGGGCGCATAAGATCAACAACACCATCGGCCAGGCGCTGCTCGCGCGCCGGATGGGCAAGACAAGGCTCGTCGCCGAGACCGGAGCCGGGCAGCACGGCGTCGCCACGGCCACCGTGGCGGCGCTGTTCAGGATGCGCTGCACGATCTACATGGGTGAGGAGGACATGCGGCGGCAGGCGCTGAACGTCTTCCGGATGCGTCTCCTGGGCTCCGAGGTGATCCCCGTGCTCGCGGGCAGCCGCACCCTGAAAGAGGCGATCAGCGAGGCGATGCGGGACTGGGTCACCAACGTCAAGGATACCCACTATGTCCTCGGATCGGTCCTGGGCGCCCACCCGTACCCCTCGATGGTGCGGGACTTTCAGTCGGTGATCGGTCACGAGGCCCGGCGGCAGATCCTCGCGGCGGAAGGCCGGATGCCCGATACCCTGGTCGCCTGCGTCGGGGGCGGCAGCAACTCCATCGGCCTGTTCCACGCCTTCCTCGCCGATCCGTCGGTGCGCATGATCGGGGTCGAGGCGGGAGGGGACTCGCTCGCTCCAGGTCGCCACGCCGCCAGGTTCGCGGGCGGCAGCCTCGGCGTGCTGCAGGGAACGCGGACGTTCCTCCTCCAGGATGCGGACGGCAACATCCTTCCGACCCACTCCATCTCGGCGGGGCTCGATTACGCCGCCGTCGGACCGGAGCACGCGCATCTGCGCGATACCGGCCGCGTGAGCTATGTCCATGCGTCGGACGAGGAGGCGCTCGCCGCCTTCCACGCCCTGTCGGAGACCGAAGGAATCATCCCGGCGCTCGAATCGGCGCATGCCGTGGCGCACGTCCTGCGCGCGGGCCCCTCGGGCGGACTCGGAGGGCTCATCATCGTGAACGTGTCGGGGCGCGGTGACAAGGATGTCGCGGAGATTGCCGCCCGCGAGCGGCCGCGGGAGAGCGGCCCTTGAGCCGGTCGCCCCGGGAACCCTTTGGCCGCATCGCCGCCGCGTTCGCCAGGGCCCGGCGGGAGGGGCGCCCGGCCCTCATCCCGTACCTTGTGGCGGGCGACCCCGCCCCGGACAGGACCCTCGAGCTTGTTCTTGCGCTCGGGAGGGGAGGGGCGGACATCGTCGAGATCGGCGTCCCTTTCTCCGACCCGATCGCCGACGGCCCCGTGATCCAGAGGTCGGTCGAGCGCGCCCTGCGAAATGGCGTGACGCTGCGTCACGTCCTGGGGCTGGCCGCCGAGGCGCGGCAGGCCGGAGCGCCGCCCCTCGTCCTGTTCACCTACTACAACCCGGTCCATAGCCTGGGGTGCGCGGCCTTCGCGGAGGAGTCGGGCCGGGCCGGCATCGACGGAGTGATCGTGACCGATCTGCCGATCGAGGAGGCCGGGGAGCTCGACTCCGGGCTAAAGCCCAGAGGCATCGACCTCATCCCGCTCATCGCCCCGACTTCGTCGCGCGAGCGCATCGAACGGATCGGAGGGGCCGCCCGTGGGTTCGTGTATCTCGTCTCGCGCGCCGGCGTGACGGGCGAGCGGGAGGACCTTCCCGGAGACCTCGAGGCCCGGGTGCACTCGGTCCGCGCTCTCACGTCCCTTCCCCTGGCGGTCGGCTTCGGGATCAGCGGGCCCGGGCAGGTCGAGGCGGTCGGCCGCTACGCGGACGGTGTCGTGGTCGGCAGCGCCTTGGTGCGGCTCGTCGAGGAAGCTGCAGGCACCCCCGATCTTCCGGCCCGCGTCGAGGACTTCGTGCGGGGATTGCACGCGACACCGTGGCCGACGGCCGGAATACCGTGACGAAGGTCCCCCGCCTCTGATAGCATCTCGGCCCTCGCGTCGAGGAGGGCGCGGTCCAGGATGAGCGGTTCCGGACGCAACAGGGCTCGAATGATCGTCACGGCCATTCTGGCGGCCGGGACGGCGATCGTCCTCGCAAGCGTCGCTCCCGACTCGGCGGAGGCGGCCGCCCCGGGGGGGCGCCTGCTGGTCCTCAACGAAGGGGACGGCACCCTGATGGCGTTCGACGACTCGTCGCGTGCGCTGCTCGCCACCGTGAAAGTCGGAGCGGGGCCCCGGGACATCCTGGTGGCGCCGGGCGGCCGCAAGGCCTATATCTCCCTCGCGGGGGACAAGAGCGTGGCCGTGGTGGATCTCGGCGACTATCATGTCATTCGATCGCTCCGCCCGCAGGGACTCGGCGTTCCGGGCGGTATGGGGATCACACCCGACGGCCGTCAGCTCCTCCTGACGAGCGAAAGCAGCCGGCGCCTGTTCCTGTTCGACGCGCGGCGGGACGTGCTGTCAAAAGCCGTCTCCACGACCCAGACCGGATCGCACGGCGTCGCGATGGCGGGCGGGGGCAAGAGGGCGTTCCTCTCGAACCGCGTCTCCGGGACGGTGACGATCGTGGCGCTTCCCGCCCTGCGGATCGTGGGCCACGTAAAGGTGGGGCCGGGACCCGACGGGATCGCGCCGACGCCGAACGGCCGCTGGGTTCTGGTCGCGCTCCAGGAGACCGGACAGGTCGCGGTTCTCGAGGCGGCGGGGGGAAGCGTGATCGCCCATCTGCCCACGGGGAAACGGCCTCTCCGGGTGGCGCCGGTGCCCGGCACGAACACCGCCCTGATCTCGAATCAGGATTCGAACGACGTCACGATTGTCGATGTCCTGGGACGCCGGGTCCTCCGCACGCTGACGGTCGGGAAACGTCCGGGCGCCATCGCGGTCAACCCGGGGGGATTGAGGGCCTACATCGCCAACAGCGGATCGAACACCATCTCGGTCATTTCCCTGCCCGGGTACGAGGTCACGGCGACGATACCGACCGGCCCGTCGCCTTACGGAGTCGCCTGGGCCGGGGCCCCGGCGCGCACCGGCCGTCCGAAGCGCGGAGAGGCCCGATGATCGCGACCAATAACGGATCGTTCCCCTGGCGTGGCTCGCCGGCGGGCGACGGACTCCTGAAGGAACTCTCACTGGAAACCGGGGGGGCGCCTGAAAACCTCAAGCGCCTCCAGGATCGGGTCACGCGCGAGGCGATCGACGCGCAGGTACTGGCCGGCCTCGACATGGTGACCGATGGACTGGTCCGCCGGGCGGATCCGATCGGCTACCTGGCGGCGGGTCTGCAGGGGTTCTCGCCGGGAGAGACGTCCGCCAGGTTCCCGGGGCGCCGCGGCTCCTGCAGGGTTCCCGTGGCCCACTCGGAGGTCGGATGGAAGGAGCCGATCCTGGTGGAGGACTTCCTGTTCGCGCGGCAGGGCGTCGCCAAACCGGTCAAGGTCGTCCTGACCGGACCCTATACCCTCGCCCGTTTCGCGGAGGACCGCGCCTACGGCGACCCCATGGCCCTGGCGACCTCGGCGGCCGCCGCCTTGAACCAGGAGTTGCGGGCGCTGCAGGCCGTCGGTGCTTCGTTCATCCAGGTTGACGAGCCCGCCCTCCTGGAGCACAAGGAGGACTTTCCCACGTTCACCCGCATCTGGGAGGTGCTCGGCCGCGGAGTGAGCGCCACCCTCTGCCTGCACCTCGACGGAGGCTCCCTGGGCGATCTCTACCCCGCGGTGCTCCGCTTGAAGAGGCTCGGTTGCCTGAGCCTCGACTGCGTGGCGGGAAAGGACGGGCTCGGCGTGCTGGCGACCGCGCCACCCCAGGAACCCACACGCCTCGCCCTCGGGATCGTCGACGGCGGTAACGAGCGGGTCGAGAGTCCCGAGTCGCTCGCCGCCCTCGTGCGCGAAATCCAGGGGATTCCTCCCCCCGACCGCCTCCTCCTCGGTACCGCCTCGGACCTTGGCGCCCTCCCGGCGCAGGTCGCGGCGGCCAAGCTCGCGAGCCTCGCGAAGGCGGCGCGCCTCCTCGAGCGAGGCTGACCGGCGTGCCCGCAGGGACCATGTCGCCGTGCTATACTCCGCGCTCCTCGCCACGGAGTGGCCCGGCAACAAGGATGCGACACACCCGAACGTATCAACTTCTCGCCTCTCTCGTCCTCGCGGGACTCTTCTTCTGCCCCGCCGGATCGGAAGCCGCCCCGACCGCCCGCTCCGAGATCACCATGAGGGTCGGGGAGAGCGCCCTGCTGGAGTCGCTCAAGGCGGCGGCGCCGCAGACCATCACGATCGGCAGCTCGATTGCGTCAACCGACCTGGTCCTGAGCGACCCGACCGACCTCGTCCTCGCGGACGGTATTGCGCGCTTCAAGGTCCGGCTGCGAGGCAAAACGCTCCCCGTGGATCAGATCCTGACCCCGGTGGTGCGCGTCGAATACGACACTCCCAGGGACAGGTTTTACGTGGTGGTCTCCAGCCTTCCGCTGCAGCTTCCGGGGCTGGGCCGGATCGATCTCAAGGACTACATCCAGCGGATCGAAATCCCGGCTCTGTTTGAGAACCTGTGGCGGCTCTCGGACAGGCAATTGGGGATGAACCTCAGGGTGCGGCGCATCGCGATCGTCGAGCATGCGGTGGAGCTGGGCGCCGACGTGAGCTTCACGCCGCCCGCCGCGGGCCGGGCGGGGGAGTCGCGCTAGGAGGCCCGGGTGGTCGTCGAGCTGGCGGTCTACAGGGTCCGGGCGGGCAAGGGCCCGGAGTTCGAGGCGCACGCGGGCGAACGGCTGAGCGTCCTGAAGCGCGCGCGCGGCTTCATCACCCAGAGCCTGATGCGCAACGCCGACGACCCGGCCGAGTACCGGACGGAAGTCCGGTGGGTCAGCCGCGAGTACCGGGACCGGTTCCTCGCCCGGCACGAGGCCGAATGCAAGGGGCTCGAGGAGAAGGTCTCGGGGTTTCTCGAGGCCCCACCGGCCCGCTGCCTCCTCGAACCGCTCTGATCCCTCCGGCCTTCTTCAGCGGCTTCCGGCGAAAAACTTCACGATAAGCTCCTCGAGGTCGGGGCGACCCCCCAGGAGGCCGTAGCCGCTTCCCGAACCGGTCACCATGACGGGGGCCGGCGCGCCCGTGCGTGAATCCGCCAGGACGCGGGCGGTGGCGGCCGGTCCCGCCTCCTCGGCCCCGGCGATCGTGAGGATCCTTTCCGGCGCAATCTTCTCCAGCGGTTCCAGGTAGGCCTCGGCCCTTCCCCAGGGGGAGAAGAGGACCAGGCCGAGGGCGCCCGGACGGTTTGCGCCATCGAGTGCCTCGGCCGCCAGGAGCGCCCCCATCCCGGCGCCGGCGGCGCCCAGCCTGTCACGGTCGACGCGGGGATGGCGCCCCAGGAACCCCAGGGCCGCGCGGGCATCCCGGGCCGCTCCCTGCAGGTTCGCGGCCAGGGCCTCGGCGAACTGCCGCGAACCGGGAATCGCCTCGCTGACGCTGGCCCCATGTCCCCGGAGGTCGAGCGCGATGGCCACCAGGCCGTGCGCGGCGAGGTCGCGGCCCAGCGGTGCGGCGGAATGCCTGTCCGAGCCGAGCGCGTGGAGCAGGACGACACCCGGCCGCCGCCCCGGGAAGTGCGCCCCGCCTCCGCCCGCTCCGGCGGGCGGCAGGAAGAGCGTGGCCCGGAGGTGCCAGCCGTCCCCGGCGGGCAGATCGACGAGAACGCCCCCCTCGGCGATCGCCTCGGCGCGATCGGCGGCGGCGATCGCACGCAGCCCCGCCTCGATCCTATAGGACATCCCGAGGGCCGGGAGGTCCCGTCCCGAACGGTCGAGATCGAGGAGAATCGTCTTGAGACGGGCGTCGGTGGCACGCCCCATCATGTAGAGCTCGAGGAAGGCCGCCGCGGATTTCTCCCGTTCCCCCAGGGAGCGGTAGGTGGCGGCAAGGTGCTCGATGATGATCGGCACCCTGGGCGCCATGCGGTTGGCCTCCTCCAGCAGCACCGCCGCGAGGGCGAAATCCCCGCGGGCCCGGTAGGCCCATCCGAGCGAGTCGCGGATGAAGCCCCGGCGGCGCTCCGGGTAACCCCGCTCGTCCGCGAGGCGCACGGCGCTCTCCAGAAGATCGATCGCCCGGTCGATGGCCATGCCATGAAGGGCGTAGAAATAGCCGAGGGCGTTCATCAGGTCGGGATCGTCGGGGTCGGCGCGCAACGCCCTCTCGTACCAGGAGGCGGCGATGTCGTAGCGCCCCGGTTGCGCATTGTGGTCCGCGAGCGTCCGGCAGGCGCGCACAAGAAAGGCGTTGGTCTTGGGCTCGGGGTAGCGCGCCACGAACTCCTCCAGCGCCCGGGCCTGTTCCGCGGATCCCAGGTTGGAGGACTGGATCGCCTGGTAGTCTCGCCTGGCGGCTTCGTGGGTCGTTTTCTCGCAGGCCAGGAGGGCCCAGGCCAGGCACGCCAGGCCGAGCGCCTGCAGCAGCGGGATCCGTGAGGCCCTCATCGGGGAGGGTCGCCGGCGTCGCTCCCGGCCGTGGGGAGATCCAGCGTCACGGCGGTGCCTTCGCCCGGCCGGCTCTCGATCGCCATCCTCCCCCCATGTTCTTCGACCGCGCGCCGGGCGATTGCGAGCCCAAGCCCGGTGCCGCCGCTCTTGGTCGAGAAGTAGGGCTCGAAGATGCGCTCCCGCAGGGAAGGGTCGACCCCCGTCCCGGTGTCGCGCACCTCGATACGCACGCTCGGCACCGATCCCGGGCCGTCGAGCAGCATGGCTCCGACCGACAGAGTGCCGCCGGAGGGCATCGCCTGCAGGGCATTCTCGATCAGGTTGACCATCGCCCGGACGATCACCGCCCGGTCGGCCAGGACCCGGGGCAATCCTCGCGGGATGGCGCGCGTCACGGCGATGCCTGGCGGCGGCGCGGCCGCGTAGGGGCCGAGGGCGTCGTCCACGATCGCCTCCACGGCCGTCGCCACGGCCTGCAGCCGCGGAATCCGCGCGTAGGCCGAGAACTCGGAGGCAATCCTGCGCAGGACGCGCACCTGTCCCTGGATGTTGTCCAGACACTGCACCAGAACCTCCCCAAAACGGCTGTCTCCCGCGTCCCAGAGGCGCCGGACGTGATCAACCGAGAGCTGGATCGGCGTGAGGGGATTCTTCACCTCGTGGGCGATGCGCCGGGCCATTTCGGCCCAGGCCGCGAGCCGCCCGGAGCGGACGATGTCGGTGATGTCCTCGAGGAGGATGATCCGTCCGGAAGGCGCGCCATCCCCCGGAGCGAAGGGGAGGAAGATAGCCCGCAGGCGCCGCTCGGAGCCCTCGCGGGTGACGGCCAGCTCGGCCTCCCTGTCTTCCGCGGCCGAGAGCGCCTGGAGCAGGGACGAATGCAGCGGCTTCAGGGACGGCTCGCGCTCCAGCCACTCCGGCAGGCTGGCGCCGGGCCGGAGGGTGACGCCCCCCGCGGACAGGAGACCCTCCGCCGCCGGGTTGATGGTGATGACCTCGCCGCCCGAGTCGATCGACACGACCCCCGTCGTCGCCCGGGCCAGGATCCTCTCGATGTAATCGCGGCGGCGCCTGAGATCCTCGCGCTGCCCTCGCAGCGATTGCGCCATCCGGTTGAAGGCCTCGACGAGGAAGCCGATCTCGTGGTGCGCCGCCGCGCTCACACGGACATCAAGATCACCCTTCTCCACGCGGCGGGCCGCGTCCGCCAGGAGGGCGATCGGCCCCGAGATCCGGCGCGCCACCCGCCAGCCGACGACGGCCAGGAGGAGGATGGTCAGGCAGGTGCTGATCAGGATCGCTCCCTCCACCTCCTCGGCCTTGCGCTCCACCGCCCGGCGATGCGCCGACAGGGGGATGGAGATCGCGCCGATCGACCCCTTGCGGTCCACCTTCATCGGGGCGCTCAGGGTCAGGTAGCCGACACCTCCGATCGGGTCCTCGTCCTGCTTGAAGGGCTCCCGGTCGAGGTAGAGGGCGCGGTAGATGTCGCCGTCGAGCCGCGTATTCATCAGGGCCGAGGCGTACAGTTCGCGCATGCTGGTCGCCAGGAGGTCCGCGCCCTGGTACACGTTGAGGTCCTGGCGGACGACCCGGCTGAGCCAGAACACCACGTCGTCGTCGAGCGCCGGCGCGTCATCCTGTCCGCTGACCACGATGTAATCCTCCGCCACGCGCCGCGCCACCTGGAGGGAGGCCAGGCCGGAGGTCGTGATGACATGCTCGAACTCCTGGCGGGTGAAACGACTCACGAAGTAGGCGAGCGACAGCAGCGGAACCAGGGCGGTCAGCATGAAGGCCGCGGTCAGTCGTCTGTAGAAGGTGGTC
>JANMQK010000405.1:0-14359 GCA_031370485.1 Acidobacteriota bacterium | reverse complement strand
CATCGAGGTGCCGCTCAGCTCGTAGTAGGACCCGTCGTTCAGCGCGTTCACAGGGTCGGTCCTGTAGTCGCCGAACTTCAGGGTCGGCGCGTGGTAATTGACGTCCAGGTAGGACGTGGGCGCCCGCAGCGACACGATCCGCGTGCCCGGGGCGACGAGGTCGGGCTTCACGACATAGTCGATGAGGCTGGGCCCCCGCGCCGAGAACCATGAAGGAACATCGTCCAGCGTCGTGGCGGTATTGCCGTCATCCATGGAGCCGACCGTGATGGCGCGCGGCTCGTTTCCGGGGCTCGTCACCGTTCCGAAGCCGCTACCGACCGCCCCGTCGTTGCCCGCCGCCACCACGACGACGATCCCCTGATTGACGGCGTTCCTCACCGCGACGCAGAGCGGATCGGTCTGGAACGATTCGAAGACCGGGTGCCCGAGCGACAGGTTCAGCACCCGGATGTTGTAGGTGCTCTTGTTGGCGATGGCCCAGTCGATCCCCGCAATGACGTCCGAGGTGAAGCCCGACCCGTCGGAGTTCAGCGCGCGGATCGAGATGACCTGCGCACCGGGTGCTATCCCCTTGAAGGTCCGGAACGTGAGCAGGCCGCTCGACGCCGCGCCGCTTCCATTGATGATCCCCGCGACATGGGTCCCATGCCCGAAGTAATCCATCAGGCCGGGCTCGTGGTTCACGATTTCGACCTCGATGATCTGGGGCGACCCGGCGGGGCGCTGGAGGTCCTGGTGTGACTGCACGCCCGTGTCGACGATCGCGATCCCGATTCCCTGGCCGTCGAACCCGCCCAGATTCAGGAAGGCCTGGTCGGCATTGATCGCGCGGAAGGCATTGTCCATGTGGGCCGACACCGGAGCGTCGATGGAGACGTGGTCCACTTCGGGATCGTCCTCGAGCGACTGGATCTCCGAGGCCGGCACCCTGGCCGAGTACCCGCGGATCGCCTTGTGCTGCTTCTTGATGGAGGCGCCGTGGCCGCGCATCCGGCCCAGATGCTCCGCGCTCGGGTCCGTGGTGGTCTGGACGATCACGGAGATCATCTCCCCGGGGCCCGCGTCGCGCGCCTTGTCCAGGACGTCTTTCGTGACCTTCTCCTTCACGGCCTTGCCATAGGACGTCCCGGCGGTCTTCCCCTTATCCCCGCCCTGGGCGCTCAGTGGCGAGGCCGAGGGAAGGAGGAACAGGGCAACCGCGAGGATCGCCCCCGCGACCAGGGACTTGCGACTCAGGACCGAGCGAAGTTGATTCGATTTCATTAACGCCTCCGTTTTTCCCGCCGGCCCTTGGGGGCAACGGGCTCGGCCAGGTAAGAGCAAGTCGCCTGCCACCGGTCGCCGGGTGGTTGATTCCGCTGAACTCGTTGCGCCGCAAGGGTTTCGTTGAAGTCAGGGATTCGACGCTCCGACGGCTTCGCAGGGCGGTTTCTGTGCGGTTTCTCCACACGCTTGAAGACACAATCAGGACACGCGGGGGCTACTGCCGCGGTTTCAGGCGCTTAAGCGAGCCTCGAAGGGCCCGCGAGGGGGGTGTCCACTTGCACACCGGAAAACGTGCGGGATCTGGTCAGCGGGCGACGGCCGGCAGACGCGCGGCGGCCGGCGGGGCGCTACCGGCGCAGGCGCTGGCCGAACGGGGCGCGTTTCATCTGGAACAGGTACGAGCCGCCGGCGGGGACGTAGACGGTCCAAGCGGTGCGGGTCTTGTCGGAGAGGCCCTCCCCCAGGATGAACCGTACGACCTGGGGGGCGGCGGGGTAGAGATCTTCGTCGACCTTCACGCGGTAAACGCCATACGGCATCGTGGTCAGGTCCCTGACCTCGACCCCGTTGAGAAAGAAGCGCGGCCCGCGCGGCCCCGGCCTGGGATCCACTTTCATCTCGAAGCGGGCCCGGTCGACGACGACCGCGTCGACGTCGCTCACCTCGGGCACGATGAAGGAGCGGTCGAGCTCGGCGCCCGGCCGGCCTTGGAGGCGGTAGAGACCGGGCGGCAGGGGGACGGTGAAGGAGTTCTTCCCGGCGTCGAGGCCCTCCCGGAGGATCCGCGTCCCGAGAGAGAGCAGCCGATCGTCGAGACTCCCGGGGCTCGCGGGGTAGGCGCGGCTCAGGGAGACGAGGAGCATCTCCTGCGTGTTGAGGCCGTGGAACTCGAACGGGACGGGGCGGGCCCGGTACCAGATCGAGCCGAGCGCCGCCTCGAACTCAGCGAGCGAGAGCAGGTGATAGGACGTGACCAGGCCATGCCCGATCTCGCCGCTCTGCAACGACACCCAGGGGGTGCGGAAGCCGGGGTTCTCCACGTGATCGGACAGCGAGCGAGCCCGGGCGATCTCCTGCCGGGAGCGCTCGAACTCCAGGCCGTGGGTCTCGAAGAGGGCCAGGTAGAGATGCGCCTCCGCGGCCATGGCCTGCAACCGCTCGCGATCATGCGGTGTCGCCTGGAAGATCGAGGCGTTGGCCGCGAGGCGATCGACCTCCGCCACGGCGCGCCGGGCGTCATAGAGCGTCGCCCAGATGGCCGCGGGATCGGGGCCGCGTCCCAGGATGGCCACCGAATCGCGAAGCAAATCAGAGTAGCGCGCCGCCATACGCAAAACGTCCGTCGCGGTCTCCTCGGCGCGAAGGCGCGGCGCCAGGCAGGGCGTCGCTGCGAGGCCGAGGGCCAATGCGACGGCGAGTCCGGGGACGAGCCGCGTGGGCGCGGATCGGGGCGGCGTGCGAAGGGGGCGCATCACCGCACCCCCAGCCCGGCGGCTTCCTGCCTGACCCGATCGGCCAGGCCCCCCTGGCCGAACTGCCGCAGGATGTTGATGTAATTCTGGGCGAAGGGCTGAAGGGCGCTGCCGCTCGACCGGTCCCGGGCCATCCGGTAGGCGCGCTCGCCGTGGGTCAGGGCCTCGGTCTCGTGTCCCATCTCGGCGGCCGCGCGGGACAGGTCGAAGAACGCGACCTCCATCCCTTCCCATTCGAAGCCGACCGCGTCCTGCGCCTCCTTGAGGGCCTGCTGAAAGCGCCCCGAGGCGTAGGACCCGTACGACAGCACGTGTAGCGCCGACCCGAGCTGCCGGCAGATCGCCGGGTCGCCGGGGTTCAGGTCGTAGGCGCGGCGCGCGAAATCGGCGGCCTGGGCCCGGCGTTCCGGCTCGTCGAACGTCGAAACGAAGTCGGCGGCCTGTCGATAGACTTCCGCGCGGTCCCGGCGGCTGCGTGTCAGGTCGGCGGCCCGCGAGAAGATCGACACCACCTCGTTCGGGTCGGCCTTCGGGTCCCGCATGGCGTCGAGCCCGCGCTGCCACACAGCCGCGGCTCTCATGTTGCCGTCGTCGAAATAGGTGAGGTCGTAGATCTGCCAGAAGCGGGCATCGTAGGCGGTCGCGAATCCCCAGGGGGCGGCGCTCCGGATCCGCTGAAGGTAGACCCCGGCGCCCGCGGAGTCCCGCGCCAGGTCGAGACAGCGCTCGAGGTAGAACAATAGGTGCCGGGCGAATAGCTCGTACTCGGGGCCGTCCTTCGGCCGGTCGTGGACTTCGTTCTCGCGGACCAGGATCGACTTGAGCAGGTACCAGTGGGCGCGCGCTTCGTCCTCGGGGTCGCGCCGTCCGCCGCCCGTCCAGAGCTCGTGGTAGACGTGGGCGAGCAGCATGTTCTTGAACGCCGGGTCGTCCTGCAGGACGCGCAGGCTCTCCTCGAGAGGCTGCGCGACCTGCGCGCGCAGGTCGCCGGGGTACGGGCTGCCCTCTTTCAGGTGGGTTTCGAATCGCGAGTGGCCGAGGATGAACGAGACCGCCGCGACCTCCCGCCCGGTGCGCCGTCCCGCCGCGGCCTCCTCGATGTACCGCGACGCGACCTTCGCCGCCCTGGCGTAGTCCTGGGCGTTGTAGGCCGCGATCGCTTCGTTCCTGAGCGCCACGAGATCGTCCGCCACGGCGTCCCGGACGACGGCGTCGGCCGCGGGGGCCGGCGTGGGAGATGCCGTAGCATGCGCCGCCGCCGCGACGCACAGGGCCAGCGCCACGATCGGAAGAAGAATGCGCCCCGCCCCGCGAATGTCATCCATCCCATGACCTCCGCTCATCCGGTGACTCCCGTGAGACCGATGCGCTGCAAAGCGGAGAGCGCCCGCTCGGCCTCCTCGACTTTGCTCCGCACGGAGGCGCCGCGGCGATCCGCCGAAACGTAAAGCGCTACGAGGCCGTCCGAGGTCGGCACGAGAACGTGCAGCGTGCCGTCCCTGTAGCGGATCGCGATGGCGTCCCGATCGACCTGCACGCTCTCCACGGCGTCCCCCTGCGGTGCGCGGCGGCGTCCCCGGAAGGGAAGAGCGCGGTAAGCCTCGCTCAACATCGGAAGCAGCATGCTGTAGCGCGGCCCGTCGTTCGTCCTCTGGCCGAGGCGCGTCGCTTCCACCAGAACGACCCCGTACTTGTGGCCCAGGAAGGAGGCCAGTCCCGGGGTCGTGAAGGAACCCTCGGCGCCGAGGGAGGCGCCGGCCGGGAACCCGCCCGAGCCCCGGCCCCCTCCCGGGCGGACTCCATAGGTTGGGTCGCTTCCGGGGACGGGGGGCAGGCCGTCGCCGCGGCCGGCGGGCCCGCCGCCGGGGCCGCGCGGCCGGGCCTTCCCGGGCACGAGGTATTCCAGCTCGGGCTCCGGGCCGGTCCCCGCCGCGAGCGCCGGGGCCGCGTCCACGGAGTTGATCCTGGGAACGACGTCGCGCGGCGCTTCGGGCGCCACATCCCGCACCTGGAGCTGCGGCTCGCTGCGCGCCACCCGGATTGGCGCCGGCTCGGGCTCGACCGCGAGCGGAGGGGGATCGGGTCTGCGCGGGGGAGGCTCCGGGGGCACCGGTGGGAGGACGAAGGCAGGGATCGACGAGGGGAGCCTTTTCTTCGGCACGAATGGCGGAGGCTGCGGGAGGATGCGCGCCTCCCGCGGCGGCACGATCCGCGGGGGGGGCGGAGCGGACGCCAGGAAGCGGATGACGATGGGGGGGGCCGGGAGCCTGTCGACCGTCAGGAGCGACAGGACCAGGAGGCCGACCACAAGCAACCCATGCACCGCAATCGACATCACCAGGGTGGTTCCGATGCGGCGGCGCGGCAGGGCACCCCCGTCCGCGCCACCGTCGAGCAGGGCCGATCCAAAAGTCGGCACGCCACGGACGAGTGGCACCATCATGGCCGCGCCTCGCCAGGCGGGGGGGGCGTGGGCACGGGGGGCTTCTTCGGCGCGCCCTGTGGCGGCCTCTCCGGCTTGGGCGGGATCCCCGGTTTCGGCCTGGTCCCCGGCTTTGCCTGGGCCGGCCTGGCCGCGGCCCCGGCTGTCTTGGGCCGCTCGGCCGGGGGGGGCGCTGCCTTGGGCGTCGTCGAGGGGGGAGGGAGGCGCACGACCCGCACCTCGACCAGGTCGCCGTCACGGGCCGGGTTGCGGAACGAAGGACGGACGGGGAGCAGGTTAGAGCCCAGACCCAGACGGAAATCGGGCACCTCGAACAGGGTGTTCTGCGTCCCATCCCGCGACGAGGGCGCGTCCTGCTCTCCGAGAATCGCCGCGGTGTCCGCCGCGCTCGCCGGGCGAAGCACCGCCTGCTTGCCCGCCACCTCGACCTTCTGGGCCGCCTCGTCGGAGATGACGACCCCGCGTATCGAAACCGTTTCTTCGGTGGTGTGGTCGGGAAGGGATTGCAGCACGATGCGGGGACGCAGCCTGTCCTTCTGGATCAGCACGCTCAGGGCGCCGAGGGCCTCGGGTGAGGCATTCCCTTCGTTCTTCGCGATGCCCAGGTGCAGGAAGGCCTCCCGGAACTTCCCGAGCTGATGGTAGGCCTCCGCCAGGTGAAGGTGCGGAGAATAGTCGGCCAGGCGGCCGCCGACGATCGCCTGCCGCTCGGAGCGGTCCTTGGACTTGAGGGCCCGTTCCAGCAGGTCGACCGTGCCCCGCCAGTTCCCGGCGTCCTCGAGCTGCAGCGCCATGTAGTACTGAAGGTACCAGTCGGGGATCTCGACCGGCAGGGCGCCTCCGGAAGCGCGGCGGAAGGGCCAGGTGATGAGAGGACGCAATACCGGGAGGGGCATCCCGAAGGAGCCTCCGGTGGGGCCGGGCCGGTCGGGCCGGTCCCCCGGGCCGGCCGCGCGCGCGGCGAACACGAATGCATCATCCAGCCGCGCGTCGGACATCCCCGGGGCCAGGGTCATGGCGCGCGACAATTCATGGAGCGCCCCGTCGAGGTCGCCGGTGCGGGCCAGGACCGCCCCCAGCTGGTAGTGCGACGACGCGTGACCGTTGTCGAGCCGCAGGGCCTCGCGCAGGTCCACGGCCGCCTCCGGCAGATCGCCTCGCACCGCTGCGACGATGCCCAGGGCGTAGCGCGCCTCCAGGAAGTAGCGATCCGAGACGGCCGCCTGCAGGTCCGCGTCCGCCGACTTCGGGCCGTCGTAGAGAAAGCGTGTGATCCCGAGCGCGTAGCGGCTCTCGGGAGCGGCGGGAGCGAGCTCGCCGGCCCGCCGGAAGGCCTTCTCGGCGGTCTTGCGATCGCGGGAGCCGAGCGCGGCGAGCCCGATGCCGAACTGCGCCTCGCCGAGACGGGGATCAATCTCCGCGGCCTCGCGGAACCGCGCCAGCGCCCTGGAGTAGTTCCCCTCCTCGATGGCGACGGCACCCGAGCTCAAGAGCTCGCGTGTCGACCGCTCGGCGGCCGCGGGAGCGCCCGCGCCGGGGCCCGTCGCGGCCAGGCCTCCCGCGGCCAGGAGGCTCGCGGCCAGGGCGAAGCCCTGACGCAAGGCGCGCCGCATCAGATCTTCTCCAGGTGCGCGTAGCGCGGCAGAAACTTCTTCGACCCGTGGATCGAGAAGGACACCGTGAGCTTCTGCGTCTCGCCGCGCCCTTCCACTCCGATCACCGTGCCCACGCCGTACTCGGGATGGTGCACCTTGCAGCCGAGCGTGTAGGGGCCGGGAGGCGTCTCATCGGCGCCGGAGGGCGGCGCGTCCACTTCGGCCCAGCGGCCGACGGATCGCGCGGGGTCCCCCTGCGCCGGGCGGCCTCCGCCGCCGCGGGCGGCCCTGAAGGCGCCCCCCCGGGCGCGCGAGGCGTAGGGGTCGTCGGCGATGCGCTCGCGCAGGAGCCGCGGGGGAATCTCGCGCAGGAAGCGCGACGGCTCCGCCGGCCGGGGCTCGCCGAAGACACGGCGCGCGAGGGCCCGCGTCAGGATGAGGCGCTTTTTGGCGCGTGTCATGCCTACGTAGAAGAGCCGCCTCTCCTCCTCGAGCCCGTCGTGCTCCTCCACCGATCGGCCGTGGGGGAAAAGGTCCTCCTCGAGCCCCGCGATGAACACGACCGGGAACTCGAGCCCCTTCGCCGAGTGCAGGGTCATGAGGCTGATCCCGGTGCTTCCCTGCACGTTCTCGGTCTCCGATAGGAGAGCGGTGCGGTCGAGAAACGACTGCAGCCCGTCCTCGAGCCCGTCATAGGCCGACACGGCGGTGACCAGCTGCTCGAGGTTCTCCAGGCGCGCGGCGGCGTCCCCGGCTGAAGTGGCCTGGAGATAAGCCTCGAAGGCCGTGCGTCGGACAATTGCCGCGATCAGCCGGCTGGGCTGCTCGGCGGCCGCCTCCGTGCGCAGGCCCTCCATGAGATCGAGAAACCCCTTCAGGGCGCGCGCCGGCCTCGCCCCCACGAGCGAGGCCACCAGGGTCCGCCGGATCGCCTCCTCGAAGGGGACGGCCTCGCGGCGGGCGACGTCGAGCACGGCATCGAGGGTCGTCTTGCCGATGTCGCGGGCCGGCACGTTGACGATGCGGCGCAGGCTGACGTCGTCCCGGGGGTTCACGATCGCGCGGACGTAGGCGAGCATGTCCTTGATCTCCTTGCGATCGTAGAAGCGCGTGCCACCCACGACGACGTAGGGGACGCCGTCGCGCGCCAGCGCTTCCTCGAGCGCGCGCGACTGGGCGTTGGTGCGGTACAGGATGGCCATCTCGTCGAGCCCGTGATCGCGCCGCAGCCCCGCCACGCGCATCAGGATCTGCTCGGCCTCGTGACGCTCGTCCGCCGTGACGATCAGCTCGATCGGCTCTCCTTCCGCCGCCTCGCACCAGAGCTCCTTGTCGATGCGGTTGCGGTTGTGTCGGACGACCGTGGTCGCCGCCTCGAGGATGTTCCCGGTCGAGCGGTAGTTCTGCTCCAGCTTGATGGTGCGGGTGCCGGGGAAGTCCTGCTCGAAGGAAAGGATGTTCTGGATGTCGGCGAAGCGGAAGCGGTAGATCGACTGGTCGGGGTCCCCTACGGCGCAGACGTTGCCGTGGACCCGGGCCAGATCCTTGATCAGGCGATACTGCGGCGGGTTCGTGTCCTGGTACTCGTCCACCATCAGGTAGCGCACGGAGCCTGAGACCCGGTCGCGCACCTCCGGGTAGTCGCGCAGCAGGACGAGCGCCTGCCCGACGAGGTCGTCGAAGTCCATGGCGTTCGACGCCCGAAGCCGCTCCTGGTAGAGGGAATACACCTTCGCCACCTGCTCGTCCTGGAAGCCTTCCTTCTGCGCGGCGAACCCTCCGGGGTCGAGCCCGCGGTTCTTCGCGTCGCTGATCCGGTTCCGGAAAAGGCGCGGGGTGAACGACTGGTCGTCGATCTGCAGATCGGCCAGGCATTCCCGGATGACGGCGCTCTGATCCGCGTCGTCATAGACCAGGAAGCCGGGCCGGAAGCCCAGGCGCCCGGCTTCACCGCGCAGCAGCCTCAGGCACCAGGAATGGAAGGTCGAGACCTGGGCCCCGCCCTGGCGGGCGCCCGCCATGGCCTCGACGCGCTCTTTCATCTCGCCCGCGGCCTTGTTGGTGAAGGTGACCGCGACAACCTCGGAAGGAGGGGCGAGCCGCTCGGCCAGGATGAAGGCCAGCCGGTGGACGATGACGCGCGTCTTCCCGGACCCGGCGCCGGCCACGATGAGAAGCGGCCCTTCCGTGTGCTGCACCGCCTCCCGCTGCCGGGGGTTGAGCGAGTCGAGTATGCCGGCCATGGCGGGGATTATCTCACAGCGAATCGGAGCCTCCAGGTGGCGTGCCGCGCAACCCGCGGCGAAATCGCTGCACCACCCCCCGTGGCGCGGGGGCTACTCGACCGTGACCGACTTGGCGAGGTTGCGGGGCTGGTCGACGTCGCAGCCGCGCCGCAGTGCGATGTGGTACGCCAGCAGCTGCAGGGGGATGGCCGCGAGGATCGGGGTCAGCAGCTCGGAGGCGCGCGGGATCGTCACGACGTGCTGGCAGCGGCGCCCCGCCTCCTCGTTTCCCTCGGTCGTGACCATGATGATCGATCCATCCCGTGCGCGGGCCTCCTCGACGTTCGTCATCATCTTCTCGTAGAGGGTGTCGCCGAACACGAGCGCGACGACCGGGAGGTTGCGATCGATGAGGGCGATCGGCCCGTGCTTCATCTCGCCGGCCGGGTATCCCTCGGCGTGGATGTAGGAGATCTCCTTGAGCTTGAGCGCCCCCTCAAGCGCGATGGGGTAGTTGATGCCGCGGCCGAGGTACAGGAAGTCGGAGGCGCGAAAGGTGTCCTTGGCGATCTCCTCGATCTCCGGGTCCTTGGTCAGGATCTGCTCGATCTGCGTCGGAAGGTGCAGCAGGCCCTTGATCTGCTCTTTCGCGTCGTCGGGCGACAGCGTGCCGCGCAGCAGCCCGATGCGCAGCGCCAGCAGGTGCAGCGCCGCAATCTGCGCTGTGAAGGCCTTGGTCGAGGCGACGCCGATCTCGGGCCCGGCGTGCGTGTAGACGACACCCTGCGCCTCGCGCGTCACCATCGAGCCCACGACGTTGCAGATCGCCAGCGTCTTCACGCCGCGGCGCCGCGCCTCGCGCTGCGCGGCCAGCGTGTCCGCCGTCTCGCCCGACTGGCTGATGACGAGCACCAGGTGGTTCTTGTCGAGGATCGGGTTGCGGTAGCGGAACTCGCTCGCGATATCGACCTCGACCGGGAGCCGCGCCAGCCTCTCGATCAGGAACTTGCCGACCAGCCCGGCGTGCCACGAGGTGCCGCAGGCGACGATGTGCAGCTTCGCGCAGGCCCGGAACTCGTCGTCCGTGATCTCCATCTCGTCGAGGAAGATCTTGCCGGTGTCCTGGGACACGCGCCCGAGGAGCGTGTCACGGATGGCGCGGGGCTGCTCGTAGATCTCCTTCAGCATGAAATGCTTGAAACCGGACTTCTCGGCCATGATCGGGTCCCAGGTGATGCGCTGGACCTGCTTGGCGACCGGCCGTCCCTCGGGGTCGGTGACCTCCACCCCGCCCTCGGTCACGACCGCCATCTCGCGGTCGTGGAGGAAGAAGACGTCCCGCGTGTGGTTCAGGATGGCGGGTATGTCGGAGGCGACGAAGTACTCGTCTTTTCCCAGCCCGATGACCAGCGGCGGGCCGTTGCGCGCGGCCACGATCTTGCCGGGGTCCTGGGTCGATACGACCGCGAAGGCATAGGACCCCGTGAGGCGCGGCAAGGCCCGGCGGACCGCCTCGTCAAGCGTCGCCGCCCCCGCCTTGCGGTGCTCCTCGATCAGGTGGGCGATGACCTCGGTGTCGGTCTCGGTCTTGAACTGGTGCCCGGCCTGGGCGAGTTCCTTTTTGATTTCCTTGTAGTTCTCGATGATGCCGTTGTGGACCACGACCATCGATCCGGTGCAGTCGCGGTGCGGGTGGGCGTTTTCCTCCGTCGGCCGCCCGTGGGTGGCCCAGCGCGTGTGGCCGAGGCCGAAGGTGCCCTCCATCGGGGTCAGACGCAGGCTCTCCTCGAGCTCCCGGAGCTTCCCGGCGCTGCGGACCACCTGGATGGCGCCGCCGTTGATGACGGCGATGCCCGCCGAGTCGTATCCGCGGTACTCGAGCCTCCGGAGCCCGTCCAGGAGGACGGTGCTGACCTTCTTGTGCCCGATGTACCCGACGATGCCGCACATGATGGACACACAATATAGGACGGGTGGGGCTCCCGTGCAAAGGGGAAAGGGGGGGATCGGGCGCTCCGGAGTGCGCCGTCTACTTCCCGGAGCCTCCGGAGGGGCCCTTCCGGCGGGCGGCCGGGCCGAACCGCCTGGCCCAGCCTTCCTTGATCTCCTGCCGGCCCCGGGCCAGAGCCAGGGCGTGGGGAGGCACGTCCTTGGTGATGGTCGAGCCGGCGCCGATGAAGGCCCCGCGGCGGATCCGGACCGGGGCCACCAGCTGCGTGTCGCTGCCGATGAAGACGTCGTCCTCGATGATGGTGCGGTGCTTGGCCACCCCGTCGAAGTTGCAGGTGATGGTGCCGGCGCCGATGTTCGCTCCCTTGCCGATCTCCGCGTCGCCGAGGTAGGACAGGTGGTTCGCCTTGCTGCCGCGGCCGATCCGGGTCTTCTTCGTCTCGACGAAGTTGCCGACGTGGGCCTCCTCGTCGAGGGTGCTCTCGGGCCTCAGGTGGGCGAAGGGCCCGACCCGGCAGGCGCGCCCGATCCGCGAGGCGGTGATGACGCAGTAGGGCAGGATGACGGTCTGGTCTCCCACCTTCGAGTCCGTGATTCGGCACCCGGCACCGATGCGCACCTCGTCGCCGACCTCGGTCTGCCCCAGGAGCATGACCCCCGGCTCGATGATGGTGTCGGGGCCCACCTTGACGCCGGCGTCGATGTAGGTCGTCTCCGGATCGACCAGGGTCACCCCCGAAATCATGAGGGTCTCCGCCTTGCGGCGGTAGAGGGCGCGCGCCGCCGCGGCCAGCTCGAGCCGGTCGTTCACCCCGAGGACCTCCGCCGGGTCCGGGTGCCTGTAGGCGGCGACCTTGCGGCCCTCGCGCCTGAGGATCTCGACCAGGTCGGTGAGGTAGATCTCCCCCTGCACATTGTTGGCCGTGGCCCGCTTGAGAGGCCGGAACAGGTGCGTCGCGTCGGCGCAGTAGATGCCGCAGTTGATCTCCTGGGTGGAGCGCTCCTCGGGGGTGGCGTCGGACTCCTCGACGATGCGCGAGACGTCGGCGGCATAATTGCGAATCACCCTGCCGTACCCCCGCGGGTCGGCGACCACGGTGGTCATCAGGGAGAGCGGGGCCCCCGACTCGCGGTGAAAGGCCACGAACCGCATCAGGGTGTCGGCCTTGAGGGCAGGCAGGTCGCCGTTGAGGATCAGCACGTCCCCCTGGTAGCCATGAAGCAGCCGCTCGGCCGAGAGGACCGCGTGGCCGGTGCCGAGCTGCTCTTTCTGGAAGGCGAAGGCGATCCGCTTGTCACTGTCGCCGACCGCCTGACGCATCCCGTCGGCCTGGTTGCCAACGACGACGACGGTTCGCCCGACACTCGCCTCGCGCGTCGCCTCGACCACGTGCCGGACCATCGGCCGGCCGGCCACGGCGTGCAGCAGCTTGGAGACCTTGGAGTGCATTCTCTTCCCGAGGCCGGCCGCCAGGATGAGGGCGCAGAGATCGCGCTTCTTGGTGGCGGACGATGCACGGCGCAGGTCCTGGGGATCGTCGGCGGGGAGCGCGCCGACCGGGCGCAGGGGATAGACGGAAGGGGTGACCGAATGGTTCGACAGACCGCGCGCCGCGGACGCCGGACCGCTCGCGACCGCTCCGGTCAGGGGGGCGGGACGAAGGCCCGCGGTCCTGCTGTGGTTCGGGATGGGAGCCGCCCCGCCGGCATGAGCGCTGATGGATTGGGCGGGCGACGGGCGCCCCGGCTTCGGCGTGGGCCTTGCCGACGCCTTTGGCGCCGGCCCATTGCCGCGGGGATACTGTCCGCCCCGCCGCGATGTGCCGGGCTTGCTCTTCTTGATGGGCTTTTTCTTCCTGATGCTCACAAAGGGCCCTGGCCCCAGGGAATCAGCTCTCCTCCGGGTGGATCAGGTTCTGGAAGCCTTCGTCCTCCCTGATCGGCTCGAAGTCGGGGTCGTTCATGGCGTAAACACGGTTCGTGGCGTTGAGATCGATCGCTTCCTTCAAATGCCTGAGCGCTTCGGGCCGGTCCCCCTTGAGGGCAAGTGTTGAGGCCAGGACGTAATGCGCCTTCTCGTCCTTGGGGTTCGCCTGCAGCGCGCGGTCGAGCAATTCGGCGGCTTCAACGTACTCCGCCTGGTTGGCCTTGATGACTCCCAGATAGAAGAGATCCTCGGGCTTCTTGGGTGTGGCCGGTTTCCGCTCGAGCATCCCCTTGCAGATCTTCGCGTAGATCTGCGCCCGGTCGATGAGCTCCTTCTCATGAGTGCTGTCCTCTGCGAGCGACTGGAAATGAGCGAGGGCCTCAGTGTAGTTCTGCCGGTGCAGGTGGTTCATCCCCCGCTCCAGATCCTTGAGCGCCTTGTCCTGGATCATCCAGGCGTTCGACGAGGGGACGCCGGGGGTCTTGACGGTTTTTTTCACTGGCTTCTTCATTTCTCTCCGTTCGTGCCTCGCGGTCTTGCCGCCGGGTGGATGCCGCGGGCGATCCCGCGACGGTACAACGCGTTGAGTTCAATGAAGATAATGATTTTCGATCCGCGAATGGTAGCAAATGCTATGTTTGCGTGTCAACGACAATGAAGCCTCCCGACCCCGTTTCTGCCCTCGCCCGGGGCGTCTTCATTGAAAAGAAGTCAATTGTTTCTATATAGATAGGGATTGTTCCTGGGGAAAATGGAGAGAGCGCACTTTTCCTTCATTGGCCTGGGGTCGAATCTGGGTGACCGTGGGGGCAGCCTCCGGCTGGCGGTCGAGCGCCTGACGAAGCAGGGCGCGGTGGCGACCCACGTTTCACCCGTCTATCGCACCGACCCCGTGGGGGTGACGGACCAGGGTGAGTTCCTGAACCAGGTGATCGGCTGCCCCTGGGAGGGCCCGCCCGAGGCGCTGCTCGAACTTTGTCTGGAGGTCGAGCGGGCGATGGGGCGAATCCGCACGACGGAATGCGGTCCGCGCGTCATCGACCTCGATCTCCTGCTCTGCGGCGGCGAGATCCGCCGGGGGCCGGGTCTCCTGTTGCCCCACCCGCGCATGCATCAGCGGCGGTTCGTCCTGGTCCCGCTGGCCGAGATCGCCCCCGGGGCACGGCATCCCATTCTGGGCCGGACCGTCCTGGAGCTACTGGAGGCCTGCCCCGATCGCTCCCGCGTTGAACTTTTCCGCGCCTGAACCCCCCCGCCCTGCGCACCTGAGAGCTCGCTACGCTCAGTGCAACACGTGCCAGTGAGCGCAGCCCGGCCCTCCCGGCTCTCCCCGACCCTTTGAGTGTTGGCATTACCGGGCAAGCAGCAAAGTCGCGCCCCGCCTACGGAGCGACGGGCTCCGAGGCGCAGGGGCGGCGGCCGTCCGGCGGTCTTTGCCGATCCGGCCGCCGCGACCGCGTGCCCCGCGACCCCGGGCC
>JANMQK010000345.1:0-33245 GCA_031370485.1 Acidobacteriota bacterium | reverse complement strand
TTGAGGATGACCGCCTCGACGTCGTCGGCCTTCTTGAGCATTTCCGAGGGGTGCTTGAGCCTTTTGGTCCACGACATGTCGGAGATGTGCACCAGGCCGTCGATCCCCTCCTCGACCTCGATGAAGGCGCCGAAGTCGGTCAGGTTGCGTACCTTCCCCGTGATCCGGTCCCCCTCGTGGTATTTCTCCCCGATCAGGTGCCAGGGATTCGGTTCCGTCTGGCGCAGGCCGAGCGACAGGCGCCGGGCCGTTTTGTCGACGTCGAGCACGACGGCCTCGACCGTGTCCCCGACGGCGAGCACCTTGGAGGGGTGCTTCACCCGCTTGGTCCACGACATCTCGGAGATGTGGATCAGCCCCTCGACCCCCGGCTCCAGCTCGATGAAGGCGCCGTAATCGGTCAGGCTGACGACCTTGCCGCGCACGCGCGACTCGCGGGGAAACTTGCCATCCACGTCCTCCCAGGGGTCGGCGGTGCGCTGCTTGTGACCCAGGGAGACGCGCTCCTTCTCCTGGTCGAACTTCAGGATCACGACCTCGACCTCGTCCCCGACGGCGAACATCTCGGAGGGGTGGTTGATGCGGCCCCAGGACATGTCGGTCTTGTGCAGCAAGCCGTCGATGCCGCCGAGGTCGATGAACGCGCCGTACTCGGTGATGTTCTTCACGGTGCCCTTAACCACCTTGCCCTCGGTCAGGCCGTCGAGGGTGCGGCGCTTCTTCTGGCTGTTCTCCTCCTCGAGGACCGCCTTGCGGGAAAGCACGATGTTGCCGCGCTTGCGGTTCACCTTGATGACCCGCATCTGGAACTCCTTCCCCTTCAGGGAGTCCAGGTTCCTCACCGGGCGGATGTCGACCAGCGATCCGGGCAGGAAGGCCCGCACGCCGATGTCCACAGCGAGGCCGCCCTTGATCCGCTCCTTCACGATACCGGTGACCGACCGGCCTTCGGTGTAGGCGCGCTCCACCGCCTCCCAGATCTTCATCTTCTCGGCCCGCTCCTTGGAGAGGACCACGTACCCGTCGCGGTTCTCGGTCTTCTCGAGAAGCACGTCGATCTCGTCGCCGATGTTGACATGCGGCTTGCCGTCGGGGCCGATGAACTCCTCCAGATCGATGATGCCCTCGGACTTGTAGCCGACATCGACAATCACCTCGCTGCCACCGATGCGCAACACGCGCCCGCGTACGACCTCACCTTCCGCCAGCGTCCGGAGCGACTGGTCGTACATCTCTATGAGCATCTGGCACTCGGCATCGGGTAACTGGTCTCCGACGCCATCCATCAGCCTCATGGGCTCGGTACGCTTGGGTTTGTGGGTGGAGGGCAGATCGTCGGGATCGACATCGACCTGCCGAATCGCGGGGTCGTGCTTCATGTTCTGAACATCCATGCAGTGAAGTACCTCCTTGGGTTTTTCGGCCGCCCCAGGGGGCGTGCTCGTCGTTCCTTCGTCAATGTGCCGCCAAGCGTGTTCGTCATGCCTCCGTCACGAGCGCGTTTCGCGCCCATCACGTCCCCTGGCTTCCAGTGGGGCTTCTCATACCCCGGCCAACAACCCGGGTCAGACTGAGTCTCTTTACAGAGATGGGTCATGATACGGATTCAATCCCGATCTGTCAAGAGGAAAAACTTTGTTTTCATCGAATTACGAGGACTCCCCCACCGTCCCGCCGGGTTTCGCCACGCGCGCCAGGGCGCGGTCCAGGGCCTCGAGAAAACGGACGTTTTCCTCGTGCCGCCCGATCGAGACACGCACGGCGTCGGGGTACCCGTAGGGATCCATGGGTCGGACAATCACCCCCTGGCGCAAGAGGGCATGGTAGGCCTCCTCTCCCTTCATCGGGGTGCGCACCAGGACGAAATTCGCCACTGTCGGCACGAAGGACACCCCCCGGCGGACGAGCTCCGCCTGGAGGAACCTGGCCTCCCGGGCGTTCTCGGCCCGGCTGCGGGCGATGTGCTCCAAGTCTGCCAGGGCGGCCATCGCCCCCGACTGGGCCACGGCCGAGGTGTTGAACGGCGAGCGCACCGCCTCCAGCGCCCGCGCCACCTCGCGAGAGCAGACGGCGTAGCCGATCCTCAACCCCGCCAGGCCGTGGATCTTCGAGAAGGTCCGCAGGACGACGATGGGCCTCCCTTTCCTCAGGAAATCGAGGCCGTCGGGGTAATCGGGCGCTTCCACGTAGTCGTGGTAAGCCTCGTCAACCACCGCCAGGACGCCGTCGGGAAGGCTGTTGAAAAATGTCTCGAGCGCCTCGCGGCCGACATGAGTCCCGGTCGGATTGTTGGGGTTGCTTATATAGAGGAGGGCGGTCTGCGCATCGCAGGCGGCCGCCATCGCCTGGAGATCGTGCCGTTCGTCGCGCAGGGGCACGAGGCGCAGGGGCGCCGCCATCGCCAGCACGGCGATGCGATACATGATGAAGGCCTGGTCGGCGACCACGGCCCCCCGCCCGGAGGGCAGGAAGGTTTTCGCCAGGACCTCGACGAGCTCGGTCGAGCCGTTGCCGAGGACGATCTGCTCCGCCGGGAACCGCAGCCGTGCGGACAGGGCCTCGCGCAGCGCGTGCCCGCTTCCGTCCGGGTAGCGATGGACCCGTTCGGCCGCCTCGCGGATCGCGGCCACGGCGCGCGGGGAGGGACCGAGCGGGTTCTCGTTGCTCGCCAGCTTCACGAAGTCCCCGACCCCCATCTGGCGCTGCGCCTGCTCGATGGGCATGCCTGGGACGTAGGGCGCGATGCCGCGGATGTGGTCCGGGATGTGAATCGTCATCCGCGCTCCTTCAGCCGGCGGACCTCGTCGTCCGTCAGCCTGCGGAACTCTCCCGGCTTGAGATTCCGATCGGCGATCGGCCCGATGGAAATCCGCCGGAGCTTGAGCACCGGGTGGCCGAGCCTCTCGAAGGTCCTGCGGATCTGGTTCCTGCGGCCTTCGTGCAGGGTGACCTCCAGCCAACTGTTCGTCTGGGAAGAAATGCGCGTCACGCGGGCCGGCAGGCTTTTTCGCCCGTCCAGGAACAGGCCCCGGCGCGCTCGCTCGATCTCCGGCTGGGCGATGATTCCCTTGACCTTCACGCGGTAGACCTTGGCGACGTGGTTCGACGGGTGGGTCAGCCGGAACGCCAGGTCGCCGTCATTCGTGAGGAGGAGCAGGCCCTCGCTGTTCCAGTCCAGCCGTCCCACGGGAAAGACCCGCTCGTGCACCCGGCGCAACAGTCCCATCACCGTCGGGCGGCCCTCGGGGTCCGAAACCGAGGTGATGTAGCCGCGGGGCTTGTGCAGAAGATAGTAGGCGCGGGCTCCCTCGGCGCGGATCCTTTTCCCGTCCACCTTGATCGAGTCGCACGCCGGATCGGCGCGCGTGCCGGGGGTCGTCACCACCTGGCCGTTGACCTCAACGCGACCGCCCTGGATCAGGCGTTCCGCCTCCCGTCGCGAAGCGACTCCGGCGGCTGCCAGGAACTTGTGCAGCCGGACGGAGTCGCCTCCCTCAGGAGTCGTCGCCGTCTTCGAGGTTTTCGGTCTCGTCCGTGCCATCCGTTGTGGTTCCATCCCCGTCCTCTGTCTCCCCGCCGTCCTCACCCGACTCTTCGAACGGGCCGGTGGCCTGCGCGGCCGGCTCCATGACCGCTCCCGGCGGCAGGAGGGCGCCGAACTCCTCGAGGCTCGGCAGGTCCGCGAGCGAGTTCAGCCCGAAATGCGCCAGGAACTCAGGGGTCGTGCCGTAGAGGAGCGGCTTTCCGACGACCTTCTTCCTGCCCAGCACGCGTAGCAGCTTCTTGTCCAGCAGGTTCTGCAGCACGCCGGCCGGATCGGTGCCGCGCAGGGACTGGATCTCGGGTGTCGTGATCGGCTGCCGGTAGGCGACGATGGCCAGGGTCTCGAGCGCGGCCGCGGACAGCCGGCGGCGATTGCGCGAGCGGAACAGCGCCCTGACCCATTCGCCGAGGTCGGCGCGGGTCGTCATGCGGTAGCCGCCGGCCACGCGCAGGATCTGCAGCCCGCGATCGGGCGAGGCGTACTCCTCCACCAGGTCGTCGAGCATCGCCAGGAGGGCCGGCTCCCCGACACCTGGAAACAGATCGACGAGGTCGGCGACGGTCAGAGGCTCCTCCGCGGCGAACACCAGGGCCTCGACGACCGCCCGGAGGCGGGCACCGTCCGGAGCGATCGCGGGCTCACGCATCGGCCTGCTCTCCGGACGCCGGGGCGGGAGGGACCGGCGGCTCCTCCGCCAGCACGATCAGTATGTCCTCATGGTGGTGGCTCACGTAGGCGCGGGCCAGGCGCAGGCGGATGACCTCGAGAAGGGCCAGGAACGTCAGGATGCAGGACATCCGGTCGCCCATTTCCTCGAAGAGGGCGCGGAAACCAACGCGCCGCTCCCGGGTCAGCAGGTCCATCAGCCAGCTGATGCGATCGACGAGCGTGATCCGCTCCCGGGTCACGCGGGCCGCGGGATCGGAGCCCAGGCGCCGCAGGATCGCCTGGAAGGCGTTGAGCAGCGCGTACAGGTCGGCATCGATACCCTGCTCGCCCGCGAATTCCTGAACCCGGTCGGGCGGGCGCGAGTAGAGCAGCTCCATGACGGCCTCGCGCTCCTGCAGCTGCTCGGCCGCCTTGCGCACGACCAGCATGTGCTGGGTGCCGCGCCCGGGCTCGAGCGCGGGATCCTCCTCGAGGCCTTCCATCCCGGCCGGGTCCGGAGGGAGAAGGCTGCGCGATTTCATGTGCACGAGTGTCGCCGTCATCACCAGGTGGTCGCCCGCCGATTCCAGGCTGATTTCCCGGAGGAGGGCGAGGTACTCGTCACACTGCCGAGCGACCTCGGTGAGCGGCAGGGTCGAGACATCGATCCCTCCGGTTCGCACGAGGTGCAGCAGCATGTCCAGAGGCCCCTCGAACATGGCGAGGCGCACGCTGAGCGGCGTGTCGTCCCCGACCTTCGCGAGCGGCTCGCCGCTCACGACGGACTCCCCGCCCAGAGATGCATGGCCGACCGGACCCTCTCCATGGTGAGGCGCGCTTCACTGCGCGCCTTGCGGGCCCCTTCCGCCAGGATCTCGAGGACCCTGTCCCTGGAGTCGATGAGCCTCTGGCGCCGCTCCTGGAAGGGGGTCAGAAACGGCTCGAGATGGGAGAGCAACTCCTTCTTGCAATCGATGCAGCCGATCCCGGCCCGGCGGCACTCCCGATCGACCATCTGCTGGCTGCCCTCGGGGCTGAAGGCCTTGTGCAGGTCGTAGACGGGGCAGACGTCGGGGTTGCCGGGGTCGCTGCGCCGCTTGCGCGCCGGGTCGGTCACCATGGTCAGGATTTTCTGCCGGATCGCGCCGACGTCGTCGGCGAGGTTGATCGCGTTTCCGTAGGACTTGCTCATCTTGCGGCCGTCGGTGCCCGGCAGGCGCGGCGTGCGGGTCGTCATCGCCTGGGGCTCGGGGAAAACCTGCCCGTAGAGGTTGTTGAACCGGCGGGCGATTTCGCGGCACAGCTCGAGGTGCGCCAGCTGGTCCTCTCCCACCGGAACGAAGTCGGCCCGGTAGATGAGAATGTCCGCGGCCTGCAGGACCGGATAGCCGAGGAAGCCGTAGTTGCCCAGGTCACGCTGCGTCATCTGGTCCTGCTGCTCCTTGTAGGTGGGAACCCGCTCGAGCCACGGAAGGGGCACGATCATGGAGAGGAGCAGGTGCAGCTCCGCGTGCTCCGGCACCTGCGACTGCACGAAGATCGTGCACCGTTCAGGGTCCAGGCCGGAGGCCATCCAGTCGACGGCCATCGTCACGATGTTGTCCCGGAGCCCGCTGGTGTCCTGGTAGTCGCTCGTCAGGGCGTGCCAGTCGCAGATGGGGAAGAAGCAATCGTGCGTCTCCTGCAGCTTCACCCAGTTCTCGAGGGCGCCGACCAGGTGGCCTATGTGCATCGGCCCGGTCGGACGGAACCCGGACAGGACCCGGGGGCGTGGCGGCGGCGTCATCGGAGCGCTCTCCCCCTCATGACTTCGCGGCCTTCGTGGAGTTGATGATGAGCAGGGCCTGGGAGATGCGTCCGAGCTTCCGGCCTCGCTTCTGGATGGCCATGGAGTCGTTGGGATCCACCAGATCCGCGCGGAGTTCCTTCTGCACGCGGTCCAGCTCGAAGCCGAGCTGTTTCAGCTCGGTCACGGTGAACTTTTTCAGGGAGTGCGTGTTCAGCAGGACGAACCCTTCCGCAATCTCCCGTGACATCGAGTACGCCGAGCCGCCGCTGAAGTTGCCCATCGTTTCAGCCGCGCCGCGAGGTCGAACTTCTGGCCGGCGCGCCTTTTTCCGACGCGCGGACTTCTCCGGCCTTGAAGACGAGGGAGACCATGCCGAGACCGAGCCGGTCGCCGTTGACGATGGGTTTGGGCTGTCCCGGCGTGAGCCGCTGGCCGTTGATCGAGGTCCCATTGAGCGCCCCGACCTCCTCGGCGAGGCGGAAGGTTCCCCCTTCGGCCAGGATCCGGGCATGCCGGCGCGAAACGGACCGATGGATGTCCACCTGGGTCAGGTCGATCTCCGGACGGGTTCCGGTGACCGGGTCGTACCGCCCTATGACCGCGGCCTCCGTGAGGATCGGGAACTGACGCGATCCCCCGTCCAGGATCAGCAGGCCCAGGACACCCGGCGGCACTTCAATCTCGGACAGCGGCTTCGGCGGCGTCGCGACGCCGATCGATGGAGGGGCGTCGGGAGAGGCATCCGCCGGGCGATCGATGTCAACTGCCTCCACATCCGCCTTGGAGCGCTTCCCGGCGGGACCACCCCGCGATACCGCTTCCAGCTTGCGGTTGGCTTCCTGCAGCCGGGTGCTGAGCTTGCGCAACATGCGGACGGCGATCTCGATGTTCGCCCTGATCATCTTGTCGAAGGTCGTCGTGTTGATTTCCAAGAGGTCGGCATCCTGGATAACCTCGGCGGACGTGGTTCGCGGCAGGCCTTCGAGCACGGAGAGCTCGCCGAAGAAGTCCCCCTTCTCCATGACGGCGAGCTCCTGCTTGACGCCGTTCAGCTCGCGGAAAATGCGCACCGCGCCCGACTGGACGATGTACATCTCGCTCCCGAGATCGCCCTCGAGGAACACGGTCGCCCCCTTTTTCCTGCTCGTGGTCAGATCTTTGAAAGGGTCGGACGGCATGCCGCTATTCCTTTGCGCACGATGGGTTTAGGCGCGCATACGAAGCCGATGATAGTGGAACGCGTCGAGGGTTGTCAAACGAATCGGGCATTTCCCCCACCCGTCATTCCCGCTACAATCCACGGGCGATGAGCCTGCAGTCCCGTGCCGCCCTCTGCCTCGTCCAGGCGCTTCTGTTTCTCGCGGGTGCCGCCAGTGCGGCGGCCCCCCCGCGCGCGAGGGAGCGCGGGCCGTCGGTGTTGCGCTGGCCGCTCGAAGCGCGAACCGACCTCATGTCATCGTTCGGAGAGTACCGCTACGACCACCTGCACGCGGGGATCGACATCTCGACCGGCGGGGTCACCGGCTCTCCGGTGCTCGCGGCGGGGCCCGGAACGATCGTGCGTCTCAAAGTGGAATGGCGGGGATACGGTCGCGCGCTCTACATACGTCATCCGGACGGGCGGACGACCGTCTACGGCCATCTCGACCGCTTCGAGGATCGGGTGCTGGGACTCGAACGGCGGGTCGCGCGCCGCCAGGCGGAGACAAAGACCCGTTATCCGGGCGACATCTATCCTGACCCGCCGGTGACGGTGAGCCGGGGGCAGGTAATCGGCTACTCGGGGGAATCGGGGGTCGGGCTCCCCCATCTCCATTTCGAGGTCCGTACCGCGGAGGACGCCCCGATCGATCCGTTCGTGTCGGGGCTCACGCCTCCCCCCGATCGCCGCCCGCCTGTCATCGAGTCGGTGATCATCACCGCCGCGGAACCAAAGACGTTCATCGACGGCAGTTCGCGCGAGCGGACTTATCGCGTGCTTCCCCGGGCGGCCGGAGCCGCCGTTTTCGAAAAGCCGCTCCGTGTCACGGGGCCGTTCCTGGCCACGGTCACGGCCTACGATCCCGTCGGCGGAGGGCGCGCCGGGATTCATGGCGTCACGATCCGCATCGATGGCAGGGTCAGGTACGGTCTGACCTTCAGGACCTTCCGCTTCAGCCAGTACCCGTTGTCGGGGCTCATATACGACCACCGGGAGAGCCGCCTCGGGCCGTCGACCTACGCCTACCGGTTGTTCCGGCTGCCGGGGAACGTTCTCGCCGACGGCGCCCCCGACGCAGCCGCCTCGGCGGCCGGGGGATATCCGGGGGCGTACGATCTGTCACCCGGGTCTCACACGATGGAGGTTGTCGTCACGGACGCCGCGGGGAACCGCACCAGGGTTTCGGCCTGTGTGCAGGTTGCGCGACCGGTGGCGCCGGAGGTCCTCGAGTCTCAAGCCGGGGGGGAGTCCTCCCGGGGCAGGATCCTGAGATTCGCTGTCGACGCCCTGGACGCGGGGGGGGAGACCGGGGCCCGATCGCCGCGGTTGCCGGGATGTCCGGAGCCCGGCCTCGTCGTCGAGGGTGATTTCTGGGATGGCGGAGCGCGGCGGTTCCGGCCGATCGACTGCAGCGCCCGGTCCGGCACCTGCTCGTCCCGGCGACCGGCGGACGATCTCCGGCATGCGTCGGTGCGCTTGCGGGCGCTGCGCGACGGTGTGCCCGGCCCCTGGGTCCTCTCCGCGGGGGACGGATCGTCCGAGCCCGCGGCGAGCGCCAAGGATCTCCAGTTGGCTGCGTGGCCCGGGTTCCTCGACCTTCTCGCCCCTGCCGAGGCGCCGATCGTTGCGAGGCTGCGACTTCCGGGGGCCGGCCCCGCCACTTCGGTGATGGCGCTTCCCTACCGCGACGCCCTGACATACGGGATTGGCCTCTCCTACGTCTCGCTGCTCGATGGCTCCCGTCCGCGAGGCCAGGGAGACGATTCCATGGTGACAATCCCCGGGATCGGTTACGCGGCGGGGGTGGTGGGGCCGGGCGAGCCGGCGCATCTCGAGATCGCGGGGATATCGGTTGATCTCCCGCCCGGCGCGCGCTTCTTCCCGGGCGCGCTGATGCTACGCACGCTGCGGGCGCCGGAGGAGAGCGGGCTCGAGACCGAGGGGGAGGCGGTGGATCTGCTTCCGGACGGGGAGGCCCTCGATGAGAAAGGCACGCTCGCATTCCGGCTGAAGGAGGGAGTGGAGGGGACTGCGGCGCTCGGGGTCTACCGGTGGGACCGGCTGCGGGACTCGTGGTCGTACGAAGGGGGTGCGGCCGATCCCGGGGGCCGCTCGGTGACGCTCCCCTTCCGGCGCTACGGCCGCTTTGCCCTTCTCAGGGACCAGTCGCCGCCCCGCATCACCGTCGTCCGCCCCGCCGACGGTTCGCGAGGGGTGGGTCCCCGCGCCCGCCTCGAGGCCGCCGTCGTGGAAAAAGGGATGGGATTGAACTTCGACGGGGTGGCGTTCGTTCTGGACGGCGCCCCGGTCGAGTCGGAATTCGACCCGGACCACGGGATCTCCCGGGTATTCCTGCTTCCCCCCTTAAAGGCGGGACGCCACGTGCTCAGCGTCACAGCCACCGACAGAGCGGGAAACTCCTCTCCGGACACCACTTCCGTCTTCATGGTGGGCAAGGCGGCCGAAGAGGCTCGATAACCATGGCTGGTCGATTTCCACAGTTTTTCCACAAGCCTTGTGGAAAAATTGGGCCGATCTCATGCCATGGGGACAATTGTCTGGTAGACGCGGCGGACGGCCGCGGTGTGGCTGCGGAAAGCCTCCATGAGCCGGGCCGCGGCGATCGGGCCGGGCTCGGCGTCCACTTCCAGGCACATGGCAAGCTCGGACAGCCGGGCGAGATCCGCAGGGAGGGTCTCCGGGGGGCGGTCGTTCAGAAGCCGCATTTCGTGCTCCAGCCTTCGAAGGAAGAGGTACCCCTGGTACAGCAGGCGCATGCGCGCCTCGTCGATGCGCCCCTGGTCGGCAAGAAAAGTCAGCATGCGAAGGGTGTCCTTGTCGGGCGGGCCGGGCACTCCGTGGCAGAGCTGCAGGTATTCGATCGTGAAATGAATGTCCATCAGGCCGCCGTCCCCCAGCTTGATACTGGGACGGCCGCCGGAACGGGACGGCTCGCTCAGGCGCCGCCGCATCTGCTCGACCGCCGTGGCCACCCCCGTCTGGCCCAGCTCCCGGGCCCGTTGCAGGATGAGCGTTTCAACACTGAGGAAGGCGCGGGCCCCCAGGACAGGGTCACCGGCCGCCGGCCGCGCTTTGAGGAATGACTGCATCTCCCAGATCTCGGCGCCCGATCGAAAATACTCCAGCAGCGACCCCAGCGAGGTCACCAGCGGGCCCGAGGGGCCCGAGGGCCGCAGCCTGAGGTCGACACGGTACAGCTGGCCGTCGCGGCTGATCGTCGAGAGGATCCGTATGACCCCCTCGAACAACTTCTGCGCCGCGCGACCGGAGTTCTCCGCATCCTCGGCCCCGTCCCGGAGGAAGACCAGGTCGAGATCGGACCCGTAGTCCATCTCCCGATAGCCGAGACGACCCATCCCCAGCACCGCCACCCGGAGGCCCGGGGGGATCGTCTGCCCCTTCTCTTGCATCTCCCGGCGGGCCAGGAGAAGGGCCGTCTCGAGCGTCGCGTCGGCGAGGTCGGAGAGGCTCTTCAGGGTCTCGCGGACCGTCGCCTGGCTGTTGATGTCCCGGAGAGCGATCGTGGCGAGCGCTTCCTGATGGCGGCGGCGCAGTTCCGCCGCCCGGACGCGCGGGCCGCCTGGCACGGCGGCCGCCTTCATCATGTCCTCGAGGTACTCCCCGCTCCCGGGGCGTCGCAGGATGCGCGCCCTGTCCTCGAGACTGCGGAGGATGTCCGGATGGCGGATCAGCAGCCCCGCGAGGAAATCACTGCGCCCGAGAACGCGGACCGCAGGCGCGAGGATTTCCCGGTGCGAGAGAAACCGCTCGATGGCCCCGGGTTCGGCAAGCAGGGCTGAGAGAAGCTTTTCCAGATTGGTCAGGGCGCGCCGGGCGCTGGGGGTCCCGGCGGCGGCGGCGAGAAGGGCCGGTCCGGCCCTGCGAAGAGCGCGGCGCGACTCGGGCGAGAGCGCGGCGGGCTGCAGGAGCTTGCGGATCATCCGGACCGGCTTGAGAAGCGGCTCGGGATCCGGCAGCCCGGATTGCCGGAGCCGCGCGAGGAGGCGCTCCTCGTCGAGCCGGTCGAGCCAGATGTCGTCCGCCTCTTCGGCGATCTCGGGCTGGGCGCCGCGGCCAAAAACCATGTCGTAGAAGGCCCGTACCGTCCCCCGGTGGCGCTCGAGGGTTTCGTCGAGGGACTGGGCTTCGCTCTGCGGCTGCGTCTCGAGAAAGCGCATCCTCCGGGCGAGAATCCGCCGCTCGGCGGGGTCGGTCGGAAGCGCCGCCGTCTGCCGGTTCTGCCCCAGCTGCAGGCGGTGCTCAAGGTCGCGCAGGAAGGTGTAAGCCTGGCCGAGTGCCGAGTACTCGCCGTATCCGAAGACCCCCCTCTCTGCCAGGCGGTGAAGCGCGAGGAGGGTGTTCCCCTGCCGCAGCCAGGGGTCGGCGCCGCCGCGCTGCAACTGCAGGGCCTGCACGGCGAACTCCAGCTCGCGGATCCCGCCCCGCCCCAGCTTGATGTCGGTCTCGGAGCGCCCTTCGGCGGCCAGCTTGGCGTCGATCCGATCCTTCATCGCGGCGATCTCCTGCGTCACATAGGGGTCGGGGGCCGGGGTGTAGACGAGGGGCGCGACCTGGCAGACGAACTGGTGCCCGAGATCGAGATCGCCCGCGGCCGGCCGTGACTTGATGAGCGCCTGCCTCTCCCAGGGCTGCGCCCAGTTGCGGTAGTAGGCGAGCGCGGCGCCGGTCGAGATGGCCGGGTCCCCGTCCCGCCCGCCGGGGCGCAGTCCGAGATCGACGCGAAACGCCTGCCCTTCGGGCCCCGTTCCGGCGATCAGGCGGGTGACGTCGGCGGCCAGCCGGGCGAAGAACTCGCGGTTCGTGATGACCGCGCCGCCCGCGGTCCCGGTGCCGGAGGTCTCGCCGTCACGGGAGAAAAGGTAGATCAGGTCGATGTCGCTGCTGTAGTTGAGCTCTTCGCCTCCGAGCTTGCCGAGGGCGAGGACCACAAAGCGGGCCGCCTCAGGGTGGCCCTGGTCGTCGCGGCTTGTCGGCCTGCCGTAGCGCGCCTCGAGGGCGGCGCGCGCCATGACCACCGCCTTGCCCAGCAGGACGTCCGCGAGTTGCGAGAGGGCTCGCAGGATCGCCGCCAGATCGGTCGTCCCGAGGAAATCGGCCAGTGCGATGCGCAGGTACTCGCGCTGCTTGAAGAGCCGGAGCACGACCCCGAGATCCTGCGAAGCCCGGATGAACTGATACCGGGCGAGGTCCTGCTCGAGGTCCTCGCGGCTCCGTGGACCGGCGGCGGGCCCGCCCGAGGCGAGAACCTCGAGAAACTCGGGATGCTGTCCCAGGAGCCCGCCGAGGTACGGACTGTGCCCGGCGATCGTCAGGAGGTCGCTGAGGACCGCGTCGTCATCGGGCATCCGGCCCGCGGCCGCAGCGTAGCGCGCCAGGTGATAGAGCGCGCCCTGCGGGTCGGGCAGACGGACAAAGTGCCCCGCCAGCCGCCGGGCCCGCCCCTCGGGGAGGAGCGACGACAGCGCGGTGCGGAGGGCGCTCTCGTCCACGGGGCTTCACCTCGCAGGGCGCATGAGGGTCCGGGAAGGGGCCTCCGCCCGGCGGGTGCGCGCCTGCGGACCGATTCTCAAATGTCGAAGTAGAGGGCGAACTCGTACGGGTGCGGCCGGAGGCGCATCGGATCGACCTCGCGCTCCCTCTTGTAGTCGATCCAGAGGCGCACGATGTCCTCCGTGAAGACGTCCCCCTTGAGAAGGAACTCGTGATCCTCCTCGAGGTTCTGGAGCGCCACCTCGAGGGAGGGCGGAAGCGACGGGATGTTCTTCAACTCCTGGGGTCCGAGCCCGTAGATGTCCTTGTCCAGGGGCTTGCCGGGATCGATGCGCTTCTCGATGCCGTCCAGGCCCGCCATCATCATCGCCGCGAAGGCGATGTACGGGTTGCAGGAGGGGTCCGGTGGCCGGTACTCGAGGCGGATGGCCCCGGGGTTCGAGGAGATCATCGGGATCCGGATGGCCGCGGAGCGGTTGCGCCTCGAGTAAGCCAGGTTGACCGGCGCCTCGAAGCCCGGTGTGAGCCTCTTGTAGGAGTTGGTCGTGGGGGCGATGATCGCGGCCAGCGCCGGAGAATGCTTCAGCAACCCCCCGATGTAGTGCAGCCCCATTTCGGAAAAGCCGCCGTACCCCTCGCCCGCGAACAGGTTCTTGCCGTTCTTCCAGAGGCTCTGGTGGCAGTGCATCCCCGAGCCGTTGTCGCCGAACAGCGGCTTCGGCATGAAGGTGACGGTCCGCCCGCGCTTGATGGCCGTGTTCTTGACGACGTACTTGTAGATGGTGAGATTGTCGGCGGCGCGCGTCAGCGAGTCGTAGCGCACGTCGATCTCCATCTGTCCGCCCGTGGCCACCTCGTGGTGGTGGGCTTCCACGGTCAGCCCGCAGGCCTCCAGGTTGAGCACCATCTCGGATCTCAGGTCCTGGAAATGGTCGTGCGGCGGCACTGGGAAGTACGCTTCCTTGTGGCGCGGCTTGTATCCCAGGTTGGGACCCTCCTCCTTCCCGGAGTTCCACTGCCCCTCGACGGAATCGAGGAAGTAGTAGCCGCAGTTCGCCTTTTGATCGAACCGGACGTCGTCGAAGATGAAGAACTCCGCCTCCGCCCCGAAATAGGCCGTGTCGGCGACCTTCGAGTACTGGAGGTAGTTCTCGGCGCGCTGCGCGATCCCGCGGGGGTCGCGGCCGTAGCGTTCCTTGGTCACCGGGTCGACGATGTTGCAGATGATGTTGAGCGTGGCCGCCTCGGTGAACGGATCCATGAAGGCGCTGTCCGGGTCGGGGACCACGAGCATGTCGCTCTCGTGGATCATCTGGAAGCCGCGGATGCTCGATCCGTCGAACCCGAACCCCTCCTCGAAGGACGACTCTTTCAGCTGGTGGGTGGGCACCGAGAAGTGCTGCCAGAGGCCGGGGAGATCGATGAACCGGAGATCGATGATCTTGACGTTCCTGTCCTTCGCCAGCTTCAAGACATCCGCGGGCTTCTTCATGGGGCTTCATCTCTCCACATCGGGTTGAGTGACCGGGCCAGAGAAGGCGCGAATTATAGCACAGCGCATAGGCGGGTCAACGACCGCCTCGGCCGCCTTGCCGGGGCGCCGGAGCGGGTGTTATATTTCGCGCGGCGTGACGCTGACGAGACGCATTTCGATCCTGGGATTCGCACTGGCCCTGTGCGCCGCCACGGCTCCTGCCCGCGGGCAGGAGGCCGCGCCGGATCCCCGGGATGGCCCCTCCAGCGCCGTCTCCCCCGCACCGGAGCCGCAGGCCGCTCCTCCCTCGGCGGTGGAGAGCGCTCCGTTGACCCCCGCGGAGCGTGACACCCTCCTGGGGCTCGCCTGGCGGACGCTCATCGGCCATCTCACGGCCTCGCCCATCCAGAACCAGGACCTCGAGGCGTATTCGATCACTCCCTCCCTGTCGCGGCCCTCCGGCTGTTTCGTCGTGCTCAAGGTCGGGGGACAGATGCGTGGCATGCAGGGAGAGATCGAGACGACACGGCCGCTCTACCAGCAGGTCATCCTTTTCACGCGCCGCGCGGCGACACGCGACCCCCGTTTCCTTCCGCTGACCGCTCTCGACCTCGACCGGACGATGATCGAGATAGCGGTCATCGGTCGCAGGGAGCGCGTGGTCGGGCCCGCATCGATAGCCGTGGATCGGCAGGGGGTTTTCCTGGAGAAATGGGGCCGGCGGGCCCTGTTCCTGCCGGGAGTCGCCGCGGCCCAGGGGTGGAGCGCCGAAAGGACTCTCGAGGAGCTGTGCCGGCAAGCCTCGCTGCCGGCCAAAGGGTGGACCGAGGGGGCGCGGATCGAGACTTTCGAGGTCGAATCGATCACGGGACCGCGCCCCGAGCCGCCGGCAAGGCCCACGGAATCCCCCGCGGGCCCGGCGGAACTGCCCCCCGAAGTAGATCCGAAACCGGCTCCTGGACCGCCTTCTGGATCGGCCGGCGGCTAGCGCCGTTTCTCGTACGAGAGCGGGACGATCTCCGATTTGAAGGTGTCGAGGAGGGCGTCGATCTCCTTGAGGAGCTTCGCGTCCTGCTCGGGCGCCGGCTTGGCGCTCGCCTCGGATCCGAAGCCACGGCCCTGCGCCAGGGCCAGGATCACGTATTCGACCTGCTCGCGAGCGCCGTAGAACACCTTGGCCCGGACCGGACCCTCGCCGAGACGGTCCTTGAAGGTGTCCTTCCAGCGGCCATCGACCGACCAGGCGTCGTCATACTTTTTCCATTTCCCCTGCGCGACCTGGAGCCCCTCGGGGTCGAAATCAAACTCCCCGCACTGGCGCAGGTATTCGCGCAACCTGGCCATGACGGCGTCCTTGTCCGCCAGGCGCTTCTTTTTCGAGGACGACTTGTACACGACCAGCATCTGGATGCTGTTGCCGGGCGGACCGCTCTGAAGCCTGAAGTAGCCGTTGTACTGGTCCTCGCCGGGAAAGGTGCCGGTGATGCCGGTGGGGAACCTCCCCTGGGCGCTGGCGACCACCGGCGCGAATTCCCATTCCTTGCGATCCGGAACGGCCTTCTTGAAGTCGAGATCGATGTTGTTGTACTTGCGCAGGAAGCGTTGCAGTCCGCCCACCACGTTCGAGTAGATGAAAAGGTCGTAGGTCGTGTCCTGAAGCTTCTCCGTCTGGCGCTGTCCTTCGGGGTCGGTATAGGCAATCTCAACCCCCGGGAAGGTGATCTGGTTGAGACGCCGGCCGAGGTCGAGCTCGTTGAAGATGACGCCGAACTGCCGTGTCTTGTAGACCAGCATCTTGGCGAAAAAGGTGTTGTTCTCGACCTTGTTCGCCGCGGACTGCTCGCCCGTGGCCGCGGTGCCCGCGTCGCGCTGGTAGGTCTCCTTGACGGTCACGCCATCCGGATAGGTCTGCTTGAAGGTGACGTCGGTGAAGTTCTTGCCGCTGATGTTGTAGACGACGACGCTGGAGACCAGCGAGAACTTCTCGCTCGCGATGTCGAACTTGGCCCGGTAGGAGGGGTACGAGCTGAACAGTGGCGCCATCTGCGCCCCCGCGTGCGGTACCTGACCCAGAAGCAGCGCGGCGCCCACGGCCGCGGCGAAATGGCGTGATCTCATGGTTGTCGATTCCTCCTGCGCTCAGCCCCTGCGGGCTCGGGAGCGGAATTATAGCATGCGCGTCGCGGCCCTTCCGGCCGGCCGCGAGCGAAGGAGCAGCAGCGACACCGCGAAAGCCAGTATCGCCGCGGCCGCGACCGGGCCGGAGGGGGGACCGGCGGGCACCACGCCCGAGGCCTGCCCGATCGACAGGCAATTGTTCAGTCCGTGGCAAAGGATGGCGGGGATGAGACTACCCGTCCGGTGCGCCAGGAACCCGAGGTAGCCGCCGAGGACGAACACGCCCGGGAAGATGAAAGGGTTGAGGTGGAACGCCGCGAATACCAGCGCGCCGGCCAGGATGCCGCGCGGCGCGCTCTCGAACAGCCGCACGAACCCGATCTGCAGGAACCCACGGAACAGCAGCTCTTCGCAGGCGGCGGGGATCACCGCGAACACCACGAGCATCACGACGAAGTCTCCGCGCCCGTGGTACTCGAGGATGTCTTCGTAGAAACGCCGGAAGGGCTCCGGGGTCCGAAGGATGGTCTCCTGCCACGCCGCAGCCAGCGTCAGGAGATAGTTGAGGGCCAGGGTGCCCAAGACAGTTCCAATGAGCGCGGCCGCCCCCGGCCGGCGGAGCGGAAACAGGGAGCGCCGATCGAGGAAGAACCAGCGCGCCGCGAGGAGAGGCGGTGCCGCGATGAACAGGGCCTGGCTGACGACAAGGCCCCATCGAAGGTCGAGATACTGGAGAAGCGTGCCGGGGAAGATGTTGAGGAAGAACGCCAGGCCCGCGATCAGCAACATTTCACGCTGCTCCGGGGATTTCCGGACTGGCGGGAGAATCAGCGAACGCGCGGGCGGGGCCGCGGCGTCAGGCACCATGTCGCGGGCCTTCAGTTAGCGAGGCGGACCGTGATCCTCACGTTGATGCGCACCGCGCGACCCTCAATCTTGAGCTCGACCGGCAGGTCGATCGTCCGATCCTGACCTGGAGTCAGTGAGCCGATCTGTGCCGGCGCACCGCCGGGGCGCGTGGGCGGGGCGGCGGGAGGCTCCCACGGTTCCTCAAGATCGATCGGATCGTCCAGATCCACGGGATCCTCGGAGACGGCGCTCGCCTGCGCGCGCACGGCCCGTAGGGGCGGCGCGGCCGGGCGCGAAATCACCGGCCGCGCGCCTCCGGGACGCGCCGCGGCCTGGGCCGGCTCTTCTTCGAGCTCCTCGAGCAGATCCTCCCCCAGGTCGATGACGTCTCGCTCATCGGACATCGCACCCTCCTGAGCGCGGGTCGCGATGGGCGCCCGGCGTTGCACGGGCTGCGCTCGCGCCGGCGCTGCGGCCTGCGTCTCCTCGACATCCAACGCGTCGAGGGCGAAATCCTCGGGACTGGACACGGCCTTCGCGGCGGGTTTCGCCGCGGACACGACGCGCGATCGGGCGGCCGGCGCCGCGGCCGCCTGGGCCCCCGCCGGCGCTCCCTCGACCTTGTACTTGGACGCGAGGTTGTTGAGCACCAGCTTGGTGATGGCCTTGAGGGTGTCCTCAACACCAATGCCGGTCATGGCCACGGATTCGTAGAAAGGGGCGTTGTGCCGGTTGATCTGCGTGTTCATCTCTTCGACGGAGCAGACGCTCGGAAGGTCACGCTTGTTGAATTGCATGACCAGCGGCACCTCGTCAATCCTGATCCCCATCTCGCGCAGGTTGTCCTCGAGGTTCTTGTAGCTCTCGATGCTGGCCTCGAGCATCTTCGTCTGGGAGTCGGCCACGAACACGACGCCGTCCGCGCCCTTGAGGACCAGCTTGCGCGTGGAGTTGTAGAAGACCTGCCCCGGGACCGTGTAGAGCTGCACCCTCGTCTTCATGCCGCGGATCATTCCGAGATCGATCGGGAGGAAATCGAAAAACAGCGTGCGGTCGGTCTTGGTGGCAAGCGACAGCATCTTGCCCTTCTTGACCGAGTCGGGCAGGGAATCATAGATGAACTGGAGATTGGTGGTCTTCCCGCAGAGTCCCGGGCCGTAGTAGACAACCTTCGCGGTCAGTTCCCGAGTGGAGTAGTTGAATAGAACCATCCCATCTCCGCGGTCGGCGGGGAATATAACACCCGGGTACCGGGGAGTCAACGCGCCTTGCGCTTGCGGAAGGCGAGGATCAAGGGGGATGCGGCCAGTCCAAGATGCCGCCGCAGGCGGCTCTCCATGAACCGGCGGTAGGACTCGGGAACGACCCGGCCGTTTCCGTAGATGAGAAACCGCGGCGGCGCGCCGCCCGCCTGGGTCATGTAGTGGAAGTGCACGTCGCGTCCCCCGTCGGACGGCGGCTGCTTCTCGGCCAGCACCTCGCGCAGCACCCGGTTGAGATCGGCCGTCGGGAAGCGGCGGTGGATCTCCTCCCGCAACGATTCGACCGTCCCGAGAAGCCGGTCGACGCCGCGCCCCGTCAGGGCCGAGATCCCGAGCACCGGCACGTAGGTCGAGAATCGCACCGCCGCGCGGATCTCGCGGAGGCGTTTCTCGAGCGCGCTCCCCTGTCCTTCGAGAAGATCGACCTTGTTGGCCGCCAGGACCGCCGGCTTGTGCCCTTCCGCGACCAGGCCGAGCAGCGCGAGGTCCTGGTGCTCGACGCCGGCGGCGGCGTCCACCATGGCGATTACGATCTCCGCCTCCCCGAGCGCCTCGCGCGCCTTGGCGACGCTGACCTGCTCGATCATCTCCGCCGAGCGGGCACGACGCTTGATGCCGGCGGTGTCCACGATGCGGTAGAGGGTGCCGCGGCGCTCGAAGGTGGCGTCCACCGGGTCGCGCGTGGTGCCCGGGAGCGGCGACACCAGGGCGCGCTCTTCGCGGACCAGGCGGTTGAACAGGGAGGACTTCCCGACGTTGGGCCGGCCGATGATCGTGATCGGCACGGCGCGAAGCGTCTCCTCGGGAGGCGTTTCGGGCAGTTCCCGCCGGATGCGATCGACCAACTCGTCGAGGCCGCGGCCCTGCTCCGCGGACAATTGAAGGACCTCCCCCAGCCCGGCCCGGTAGACATCCGACTCGAGGCCGGCAAGGCTCGCGGCGTCGATCTTGTTGGCCAGCGGCACCACGGGCTTGCCCGACGTCCGGAGGATCAGGGCCACTTCCTCGTCGGTGGCGGTCAGTCCGGCGCGCGCGTCCACGACAAACAGGATGAGGTCCGCTTCCTTGACTGCCTTCAGGGCTTCGGCCCGGACCCCGCTCGCCAGATCACCGGTGTCTTTGGGCTGAATGCCGCCGGTGTCCACCAGCATCACCTGAAGCCCGAACAGGTCGACCCGGGCGGCGATACGGTCGCGCGTCACCCCTGGACGATCGGAAGTGATCGCCTTCCGCCTCCCCAGCATGCGGTTGAAAAGAGTGGACTTCCCGACGTTTGGCGCACCCACGATCGCGACCACGGGCAACGGCATCTGACGCTCTCTCCCCTGCTTGACGGAAGTCCTTTATCGACAATGAAATATATCACACGGCGCCATTGCTCGATGCTTGACAGCATCGGGCTACTTGCTATAATTTCAGCAACTTACGATGTTCCAGCAGAGCAACGGGAGGCTGGGGAATGATCAAGACCGATATCATCAACAGCGTGGCCAAGGCCGCGGACATCACCCGGGTGCGCGCCGTGGTCGCGGTGGAGGCGATCCTCGACGCCATGAAGGAATCGATGCGGCGTGGCGAGCGGATCGAACTTCGCGGCTTCGGTGTGTTCCAGGTCAAGCCCCGCAAGAAAGGGATCGGCCGGAATCCCCGCACCGGAACCGAAGTGCGGATACCCCCCGGAAAGACCATCCGGTTCAAGCCCGGCAAGAACCTGCGCAACCTCAGGTAGAGTTTGGACACTGATTTCGCCGCCGGCGGCCCGCCCCGGGAGGGAACGGGCGGCTTCAGCGTTCGACCTCCCGCCTGGAAGTGGCGGCGCAGGCCGTTCCACCCGCTGGTGAATCTGCTCTTCTTCCTGGCCACGCTCCTCAGCACCCTGGTTGCCGGCGCGCTGATGACCCTCAATGACATCAGCATCGGGACCGCCTGGGACGTCCTGACCTCTCCGGGACTCTGGAGCCTCGGCCTCCCGTACTCCGCGAGCCTCATCGCGATCCTGGGGTCACACGAGATGGGGCACTACGTGGCCTGCCGCCTTTACAGGATTGACGCGTCGCTGCCATTCTTCATCCCGGCTCCCAACCTGTTCGGCACGTTCGGCGCGGTCATCCGGATCCGCGCCCCCTTCAGCGACAGGCGCGCCCTGTTCGACGTCGGTGTCGCCGGGCCGATCGCGGGCTTCGTCGTGGCTCTGCCCATTCTCGTCTATGGCATATCCCGCTCGGTGGTCGTCCACGAGTCCCCGAAGCCGGGTGACATCGGGCTCCCTTCCTGCCTGCTGCTCGAGATCCTGTTCCGCGTGATCGGCGACGAACGGGCGGGCCAGTCGCTGCGTCTCGACCCGGTGTTCGCGGCGGGCTGGATCGGCATGCTGGCCACGGGCCTCAACCTCCTTCCCATCGGGCAGCTGGACGGGGGGCACATGCTCTACTCGCTCTCGAAAAGGACACACCGCATCGTCTCGCGCTACGGTATCTGGCTGATGATCGGGACCGGCCTTCTTCTGGGAGGATGGCACCTGATCCTCTTCGGACTATTGTTCGCGTTTCTCGGCGTGGGGCATCCGCCCCCGCTCGATGAGGCCAGAGGTCTCGGGCGCGGTCGCCTCGGGGTCGCCTTCCTGGGCCTGGTCATCTTCCTCCTGACGATCATTCCCCAGGGTCCGCGGCTTTTCTGAGTCCCCGGAGCCGCCCGGATTGCCGCGCCACGGCGTCTCGACACGCCATGGTGAACGGCCGTCCGTCGAGAAGCGCACCGCCCCGGCCTCGTCGGTTCGCAGGATCCCCACCCCGGCTGCGCGCAGGCGCCCGAGGACCTCCGGGTCGGGATGGCCCCAGGGATTCGTGACCCCTACGGAGATGACCGCCAGGCGGGGCGCGACGGCGTTCAGGAACTGGCCCGTGGTGGATGTCCGGCTGCCGTGGTGCCCGACCTTGAGCAGGTCGGCGGCAATGGGGAGGCCCTCCCCCACCAGCTCGGCCTCGCGGGGCGCCTCGAGATCCCCCACTAACAGGACACGCCGCCCCGAGAGGCCAATCCTCAAGACGAGGGAGTCGTCGTTCGCCGGGCCCGACGCGGCGTTGCGGGAGGCCGGGTTCAGCACCTCGACGGTGGCGCCTCCAATCCCGAGACGCACGCCCCGGCGCGGGAAGAGGACAGGGACGCGGCGGGCGGCGGCCATCGCGAGGATCGCGCGCACGCCCGGGTCGCTCTCGGTCATCCGGCCCAGCCAGATCGCCTTGGGCGAAAACTCCCGCAGGATCGCGGCGGCCCCACCGAGATGATCGCGGTGCGGGTGGGTGATCGCCAGGAAGTCGATCGTGAGGCAGCCGAGCGCCCGCAGAGCCGGGGCTACGACTCTCGCCCCGAGGTCGAAGCCGGTCCTGGAGACCCCGCCGGCGTCGATGAGCAGGGTCGCCCCGTCCGGAAGCCGGACGAGGATCGAATCCCCCTGGCCCACGTCGAGAGCCGTTATCTCGAGCCCGCCGGAGCGCGGGGCGCCGCGCCCCGCGGCCGCGACCATCGCGAGAGCCGCCAGGGCGCCGGCGAGCGCCAGCCGGCGTTCGCGGGTGCGTGGCGCCGCTCCGGCGGCGATCGCCAGCGCGACCGACCCGAGCACGAGCCCGGTCCCCGGCGGGAGGACGTTGAACGAGAGCCATGGAGGGTCCGCCAGCATGGAGGATGCGCGGCCGAGCCCGTCGACGAGAAGCCCCGCGAGACGACAGAGGATGTGCGCGACGCCGGGAAGGAACGGCTCGACGGCGACGACCGCCAGCGCGAGCGCAAGCACCGCCCCGGCCGCGGGGACCGCCGCAAGATTGGCGACGATCGCCGCCGGGGTCAGGCGATGGAAGTGGCGGGCGCCGATGGCGGCGGTGACCAGGAGGGCTCGGGAGGAGATGCGCAGGGAGAGGACCAGCCACCCGATCGCCCGGTGGTGGGCCGGCCCGGGGCGGCTGGCGGGCTTGCGGCCGAGGCAGGTGAGCAGGCCGAGGGTTGCGACGAAGCTCAGTTGAAAGCCTGCATCCCCCGACCATGCGGGATTGGCGCAGAGCATGAGGATCACCGCGACGGCCAGGGCGGCCAGAGGGGCGACCCGCCGCTCGGAAATCCCTCCGGCGAGAAAAATGAGCGCCATCAGCGTGGCGCGCGTGATCGAACCGCTCCCCCGGGCGACGGCCCAGTAGAGGGCCAGCCCCATGCCCGGCAGGATCCGGCGGGCGGCGCCGCGGAGCGGCAGGAGCCTCAGAAGGGCCGAGCCGAGCAGGAGCATCATGCCGACGTGCTGCCCCGAGAGGGCCACGATGTGGTAGACGCCGGCCCGCTTGAGCGCGTCCTCGAGATCCGGGGGCAGGTCCTCACTCTCGCCGAGAAGCATCGCCGCCATGAAGCCCGCCGCCGTCTCCCCTTCCGGGCCGGCCGCCCGCCGCAGACGGGCCAAGGCCGCCCGCCGCAAACCGGGCAGAAGGTCGGACACGGCGCGGCGCCCTCCTGGCACGGCCCGGACCTGCAAGGCGCTCTTGACCGAGCCGAGAAGGTGGATGCCGCGCGGCTCGAGATAGGAGGCATAGTCGAAGGAACCGGGGTTCCGGAAATTCCGCGGCGGTCCGAGCGGGGTCGTGAGCTCGAGGAGGTCCCCCGGTCGCCAGGCAGCCTCCCCCTCTTCAGGCTCCGGTGGCGCCGTGATCCTCAGCCCCACCCTGCCCCGCGGCGCCCCTTCGCGCCCGCCCGAGCCGGGGAGCCTCCATCGATCGAGGTCCATCAACAGCTCGATGCGGCCGTCGCTCAGCTCGCGGGTGTCGCGGAGCCGCCCGAGAATTTCCACGGGGGTGCGGCCGGCCTCGAACCCCAGTGCCCGCCAGGCCGCGAGGAGAGCGGGGGCGGGGCGGCCCGCATCGTGGAGACGCCCGATCGCGGCGCCGGCGGCCAGTGGCAGGAGAAGCAGGGTGAGACACGAAAGAAAGGCGGCGCGCGCCCGGGCCCGCCGGCCGGACAGCGGGCTGACGGGCTTACCCGCGGGGCGGAGCAGGAACGCGAGGCCGAACAGGGAGAGAAGCGCCCGCGCCGCCACGGCGGCGCCTTCATTGCGCAGCGCAATCCCGCAGGCGAACGAGGCGGCGCAGAGGAAAGGGCGCAGGCCGGGAGAATGATGTTTTGGAGAAGGCACACACGTCTCGCGTGGGGCCGCTCTCCATGCGGGTACGTGATGCTAACCCGGGGGACGGGCGCGGTCAATCCGGTCGTCCGGCGCCCTCATTCAAACAGGGTCAGGCGCGGCAGGCGGCCGATCCTGCGCAGGTGCCGGGCCATGAGGGCGCGTTGGGTCGCGGCGAACGCCGCGGGGGCCATTCGCCGTCTTTCCTCCGCGAGTTCGCTCCCGACGGCGGCCTCGGCCTCGCGGACTTCCTCCGCGGGCAGCGCGGCGCGGGCGGCCTCGAGCACCGAGCCGTCGAGCGCGCGCAGCGCCTCCTCCAGATCGGAGGGGGCGATCGAGCGGGACCGCGCCTGCTTCCTGAGGCGCCTCAGCTCCGAGGCGGCGAACGCCAGGGTGGCCACGAGCGGGTCGAGCCCCCGCGCCGAGCAATCGGCCATCGCCTCGCGCACGCGGCGGGCGAGCCGCCCGAGATAGCGGGCGATCGCCTTGTCGGTCCCGGCGTCCTGCGCGTCCGCCCCGGGACGTCCGGCCTCGGCGGCCCGAAGCCCCAGGTAGATCTCGTGCAGCCCGAGAACCTCCTGCCGGCAGTAGGCGAGGGAATTGATGCGGCGCGCCGTCGGGCCGCGCCGGTCGAACGCGTCGAAAATATTGCCAATCCCCTGGAGGGCAATCCGGAGCGGCACGCCGGCCCTCTGCCACTCCCCTATCAGCGCCCAGTCGCGCGGGGACAGCAGGATGGAGGTCCTGCGCCGCCGGCTGAACTCCTCCTCGATGGCGTGATAGTAGGGATCGGTGGGTTCCTCGGGGGTCATCGGTTCCGGTCGTACAGGATCCGCAGTCCCTCGAGCGTGAGGTTCGGGTCGACCGTGTCGAGGACCGCGCGGAGCTCGTCGGCGAGAGACACGACCAGGCCCCCGGTGCCGAGGGTGGTCACGGGCGGCTCCATCTCCTCGCGCATCCGTGACACGATTCCCTGGACCAGGCCGATATACCCGTGGACGAGGCCCGATTGCAGGCTGTGGGTGGTATTGCGGCCGATGACTTTGGGAGGACGCCGGACGTCGACGCGGGGAAGCCGGGCGGCCCGCTGGAACAGAGCCTCCGCCGAGATGGCGAGGCCGGGGGCGATGGCTCCGCCGAGATACTCCCCCCGGGCCGATATCGCGTCAAAGGTGGTCGCGGTCCCGAAGTCCACGACGATGACGGCGCGATGAAAGCGCTCGTAGGCCGCGACCCCGTTCACGATCCGGTCGGCGCCCACCTCCTGCGGGTTCTCATAGAGTATCGGCATCCCGGTCTTCACGCCGGGCTCGATGAAAAGGGGGCGGATGCGGAAATAGGCGATCGCCATGGACTCCAGCGTGCTGTCCAAGGGGGGCACGACCGAGGAGATAACAATGGCGTCGATCGAGGCCGCATCGATGCCGGCGTAGGTCAGGAGGTTCCGCGCCAGGATTCCGTGCTCGTCGACGGTCCGTTCGCGCACGGTGGTCAGGCGCCAGTGGGCCACGAGGTTCGTGCCGTCATAGACCCCCAGGACCGTGTTGGTGTTGCCGACGTCCATCACCAGCAGCATGCCGATCCCTCAGAGATCGAGCGCCTGGACGATCTCTCCGAACGGGATCCGAAGCGACTGGCCCGCCCGGTCAATGAGCAGCAAGGCGCCTTCCTCGTCCACCCCGGCGGTGGTTCCCTCGATGCGCCCCGAAGGCCCCTCCACGACGGCCCGGGATCCGCGCGGCAGCGCGGAGAGGGCCTCCCACTCGGCCAGGAGCGTTCCGGGGCCCTCCCTCAGCAGCCGCGCGTAGCGGCGCTCGAAGCCCCCCAGAAGCGCCGCCAGGATCGGCGCCCGGTCGGCCATCGAGCCGGTCTCGATCCGCACCGACGTGGCCGCGCCGGCCAGGTCGGGGGAGAACTCCTCGGGGGCCTGGTTGACGTTGATCCCGAGGCCGATCACCATCTCGCGCGCCTCGGGATCGGATCCGCGGACCTCCCCGAGGACACCGGCTATCTTCCTGCGGCCCACCAGCACGTCGTTGGGCCATTTGATCCGCGCCTTCAAGCCGATGAGCTCGGACAGCGCGTCGGCGACAGCCACCGCGGCCATGAAGGTGAAGAGCGGCGCCCGCGTCACGGGGATCGACGGGCGCAGGATCAGCGACGCGTAGATGCCGCGGCGCGCCTGCGAGACCCAGGCGCGATCGCGCCGGCCCCGCCCCGCGGTCTGCTCCTCGGCCAGCACCAGGGCCCCTTCGGGCTCGCCGGCAATCGCCAGCTCGAGGGCGCGGTCGTTGGTGGAGCCGATGGTCGGGTAATAGTAGATCCTGTGACCCAGGACCGCCGTTCTCAGGTGGCGCTGCAGGGCGGCGGGGGTGAGCGCGTCGCCCGGGCCCGCGGGCGGCCCGGCGGCCGGACCGTCCGCCGGCGCCAGAGGCCTCGTGCGGTCGACGGGGCCGCTCATGCGGGCTCCAGCTCGAGGGCGATGTCGGCGGCGCGAACGGAGTGGGTCAGGGCGCCGACGGAGATCCGGTCGACACCGGCGGCGGCCAGTCGCGGCACATCCTCCTCGCGCACTCCTCCCGAGACCTCGAGAAACGCGCGGCCGCGCGCCATGGCGACGGCCTTCGCCAGCGTCTCCTTGTCCATGTTGTCCAGGAGGAGCGCGTCGGCACCGGCCGACAGGGCCTCCTCCACCTCGGCGAGTGTCGTGACCTCCACCTCGATGCCCGGCGCGCCCGGGGTCACCGCGGCGGCCGTCGGGGGCACGGCCGCCCGGCGGGCGCGGCGCACCGCCTCGCCGACCCCTCCCGCGAGGCGCCAGTGGTTGTCCTTGATGAGGACCGCGTCGAAGAGGCCCGACCGATGGTTGGTGCCCCCCCCGATCCGGACGGCGTACTTGTCCAGCGCCCGGAGCCCCGGCGCCGTTTTTCTCGTGTCGGAGATCTGAGTTCCCGACTCCCCCGCCAGGCGGACGAGCCGCCGGCAGGCCGTGGCGATGCCGCACATTCGCTGCAGGAAGTTGAGGGCGGTCCTCTCGGCCGCGAGGATGGAACGGGCCCCCCCCTCGACGATCAGCAAGGCCCTCCCGGCCGCCACGTCGGCCCCCTCGGGGCACTCCTCTGGAAACGCGATGCCCGGGTCGACGGCGAGGAACACCTCGCGCGCCACCGGCACGCCGGCCACGACCAGGGGCTCGCGCGCGACAATCCGGCCACGGGCCCGGGCGCCCCGCTCCACCACGGCCTGCGAGGTGACGTCCCCCGAACCGAGGTCCTCCTCGATCGCGGCCCGGACTACGTCGCGGACGGTCTGCTGAAAGGGCATTTTCGTGAGAATTCTCCCACAGGAGGTACGGGGGGGGTCAAGGACGCGGCGCGCCCGCCGGGGTCATCCGAGGGTGTCGAGGGTCCTGGCCAGCCGATCCGCTTTTTCCCGCAGCGAGCGGTCGATGGCGCGCGTCTTCTCGACCACATCCGCCGGCGCCTTTGACATGAAGTCGGCGTTCGCGAGCTTCCGCGCGTGGGATTCCCTCTCTTTCGACAGTTTTTCAATCTCGCGGCGGAGCCGCCGTCTCTCGGCATCGAGATCGAGAACACCCTCGAGCGGCACCGCCAGGTCGATGCCGGTCACCACGGCGCGGGCCGCGGCTCCGGCGGCGCCGGGATTCTCCGAGGCCTCCGCCGTTTCGAGACGGGCCAAGGCGATGAGCGAGGAAAGATTGGCCGCGACGATCGCCCCTGACGCCGGGTCGCGGGCATGGTAGAGGAGCCGGACCCGCTGCCCGGGATCGATGCCCATCTCGGCGCGGATGTTCCGCACGCGTCCCACGATTTCCATGAGCAGCGCGACCTCCTTCTCGGCCGTTTCGTCCACCTCCCCGGGATTGAATTCGGGGTAGGGCGCGAGAGAAATGGTCTCCCCCCGGTGGGGCAGCTTCTGCCAGATCTCCTCGGTGAGGAAGGGCATGACCGGGTGGAGCAGGCGCAACACCTGATCGAGGACATGAAGGAGGACCGCGCGGCTGCGGGCCGTGTCCGCGCCCGGGGCGCCCGGCATCAGCGCGGGCTTCGCCATCTCGAGGTACCAGTCGCAGTACTCGTGCCAGAGGAACTGGTACAGGGCGTTGGCCGTCTCGTCGAAGCGGAACCCGGAAAGGGAGGTCTCGACCGCGGAGGCGAGCCGCGACAGGCGGCTCAGGATCCATCGATCCTCGGTGGACATCCTCTCCCGGGGGGGCAGTGGCGGCGGGGCGGTTCCCTCCCCCGCCTCGCCCAGGTTCATGAGAACGAAGCGGGCCGCGTTCCAGAGCTTGTTCGCGAACGCGCGGTAGCCGGCCATCCGCTCCTCCGAAAGCGGCAGGTCGGCGCCGGGGGTCGCCATGGCGGCCATGGTGAACCGCAGCGCGTCCGCCCCGTGCCGTTCGATGAGCTGCAGGGGGTCGATCACATTGCCTCGGGTCTTGGACATCTTCTGCCCGTGGGGGTCGCGCACCAGCCCCGTGATGTAAACCTGATGGAAGGGGACCCCGCCCATGAAGCGGAGCCCCATCATGATCATCCGGGCCACCCAGAAAAAGAGAATGTCGAAACCGGTCACCAGGACCGTCGTGGGGTAGTAACGCTCGAGATCGGCGGTCCTGTCCGGCCAGCCGAGCGTCGAGAAGGGCCACAGGGACGACGAGAACCAGGTGTCCAGGACGTCCGGATCGGGGGTGATCCCCTTGTTGCCGCACTGGCCGCAGGCCTGCGGCGTGTCGCGGGCCACGGTGATCCCGCCGCAGGCGCCGCAGTGCCAGGCCGGGATCGGGTGCCCCCACCAGAGCTGCCGGCTGATGCACCAGTCGTGGATGTTGGCCATCCACTCGTTGTAGGCGTTCACCCAGTGCGGCGGCGTGAACCGGACGCGCGCGTCCGACACGGCGAGCACCGCCTCGGCTGCCAGCGGCGCCACGCGCACGAACCACTGGGTCGACAGATACGGTTCCACGGCCGTGGCGCAGCGCTGGCAATGCCCGACGTTGTGGCGGTGGTCCGTGACCGACACCAGCCGGCCCGCGGCCGAGAGGTCGTCCACCACGAGGCGGCGGGCCTCGAAGCGATCGAGCCCGCGGTAGCGCTCCGGGGCGTTGTCGTTCATGCGGGCCTGCTCGTCCATCACCACGATCGACGGGAGGCCGAGCCGCTGCGCGGCGGCGAAGTCGTTCGGGTCGTGGGCCGGCGTCACCTTGACGGCCCCCGTGCCGAAATCCCGCTCGACGAACGGGTCCGCCATCACCGGGATCGGCCGTTCCACAAGGGGCAGGATGACCTGCCGCCCGACCGCGGCGGTGTATCGCGGGTCCTCGGGGTGGACCGCAACACCCGTGTCACCCAGCATCGTCTCGGGACGGGTCGTGGCCACGCGGATCGAGCCCCGCCCGTCCGCGAACGGGTAATCGATCGTGTAGAGCTTCCCTTCAACTTCCTCCGGCAGGACCTCGAGATCCGACACGGCGGTCCGGCACCGCGGGCACCAGTTGACGATGAACTTGTCGCGGTAGATCAGGCCGTCTTCGTAGAGGCGCACGAACACCTCGCGCACCGCCCTCGAGAGTGCCGGTTCGAGGGTGAACCGCTCGCGGCTCCAGTCGCACGAGCACCCGAGTTTCTTCAGTTGCGCGATGATCGTGCCGCCGTACTCCTCCTTCCACTTCCAGACCCGCTCGACGAACGCCTGGCGTCCGAGCGCCTCCCGGTCGACACCCTGGCGCTGGAGCTCGCGGTCGACGACCATCTGCGTGGCGATCCCCGCGTGGTCGGTCCCCGGGAGCCAGAGGACGTCATCCCCCTTCATCCGCCGCCAGCGCGCCAGGATGTCCTGGAGCGTGTTGTTGAGGGCATGCCCCATGTGGAGCCGGCCGGTGATGTTCGGGGGCGGGATGACCATGGAAAAGGCGGGGCGGGATGAATCGGGGCGGGCAGTGAACACGCCCAGAGCCTCCCATCGGGCGTACCAGGCCGCCTCGAAGCGCGCCGGGTCAAAGACCTTGTCGATTTCCGTCATGGTGTCGTGGGTGGGGGCAAGCCGGCACGCCGCGGGACGCCCCCGGGATCGGCACGTCGCCTGGCCATCCTTAGATCCTGTCGGGGGGCGCGCCGGGGTCAGGGGCGGACTAGCCGCCGTCCCCCTCCTCCAGCTCCTTGATGCGGCGGCTGACGAGGATTTCGGCGACCTGCGGGATGATCTCCCAGGCGATCTCACGTACGACCCGATCGGAGATGCGCCGGACAACCTCCTCGGCAATCTGATCCATGGCCTCCGGAGACAGCTCGGCGGCAGCCTGCCCGTGCGGCGGACCCTCGTGGACCGATTCGAACGATCCGGTGTCGGCCTCGGGCGGCGCGACGGTGAACTCGGGAGCCGGGTGCTCCCATGAGGGCTCTTCCCCTGCCGTGCCGGACATCGGGAGGACGGGAGAGGCCGGTGCAAAAGGGGGCATCGGGCTTCCGGACGCAGCGCCTCGCTGCCCCGCCTCGGGCATCTCGTATCCCGCGGTGAAGCCTTCCATCGGGGGCGCGTAGGACGATTCCTCCGGCTCTCCGGATGGCGGCGTCCCCTCGGGCTCCTCGCTCTCCCGGGCGGCGGCCAGCATCGCTTCGCGCGAGATGCGCAGTGTCGAAGCGGGCTGGGCCGGGACGCTGTCGAACCGATCCGGTACGACACCCTCCTCGGCTTCCTCGCCGCTTGTCGCCAGATCGGCGAAGCCGATGTAGGAGCCGCCGGCGACAGGATCCGGGGGCGCAAGGGCGGGATGAAGCCCCTCGGTCCCGGTGCCATCCCAGGCCGCCTCGTCCGGGTCCGACGCGGGAGGGCCCCAGGGTGCGGGCGCGGCGGGAGCCGGGGCCGACGAGGCGAACGGCTCCCGCCCGTAGGCCGAGGGCGGCGGCATCGGCTGGTGCGGCGGGGCCTGTCGCGGCGGGTCGTGCCGCGGGGGCGCCGCAACCGGGTCGGCGGCGAGGTGGCGGACCTCGCCGCCTGCGATGATGTCCATGGCGCCGGCGCGCTCCACCGGCACAACACTCGGGCGGGCCGCGATCAGCGCCTCGACCTTCGACACCAGTGACTGTGATTCAAACGGCTTGGTGAGATGGCCGTCGGCGCGGATCGCCTCGGCGCGTTTCTTGTCGAATGGTTCGAAGGTCCCCGTGAGCAGGAGGACCGGTATCCCCGAGGTGGCCGGGTTGCGCTTGATCTGCTCGCACACCTCGTAGCCGTTCTTCTCGGGCATGATGACGTCGAGCAGGATGATGTCGGGCTGGAGTTCCTGGGTCTTCTTGAGCGCCTGGGTCCCATTGCTGACACAGACGACCTGGTAGTCACCCTCGGAGAAAGTCAGCTCGACGACTTTCTGTATGGTGATACTGTCATCGGCCAGCAGGATCTTTTTCACCAGGTCCTCCGTGGCGCGCGGTGTCCCATCCCCGGCACGCCCAATGAGCCATCCGGTTGCCCGTGAAGCTCCGAGCCGCGATCCTACACCAGGTCAGCGTCGGCGGGGCGGAACGTTGGCGGTCACCCATTCGATCACCTGCCGGGTCGTGGTGCCCGGGGTGAATACAGCCTTCACGCCGGCCTCGTTCAGCGCGGCGGCGTCCTCGTCGGGCACGATGCCGCCCCCGAAGACTACGATGTCGCCGCCCCCCTTCTCGCGCAGGAGTTTGAGGATTTTCGGAAAGATTGTGTTGTGCGCTCCCGAGAGGATGGACAGCCCGACTCCGTCGACGTCCTCCTGCAGGGCGATGGCCGCCACCATCTCGGGGGTCTGGTGCAGGCCCGTATAGATGATCTCGAACCCCGCGTCGCGCAAAGCGCGGGCGATGATCTTCGCGCCCCGGTCGTGGCCGTCCAGGCCGACCTTCCCGACCAGCAGGCGGACCTTCCGGCCCCCTGCCGTCACAAGTGCACCTGTCCTTCCCGGTAGACTCCGAACACGGGCTTGAGCGTATCGCAGATCTCCTGGACCGAGGCGTACGACTTCACGGCCTCGAGGATGGGGGGCATCAGGTTGTCATCCGAGCGAGCCGCCGCCTCGAGGGCCGCGAGTGCGCGTGCGTTCCGGGCGGCGTCCCGCGAAGCGCGGACGCTGCGCAGGCGATCGAGCTGGTTTATCTCCACCTCCGGGCCAATGCGCAGGAGCGGAACCTCCATCCGGCCCCCCTCCGTGTAGCGGTTGACGCCGACCACCGTCTTCTCGCCGCTGTCAATCTGCTGCTGGTAGCGGTACGAGGCCTCGGCGATCTCCCGCTGGGGGAATCCCTGCTCGATCGCCGCGATCATCCCGCCCATCTCGTCGATGCGGCGGATGTAGTCCAGGGCGGCCTGTTCGGTCCGGTTCGTGAGAGTCTCGACAAAGTACGAGCCGGCCAGCGGATCGACGGTGTTCGCCACGCCGCTCTCCTCCCCCAGGATCTGCTGCGTGCGCAGGGCCAGGCGGGCCGAATCCTCGGAGGGAAGGGCGAGCGTCTCGTCCAGGCTGTTGGTGTGCAGGGACTGGGTCCCTCCAAGTACGGCGGCCAGCGCCTGGACGGTCACCCGCACGACGTTGTTGTGGGGCTGCTGCGCGGTCAGGGAGCATCCCGCGGTCTGGACGTGGGTCCGCAGCATCCAGGAACGCGGATTCTTCGCCTTGAATCGATCCCGCATCACGTTGGCCCAGATCCGGCGCGCCGCGCGGAGCTTGGCGATCTCCTCGAAGAAATCGTTGTGTGAATTGAAGAAGAAGCTCAGGCGGGGCGCGAACGCGTCGACCTCCTGTCCCCTCTCGACCGCGGCCTGCACGTAGGCGATGCCGTCGGCGAGGGTGAAGGCGAGCTCCTGGACGGCTGTCGATCCGGCCTCGCGGATGTGGTAGCCGCTGATGGACACGGTGTTCCACTTCGGCACGCGCGCCGTGCAGAACGCGATCATGTCCGTGATGATGCGCATCGACGGCGACGGCGGGTAGATCCATTCCTTCTGGGCGATGTATTCCTTGAGGATGTCGTTCTGGATCGTGCCCTCGACGGCATCGAACGATACTCCCTGCTTTTCGGCCACCGCCAGGTACATGGCGAGCAGGACCGCCGCGGGAGCGTTGATCGTCATGGAGGTCGAGACCTCTCCCAGTGGAATGCCCCGGAACAGGATCTCCATGTCGGCCAGCGTGTCGATGACGACACCCTCCCGCCCGACCTCGCCCTCGGCCAGGGGATCGTCGGAGTCACGGCCCATCAGGGTCGGGAGGTCGAAGGCCACCGACAGCCCGGTCTGCCCGTGGTCGAGGAGGTAGCGGAACCTCTGGTTGGTGTCCTCGGCGCTTCCGAACCCCGCGAACTGCCGCATCGTCCAGAGCCGGCCGCGGTACATCGTGGGGTGGACCCCCCGGGTGTAGGGCGGCTCACCGGGGAACCCCAGCATCCCGGCCGGGTCCCAGTCCTCGAGGTCCTCGGCGGTGTTCAGCCGGTCGATCGGCACGTCCGACACGGTCGTGAACGCTTCGAGGCGCTCGGGCTTCGACTGCAGCGCCTTGCGCAGGGTCTTCTCCTCCCATTCCCTGCGGGTCTCGGGAGCGATCGCCGCCGGCTTTCCGGTCGGGTTCTTCATGCGTCTTGCCCCTTGAGAACCTCCTTGGCGATGACGACGCGCTGGATCTCGG
>JANMQK010000302.1:0-3294 GCA_031370485.1 Acidobacteriota bacterium | reverse complement strand
CCGCCTGCTCGAGCTGAAGTTCGAGGTGCTCGGCTTCGGCCACGGGCAGCCGATCCTGAAGGGGGGACGCGACGCGCTGCGCGCGCTCGTCGCAGGCGGTGCCGCGCGCGGCAAGCGCGGGGAGTGAGCTGGCTTTTCTAGGCGGGGACGTGGCCTTCGAGAAGGCGGGGGAGTTCTTTGGCCGCAAAACGGAGCCCGACGTAAAACGGCCCGAATTCGGCGTAGTCGGCGCTCGCCTCGTCGAAGCGCATCTCGTAGATCAGCTTCTTGAAGACCACGGGGTCGTCGGCGAAAAGATCAACGCCCCACTCCCAGTCGTCGAGACCGATCGACCCGGAGATGATCTGGGTGATCTGGGCCGCGTACCCGCGGCCGATGAGCCCGTGCTCGCGCATCATGGCGGCGCGCTTCTCGAACGGCACGGTGTACCAGTTCTTGGTCTCGCCCCGTTTCTTGTTCATCGGGTAGAAGCAGACCTGGCGGCGGCGGGGGACCTCGGTGAACAGGCGGCCGATCGTCCGCTCGCGCTGGCGCTCCATCTCCTGATCGAAGGCGCGCTCGAACTCCTCCGACCCGCTCGCGAGGCCGCGGCCGCGAAGGTCCTCGTGGATCTTGGCCGTCATGTCGTACATGCCGAGCTCGACGATCGAGACATACGACGTGGTTGGTATGAGATGGTCGTGCAGGCCGGTCTGCGCGATCTTCAGCTCGGCCTCGCTCAGGAGGTCAAAGGTCTTGCGGAAATGGATCAGCATCAGGTCGCCCTTGTGCCCGAGAAGGTCGACGAGAGCGCTCGGCCCGTCCTTGTGCTCCTCCATCGCGGCGAGGACCGTGGCAGCCTCCTCGGCGAGGGTCTTGCGGCGCGCGGCCGGCAGCGCCTTCCAACTCTCCCACCGGATGCGGAACATCTGGTGGAGCACGCTCCAGCCTTCGAGGGTCTCGGGAACCTGGGGATTGTGCATGGCGGCCCATAGTCTAGCCTGTCCCCGCCCGGGCCACAACGGGCCGGCGGCCGTGGTCAAGTGGGAGGCTCGGTGAGACACCGGGGGTTCATCCTGCAGCCGACCTATCGCATCGAGGCGGGCCGGCCGGTCGTGCACCTATTCGGCCGGCTGGAGAAGGGCGGCCCATTCCTGGTGCGGGACACGCGAACGGTCCCTTATTTCTTCGTGCGCGCGGCCGACGCGGCCCTGGCGCTCGAGGCGGGCGCGGCGCTCCTGGCGCCGACCGATCTATTGACCATGCGGGGCGAGGCGGTCGTGCGCGTGGAGGTCCCGGCACCCCCCGCGACCGTCCCTCTTCGTGACGCCTTGCGGGCGCGGGGTGTCGCCCCCCTCGAGGCCGACGTCCGATTCGCGATGCGGTATCTCATCGACCGCGGCATCCGGGGCTCCGTCACGATCGAGGACAAGGCGCCAGGGCCGGACGACGCGGGGGACGCGGCGCTCCGGATTTTCGAGGACCCCGTGGTTTCTCCCGGCGACTGGGAGCCAGCGCCGGGGACGCTCAAGGTCCTCTCGCTCGACATCGAGACCGACCCGGCGGGAAAGCGCGTTTACGCCGCGGCGCTCGCGGGGGCGGGAGTCGAAGAAACTCTCCTGGCCCTCCCTGCGGCGGAGGTGGAAAGCAAACTGCGCGGATCGCCCTGGGCCGGTCAGGCGGTCGGCTGCGGCGACGAGCGCGGGCTTCTGTCGGCCCTCGTCCTCCGGATGGGGGCGATCGACTTCGACATCCTGACGGGCTGGAACGTGATCGACTTCGATCTCGCGGTGCTCGCCGCTGCCGCGGCACGGCGCGGCGTGGTGTTCGACGTGGGCCGCGTCCCGGGGTCGCTCCGGGTGATCCGCGACCGGTCCGCCTGGGGCCGGTCGCGGGCGGAGATCCCGGGCCGCGTCGTGCTGGACGGCATCGATCTCCTCAAGGGCGCCTTCGTGAAACTCGAGGACTACCGCCTGGACACAGCGGCCCGCGAGATTCTCGGGGAGGGGAAGGTGACCCTCGAAGACGGGCGGGGTGGAGCGCAGGCGATCGAGCGGGCCTTCCACGAGGACCTGCCGCGGTTCGTCGAATACAACCTGCGCGACGCCCTGCTGGTCCTCGGCATCCTCGACCGCGCCGGGCTCGTCGACCTGGCGGTGCGGCGGAGCCTCCTGACCGGCATGCCGCCCGATCGGGTCGGCGCCAGCATCGCCTCGTTCGACTTCCTCTACCTTCCCGAGCTCAGGCGCCGGGGTCACGTCGCCCCCGGCGTCGGGGCGAAACCGGGGGAGGTGGCGCCGACCCTGGGCGGGGCGGTCCTCGAGCCGGCGCCGGGGCTTTACGACAATGTCCTCGCGTTCGACTTCAAGAGTCTTTACCCGAGCCTCATCCGCACGTTCAACCTTGATCCGCTCGGGTTCGTCCCCGAGCCCGGTGCCGGCGAGGCCGGGGATCTCATCCGCGCCCCGAACGGCGCCTGCTTCCGCCGCGAGCCGGGGATCCTGCCGGAGATGGTGGCGGCGCTCTTCCCGCGGCGCGACGCTGCGAAAAAAAGGGGGGACGCCATCGGGGCGCACGCGCTCAAGATCCTGATGAACTCGTTCTACGGGGTGCTGGCGACTCCCGCCTGCCGCTTCTACTCGGCGCCGGTCGCGAACGCCATCACCCACTTCGGCCAGTGGGTCCTGCACTGGGCGCGCGACCAGGTCGAGGCCTGGGGACACCGCGTGCTGTACGGCGACACCGATTCGCTGTTCGTCACCTCGGGACTCGACCGCGAGCCGGCGCGCAGGTTCGGGGCGGCGCTCTGCGCGCGGGTCAACGATGCCCTGCGCGCGGAGGTCCGCGCGCGCTGGGGTGTCACGAGCTTTCTCGAGCTCGAGTTCGATGCGCTCTACGCGAGGTTTTTCCTGCCGGCCGTGCGGCACGGCGGCGCCGGCGCGAGGAAACGCTACGCCGGGCTCCTGTCGCCGCCGCCCGGCCCCGATGGCGCGGCGCGCGATGAGGTGGTGTTCGTCGGCATGGAGGTGGTGCGGCGCGACTGGACCGAGCTCAGCAAGATTTTCCAGCGCGGGCTGTTCGAGCGGCTCTTCCGCGGCGACTCGAAAGAAGCGGTCACGGAGTACCTCCGCGGTTTCGTCAAGGATCTGCGTGAGGGGCGGCACGACGATCATCTTGTCTACCGCAAGGCGCTGCGCAAGGAGCTGCGCGACTACACCGCGACGACCCCGCCGCACGTCCAGGCGGCCCGCAAGCTCGGGCGGCCGGTGTCCGGCATCATCGAGTACGTCATGACCTCCGCCGGGCCCGAGCCGG